>NZ_JADFUD010000008.1:0-124726 GCF_054820065.1 Bradyrhizobium sp. UFLA06-06
GCCAACTAACCCACCTGTGCGCTGGCCTTAGCCGGCGAGGTAAGCAGAGCAATTTTCTTAGGGGCACGCTCTTGCCCAGTTCTGCCAACGATAATCAACGCGGGGGCATCGTCCCTCGCGGCCTACGCCGTACAGACGCGGCGCGATATCTCGGCATCAGCCCGAGCCATTTCGATAAGCAGCGAGAGGCGGGCGCAATCCCGGCTCCCAGGCAAATGCTGGGCGTTTTGCTGTGGGACCGACACGAACTAGACTCCTTGTTTGACGGCAAGGCACCCGCTGTCGCCAATGAAAACGATTACTGGGAACAGCATTGCGCCAGCGCAAACCGAAATATGTGAATGAATATCTGGATAGGCACGGGAAGCCCCGTGTCTATTTGCGACGGCCGGGCAAGCCTCAACTTGCCTTACCGGCGCCGCTGTACACCGAGGAATTTTGGACGGCATACCGCGCGGCCATGGGCGGTGAAGAGACGCCTGCCGTGAGGCGCGTCAAGGCTGGCTCTATTGCCGCCGCCGTCAACGGCTATTACCGCTCAACTGAATTCAAGGGTTTGGCGAAGAGCACGCAGGACGTTTACAGCGGCGTGCTGAATAGATTCGTTGAGAGGCATGGCGACGGCCCGATTGCCACCATGCAGCCGAAGAATATCAACATTATCATTGACGAGATGGCCGACACGCCTTCGGCCGCGTCCAACTTTCGCAAACGCCTCAAGGCCGTGATGGATTACGCGGTTTCGGCTGGCCTGCGCAGCGACAATCCGGTCGTTGTGGCCAAGCGCGTGAAGCTAAAAACCAAAGGCCACCGCACTTGGACTGAGGAAGACATCACCAAATTTAGAAAGCAGCACAAGGTTGGCACGCCGTTGCGACTTGCCTTCGATGTGCTGCTACACACCGGCCTCAGGCGCTCTGATGCCGTGCGGCTTGGCTGGCAGCACTTCACGAAAGACGGGTTCGCTATCAGCACCAAAAAGAGCCAAGGCCACGTTGAGCTTTGCATTCCGGTGCACGCGGATCTGGCGCGCTACATCGCCGACTGCCCGAAGGACGGCCCGGCCTTCATTGCAACCATGTACGGCCGCGCGCGCAGCGAGAAGGCGTTTTCCAGTTGGATTAGCGAAGCTGCAGGTGACGCTGGCTTGCCAGAAGGCTCGAGCCCGCACGGCGTCCGCAAGGCCGCATGCCGTCGATTGGCCGAGGCGGGATGCAGCGCGCTCGAAATCATGTCCATTACCGGCCACACCGACATCCGCGAAATCGAGCGGTACTGCCGCGAGGCGGCGAAGAAGAAATTGGCCGTTGCGGCCATGGCGAAACTGCAAAACGGTTTCGATAAGAAATTGCCTAACCCATCCGATAAGTTAGGCAAAAGTGCCGATAAGTCATTGAAATCATTATCAGGAAAAGCCGTCTGGCGATCCCGGCAGGATTCGAACCTGCAACCCGCGGAGTAGAAATCCGCTACTCTATCCAGTTGAGCTACGGGACCGTGGCGGCCTTGTAGCACCGCCAATATGAAAAATCCGCCTTTCCGCCAAGTCCGGCCGAACCGATTTTTGTGGTCGAGCGACAAAGGCGAGCAGGGACCCGCCCTGCGTTGGCCTGTCCAGCCCGTCGCGCCGCGCGACGCTGCCGCCGGGGGCTGGTCAAAGGAATGTCGGCAATGCGATCTGCGACGTTTTCGTCCGTTCATGTCCGCGCCTTCACTCCGTCACCTTTTCGCGCATTTTTTGGCCCCAACGCGGCGTTCGACCGCGGGGCGTTCAGGAGCTCCATCATGATCGGATTGGTTCGTGCCGCCACGATATGCGCCACGCTGCTGCTCGCCCTGGTGAGCGCCCAGGCCGCGGACAAGGCCTTCAAGCGCGACGATCTCGCCGATTCCGCGATCAAGTTGGAAGCCCAGATCAAGAGCGAGGCCGGCGCGGTCAACAAATCGGCCGCGACCCTGCGCACCGACGCCGACGCCGCCTTCAGGCGCAATGATTTCCGCGGCGGGCTCACGATCCTCGGCCAGATCGCGGCGACCACGCCGGAGGACGGCGCCAACTGGCTGCGGCTCGCCAGGACGGTCTTCCAGATCCGTTCGGCCAGCTCAAGCGAGCAGACCTTCCTGATGGAGCGCGCCTCCACCGCCGCCTACATCGCCTATCAGCGCGCCGGCAATGCGGGCGAGGAGGCGGACGCGCTCGCCGTGCTCGGCAAAGCGCTTGCCGAGCGCAAGCTGTGGCGCCCGGCGCTGGACAGCCTGCGGCTGTCGCTCGACATGCGCGAGGTCGCCGATGTCCGCGGCCAGTACGAGAAGATGCGCGACGAGCACGGTTTCCGCCTGCTCGATTATACCGTCGATTCCGACGCGGCCTCGCCGCGCGCCTGCTTCCAGTTCTCAGAGGAACTCGCCAAGCGCGTCGACTTCGCGCCCTATCTGGCGCTCGCCGGCACCGACAAACCGGCCTTGTCGGCGGAAGGCCAGCAGCTCTGCGTCGACGGGCTGAAGCACGGCGAGCGTTACAACATCAATCTGCGCGCCGGCCTGCCTTCGACCGTCAAGGAGACCCTGCCGAAATCGGCCGAGTTCAACATCTATGTCCGCGACCGCAAGCCGTTCGTGCGGTTCACCGGGCGGGCCTATGTGCTGCCGCGGACCGGACAGCGCGGTATCCCGGTGGTCAGCGTCAACACGCCGGCGGTCAAGGTCGACGTCTTCCGGATCGGCGACCGCAACCTGATCAACACGGTCATCGACAGCGACTTCCAGAGCACGCTGAGCCGCTATCAGCTCTCCGATCTCGGCGACCAGCGCGGCGTCAAGGTGTGGTCCGGCGAGCTTGCGACAGCGACCACGCTGAACCAGGACGTCGTCACGGCGTTTCCGGTCGACCAGGCGCTCGGCGACCTGCAGCCTGGTGTCTATGTCATGACCGCCGCGGCCAAGGGACCGGGCACCGACGACGACGGCACGCTGGCGACGCAATGGTTCATCGTCTCGGACATGGGCCTGTCGGCCTTCTCCGGCAATGACGGTATCCACGTTTTCGTCAACTCGCTGGCTTCGACCGAACCGGTCGCCAACGCCGACGTGAAGCTGGTCGCCCGCAACAACGAGATCCTGGCCACCCGCAAGACCGATGCCGCCGGCCACGTGCTGTTCGAGCAAGGCCTGGCCCGTGGCGAGGGCGGGTTGTCACCGGCGCTGCTGACTGTCATGGGCGAGAAGGCCGACTACGCCTTCCTGAGCCTGAAGACCAATGCGTTCGACCTCACCGACCGCGGCGTCGCGGGCCGGGCGATCCCGGCCGGCGCGGACGCCTTCGTCTACGCCGAGCGTGGCGTCTACCGCTCCAACGAGACCGTCTATCTGACCGCGCTGCTGCGCGACGGGCAGGGCAATGCCCTGACCGGGACGCCGCTGACCATGGTGATCGAGCGCCCCGACGGCGTCGAATTCCGCCGCGCCGTGCTGCCCGACCAGGGCGCCGGCGGCCGGATGCTGGCGGTGGCGTTGAACTCTGCGGTGCCGACCGGCACCTGGCGCGTCCGCGTCTTTACCGATCCGAAGGGCTCGTCGGTCGGCGAGACCACCTTCATGGTCGAGGATTACATCCCCGAACGGGTCGAATTCGATCTGACCAGCAAGGAGAAGGTGATCAAAGCTGAAGTTCCAGTGGAACTTCAGGTCTCCGGCCACTTCCTCTACGGCGCGCCGGCCTCGGGCCTGCAGCTCGAGGGCGACATGCTGGTGGCGCCCGCGGCGAACGGCCGGCCCGGTTATGTCGGCTATCAGTTCGGCGTCGACGACGAGCAGACCGCGAGCAACGAGCGGACCCCGATCGAGGACCTGCCGGAGGCCGATGCCAACGGCGCGGCGACGTTCCCGGTGAAGCTCGAGAAGGTGCCGACCTCGACCCGGCCACAGGAGGCCCAGATCTACATCCGCATGGCGGAGACCGGCGGACGCTCGGTGGAGCGCAAGATCGTACTGCCGGTCGCGCCGGCCGCGTCGCTGATCGGCGTCAAGCCGCTGTTCGGCGACAAGAGCGTGGCCGAGGGCGACAAGGCCGAGTTCGACGTCGTGTTCGTCGCGCCCGACGGCAAGCAGCTGCCGCGCAACGGGCTGCGCTACGAGCTGTTGAAGCTGGAGTCGCGTTACCAGTGGTACCGGCAGAACTCGTCCTGGCAGTATGAGCCGGTCAAGTCGACCCGCCGCGTTGCCGATGGCGACGTCAATCTTGCCGCCGACAAGCCGATGCGCCTGACCTTCCAGCCGCAGCCCGGCCGCTACCGGCTCGACGTGAAATCGACCGACGCCGACGGTCCCGTCACCTCGGTGCAGTTCGACGTCGGCTGGTATTCCGACGGCAGCGCCGACACGCCCGATCTGCTGGAAACCTCGATCGACAGGCCGGAATATCAATCCGGCGACACCATGACGGTGTCGGTCAATGCGCGCACATCAGGCAAGCTGACGGTCTATGTGCTTGGCGACCGCCTGCTGACCACCCAAAGCGTCGACGTCAAGGAGGGCACCCAGCAGGTCAAGCTCGCCGTCGGCAAGGATTGGGGCACCGGCGCCTATGTCATGACGACGCTGCGTCGTCCGCTCGATGTCGCCGCCGGGCGCATGCCCGGCCGCGCGATCGGGCTGAAATGGTTCGGCATCGACAAGAAGGCGCGCACGCTTGCCGTCGAACTGTCGCCGCCCGCGTTGGTGCGGCCGGGCTCGACGCTGAAGATCCCGGTCAAGCTCGGTGGCCTCAATCCCGGCGAGGACGCCAAGGTGGTGCTGGCCGCGGTCGATGTCGGCATTCTCAATTTGACCAATTACAAGCCGCCGGCGCCGGACGACTACTATCTCGGTCAGCGCCGCCTGACCGCCGAGATCCGCGACCTCTACGGCCAGCTGATCGACGGCATGCAGGGCACCCGCGGCCAGATCCGCAGCGGCGGCGACTCCGCCGGCGCCGAGCTGCAGGGCTCGCCGCCGACGCAGAAGCCGCTCGCGCTCTATTCCGGCATCGTCACGGTCGGGCCTGACGGGACTGCCGAGGTGAGCTTCGACATCCCGGAATTCGCCGGTACCGCGCGGGTGATGGCGGTGGCGTGGAGCGCAACCAAGGTTGGCCGCGCCAATGTTGACGTGATCGTGCGCGATCCCGTGGTGGTGACCGCGACATTGCCGCGCTTCCTGCTGACCGGTGACAAGGGCACCATCAGCATGGATATCGACAATGTCGAAGGCGCAGCCGGCAACTATGCCATCAGCGTCAAGGCGAGCGGCCCGATCAAGGCTTCCGGCAATTCGACCACGACGGTGAAGCTCGCCGCCAAGCAGCGCTCCTCGCTGTCGCTGGGCCTCGAGGCCGGCGGCGCCGGACGTGCCGAGTTCGACGTCGACATCTCCGGGCCGAACGGGCTGACTCTGGCGCGGCATTATGCGCTCGACGTCAAGCCGGCGACGCAAGTGCTGGCGCGCCGCTCGATCCGCACGCTGGCGAAGGGCGAGAGCCTGACACTGACCTCGGACATGTTCTCCGATCTCGTGCCGGGCACCGGCAGCGTGTCGGTCTCGGCGAGCCTGTCGACCGCGCTCGATGCCGCGAGCATTCTGAAGGCGCTCGATCGCTATCCCTATGGCTGCTCCGAGCAGATCACGAGCCGCGCTTTGCCGCTGCTCTATGTCAACGATCTCGCCGCCGGCGCCCATCTCGCGATGGATACCGCGGTCGACCAGCGCATCCGCGACGCGATCGAACGTCTGTTGGCACGGCAAGGCTCGAACGGTTCGTTCGGCCTGTGGTCGGCGGGCGGCGACGACGCCTGGCTCGATGCCTACGTCACAGACTTCCTGACCCGGGCCCGCGAAAAGGGCTTTGCGGTGCCGGACGTGCTGTTCAAAAACGCGCTCGACCGCGTCAGGAACTCGGTCGTCAACGCCAACGAGCCGGAGAAGGACGGCGGCCGCGATCTGGCCTACGGCCTCTACGTGCTCGCGCGCAACGGCGCGGCGCCGATCGGTGATCTGCGCTATCTCGCCGACACCAAGCTGAACAATCTGGCGACCCCGATCTCCAAGGCCCAGCTTGCCGCGGCGCTGGCGCTGGTCGGCGACAAGGCGAGGGCCGAGCGGGTCTATGGTGCCGCGCTCGATGCGCTGAACCCGAAACCCGTGATCGAGTTCGGCCGGGTCGACTACGGCTCGGCATTGCGCGACGCTGCTGCGCTGGTCTCGCTTGCAGGCGAAGGCAATGCGCCACGCACCACGCTGACCCAGGCGGTGCTGCGGGTCGAGGCGGCGCGGGGACTGTCGCCCTACACCTCGACGCAGGAAAATGCGTGGATGGTGCTGGCGGCGCGGGCGCTCGCCAAGGAAACGCTGGCGCTCGATATCAACGGCCAGCCGGTCAAGACCGCGGTCTATCGCAGCTACAAGGCCGAGGAGATCGCCGGCCAGCCGCTCAGGATCACCAACACCGGAGACGCACCGGTGCAGGCGGTGATCTCGGTGTCGGGCTCGCCGGTCACGCCGGAGCCGGCGGCCTCCAACGGTTTCAAGATCGAGCGCAGCTATTTCACGCTCGATGGCAAGCCGGCCGATGTCGCCAAGGCGAAACAGAATGACCGCTTCGCGGTTGTCCTGAAGGTCACGGAAGCAAAACCGGAGTTTGGGCATATCATGGTGGCCGACTATCTGCCGGCCGGGCTCGAGATCGACAACCCGAACCTGGTGTCATCGGGGGATTCCGGCACGCTCGCGTGGATCGAGGACGGCGTCGAGCCGAAGAACACCGAGTTCCGCGATGACCGCTTCACGGCGGCGATCGATCGGGGCGCCAACGACAAGTCGGTGTTCACGGTCGCCTATGTCGTGCGCGCGGTGTCGCCGGGCAAATATGTGCTGCCGCAGGCCTATGTCGAGGACATGTACAATCCCTCGCGCTACGGCCGCAGCGGAACCGGCGCGGTTGAGGTGAAGCCGGCGAAATGAGTGGAACGTTGAGGACAGCACCGGTACGCGGATCGCGGTGGCGACGGATCAGGACCTTCCTGACGTTCGGTGCGGTCGCGATGCTAGTCGCAATCGGTGCCTTCGCCGCCTGGGTCGTGTCGCTCGGGCCGTTGCCGCTCGACAAGGCCCAGCAGGTCTCGACCACGGTGATCGATCGCAATGGCAAGCTGTTGCGCGCCTATGCGATGGCGGACGGGCGCTGGCGGCTGCCGGTCGACGCGAAGACGTCCGTCGATCCCACCTATCTGAAGCTCTTGTTCGCCTATGAGGACAAGCGCTTCTATGAGCATCACGGCATCGATCCGCTGGCGCTATCGCGCGCCGCATTCCAGCTGCTCACGAGCGGCCATATCGTCTCGGGCGGTTCGACGATCACGATGCAGCTGGCGCGGCTGATCGAGCCGCGCCACCAGCGCTCGGTCTACGCAAAGCTGCGGCAGATGGTGCGCGCGGTCGAACTGGAGCGGCAGCTCTCGAAAGACCAGATCCTCGATCTCTATCTTGCGCTGGCGCCGTTCGGCGGCAATCTCGAGGGCATCCGCGCCGCCTCGATCGCCTATTTCGGCAAGGAGCCGAAGCGGCTGTCGCTCGCCGAAGCCGCGCTGCTGGTGGCGCTGCCGCAATCGCCGGAGCGGCGTCGGCTCGATCGTTACCCGGACGCGGCCCACGCCGCCCGCGACCGCGTGCTCGAGCGCATGGTCGAGGATGGCGTGGTGTCGAAGGACGATGCCGCGCAGGCCACGGCGACGGCGGTGCCGAAGATGCGCAAGCAGATTCCGATCCTGGCGCCGCATTCGTCCGATCAGGCGATCGCGACGATGAAGGATGCGCCCGTCATCAAGCTGACGCTCGACGCCACGCTGCAACGGAACCTGGAGGCGCTGGCGCGCGACCGCGCCATCGCGCAGGGGCCTGACGTCTCGGTTGCGATCGTCGTGGTCGACAATGAGACGGGCGATGTGCTCGCGCGCGTCGGCTCGGCGGATTATTTCGACGAGCGGCGGGCCGGGCAGGTCGACATGACGCGCGCCGTGCGCTCGCCGGGCTCGACCTTGAAGCCGTTCATCTATGGCCTTGCCTTCGAGGATGGCTTTGTCCATCCCGACAGCCTGATCGAGGATCGGCCGATCCGCTTCGGCACCTACGCGCCGGAAAATTTCGACATGACGTTTCAGGGCACGGTGCCGATCCGCAAGGCGCTGCAATTGTCGCTGAACGTGCCGGCGATCGCGCTGCTCGACCGCGTCGGTGCCAGCCGGCTGTCGTCGCGGCTGAAGCAGGCCGGCACCAGTCTCGTGTTGCCGAAGGACGAGGCACCGGGCCTTGCGATGGGTCTCGGCGGTGTCGGCATCACGTTGCAGGATCTCGCCCAGCTCTATTCCGGCCTGGCGCGGCTTGGCGCGACCAAGCCGCTGCGCGAGATCATGCAGGCCAATGACGGCCGCGACACGATGCGGCTGATGGATCAGGCTGCGGCCTGGCAGGTCGGCAACGTCCTGCTCGGCACGCCGCCGCCGGAGAACGGCGTGCACAACCGGATCGCGTTCAAGACCGGCACCAGCTACGGCTATCGCGATGCCTGGTCGGTCGGCTTCGACGGCCGCGTCACGATCGGCGTCTGGGTCGGCCGTCCCGACGGCGCGCCGGTGCCGGGTCTGGTCGGCCGCACCGCCGCGGCACCGATCCTGTTCGACGCCTTTGCGCGCACCGGCAAAATCCCGGCGGCATTGCCGAAGCCGCCGCGCGGCGTTCTGGTCGCCTCCAACGCGAAACTGCCGCCGCCGCTGCGCCGCTTCCGGCCGCTCGGCGAACTGGTCCGCAGCGGCAGCGACCAGGCTCCGCATATCCAGTTTCCGCTGAACGGCTCGCGCATCGATGTCGATCATTCCGAGGACGGCCGCAATGCGCCGATGCCGGTCAAGGTCGCCGGCGGGGTGCTGCCGCTGACGGTGCTCGTCAATGGTGTCTCAGCCGGGGACATCGACAGCCGGCGCCAGCGCCTGATCGACCCGCCGGGGCCGGGCTTCGCCCGGCTCACCGTGATCGACGCCACGGGTGCCGCAGATACCGTTGTGATCCGCGTGCAATGATCGCACGGGAAAGCGGAGCGGCACGGTCGGAAAGCGGAACAGCACAGTTGTTTGCGCTGCGGTTTCATCGTATGCGAAACCCATGGTGGATGGCCTCCAACCCCGGCGCTTCGGAGCAGGGCAACAGTCTGTAAAACCTGCGCATTCGAGCCGCAGGCTGTTCATGGCGTTCGAGTTCGCAACGGCCAGCCAATGGCGTTCGGTCCTGTTCCTGACGCTGACCTGCCTGGTGCTGTTCCTGCCGGGCTTCTTCACCATCCCACCGATCGACCGTGACGAGGTCCGCTTTGCCCAGGCGACCAAGCAGATGGTCGAGAGCGGCGATTTCGTCGACATCCGCTTCCAGGACGACGTCCGTTACAAGAAACCGGTCGGCATCTACTGGATGCAGGCGGCGGCGCTGAAGACCGTCTCCGCGCTCGGGGTGCCGCGCGCCCAGGTCCGCATCTGGGTGTACCGCCTGCCGTCCCTGATCGGCGCCATCGGCGCCGTTTTGCTGACCTATTGGACGGCGCTGGCCTTCGTGACGCGGCAGGGGGCGGTGCTCGCCGCCCTCATGATGGCAAGCTGCGTATTGCTCGGGGTCGAAGCGCGGCTCGCCAAGACCGACGCGATGCTGCTGCTGACGGTCACCGCGGCGATGGGCGCGATGGCGCGGGTCTATCTGTCCTGGCAGCGCGGCGAGGACCCCGCACACCCGTCATGGGTCCCGCCGGCGGTCTTCTGGACGGCGCTGGCGGTCGGCATCCTGCTCAAGGGGCCGCTGATCCTGATGTTCGTCGGCCTTGCGATGGCGGGGCTTGCGATTCTCGACCGATCGGCGGCCTGGTTCTGGCGCATGCGCCCGGTCTGGGGCCTGATGTGGACCCTGGTGCTGGTGCTGCCGTGGTTCGTGCTGATCTTCCTGCGCGCCGGCGAGACCTTCTTTGCCGACTCGGTCGGCGGCGACATGCTGAGCAAGCTCGGTGCACAGGAATCCCACGGTGCGCCGCCTGGAATCTATCTGCTGCTGTTCTGGATCACGTTCTGGCCCGGCGCGCCGCTGGCCGGCATGGCGGCGCCTGCGGTTTGGCGGGCGCGGCGCGAGCCCGGCGCGCAGTTCCTGCTGGCCTGGCTGATCCCGTCCTGGATTGTGTTCGAGGCTGTGCTGACCAAGCTGCCGCATTACGTGCTGCCGCTCTATCCGGCGATCGCGATCCTGACCGTCGGTGCGCTGGAGCGGCGCGTGCTGTCGCGCTCGCCCTGGCTGTTGCGGGGCGCCGCCTGGTGGTTCGCGATCCCCGCCTTCGGCGCCGTGCTGGTGATCGTCGGCGCGATCAAGGCGATCCATCAGCCGGTGTTTCCGGCCTGGCCGTTGTTCGCCGTCGCGATGGTGTTCGGCCTGTTCGCGTGGTGGTTGTTCGAGGACAGCCGCGCCGAGCGCTCGCTGCTCAATGCGGTGATTGCCGCGGCGCTGATGGCAGCCGGCACCTATGGCGTGGTGCTGCCGCGGCTCACCACCGTATTTCCGAGCCAGGAGGTCGCACGCGCCTTGCGCAACGTGACCTGCGTCGGCCCGAAGGCGGCAGCCGCCGGCTTCCACGAGCCGAGCCTCGTGTTCATGACCGATACCTCGACGCTGCTCACCGACGGATCGGGCGCCGCGGATTTCCTCGGGCAGGGCTCCTGCCGCTTCGCGCTGGTCGAGCAGCGCTCGGAGCGCGCCTTCGTGCAGCGCGCCGAGGCGATCGGCCTGCGCTACAACGCACCGGTGCGCGTCGAGGGCTACAACATCTCGCAGGGCAAGGCGGTCTCGATCGCGATCTTCCGTTCCGAAGGGACGGAATGACATGCCGGCGCTGCCAGCGACCCCGGAATCCGCCAACTATTTCGGACGATTGCTGACGCTGGTTTGGCTTTCCCTCGCCCAGCTCGTGCGGGCGCCGTCGCATTCGCGCCGCGCCGAGGCGGCGCGCCGCTCCGCGCGCCACGGACTTTTGCTCGTCGTCATTGTCGGCGCCGGGATCATCACGCTGATGTATGCGTTCGATGTGACCGAGATCAGTTTGATGCCGCCACGCGGCACGCCGGGTCTCTGGTGGGTGAAGACGCTCACCGATTTCGGCAAGGACGAGTATGTGCTGTGCGCGCTTGGCCTGCTGCTGATCGCGGTCGCGTTGGCGGCGCCGGCGCTGCGCGACGTGCCGCGCGCGACCTTGCTTGGCCTTGGGACAAGGCTGCAATACCTGTTTCTGTCGGTCGTGCTCTCGGTCGCTGTCGGTGAATTGATCAAGTGGATCGTCGGCCGCGGGCGGCCCTTTGTCGGCGGCAAGGCCAATGCCTTCAACTTCCAGCATTTCGCCGGCACCGAGGCCTATTCGAGCTTTCCGTCGGGACATTCGATCACGGCGTTCGCACTGGCCTTTGCCGTGTCCGCGGTGTGGCCGGGCGCGCGGTTCGCGATGCTGGTCTATGCGCTGGTCATCGCCGCGACCCGGCTCGTGCTGCTGGCGCATCATCCGAGCGACGTGGTGGCCGGTGCGCTGGTCGGGGTGATCGGCGCAATGGTCGTGCGCTACTGGTTCGCCGCCCGCCGCCTTGGTTTTGCCATTCATCGCGACGGCACCGTGGTGGCGCTGTCAGGACCGTCGGACGGGCGTCTCAAAAGGGTTGCGAGGAGCGCCTTCGCCCCATAAAAGCGGTCGCCCGACGGTCGGATCGGGCTGGTTCCATCGCCGACAATACCAACCACGAGTGCCGATTTGCCTGCTCCCGACCAGACGCCGGTCGCCGTTTCCATCGTCGTGCCTGTGCGCAACGAGGCGGACAATATCGCGCCGTTGATCGCCGAGATCGCGGCCGCGCTCGACGGACGCTGGGCCTACGAGATCATCTATGTCAATGACGGTTCGACGGATGCCACCGGTGCGCGGCTGGACGCGATCATGGCCAAGCGGCGCAATCTCCGGCAGCTCCGCCACGCAGACTCGTCGGGCCAGTCGGCGGCCGTGCGCAGCGGCGTGCGCGCCGCGCGCGGCGCGATCGTGGCGACGCTCGACGGCGACGGGCAGAACAATCCCGCCTTCCTGCCGGACCTGATCGCGGCGGTCGAGAGCGGCAACGGTCGCGTCGGCCTCGCCGCGGGCCAGCGCGTCGGGCGCAAGGACACCGGCTTCAAGAAGCTGCAATCGCGCATCGCCAACACGGTGCGCGGTATCATCCTGCGCGACGGCACCCGCGACACCGGATGCGGCCTGAAGGCGTTTCCGCGCGAGGTGTTTCTGGCGATGCCTTACTTCGACGGGCTGCATCGTTTTCTCCCGGCACTGGTGCGCCGCGAGGGGCTGACGATTGCCTATGTCGACGTCGTCGACCGGCCGCGCCATTCCGGCGTGTCGAACTATGGATTCTTCGACCGGCTCTGGATCGGGATCATGGATCTCGCCGGCGTGTGGTGGCTGATCCGCCGCAAGAAGCCGACGCCGGTCGTCACTGAAGTGGTCGCTGAAGTGCCCGATGTCGCCGGCGTGCCGGGCGTGACCGAGGTGAAGTGATGCTGATTCAGTACGGCCAGGCGTTGAGCGCCTATCTCTACGACGTGTTCATCGCCAAGTTCGACTTCTGGCTGGCGTTCGGCCTGATCGCGCAACTGTTCTTCACCGCGCGCTTCCTCGTGCAATGGATCTCCAGTGAACGCGCCGGCCAGAGCGTGGTGCCGATGGCGTTCTGGTTCTTTTCGATGGGCGGCGGCCTGATGACGCTGATCTACGGGCTTGCCAAGCGCGAGCCCGTCATCATCATCGGGCAGGGTCTCGCCACGCTCATCTACATCCGCAACATCATGCTGATCGTGAAGAACCGCGGCCGCGGGTCGAAGACGCTCGATAGCTGATTGCCGTCATCGTCGGCACGGCATCGATTGCGACCGAATCTGAACCAAGGTCAAAGATTCGCCCCAAGGCGCATGGCATCTACGACCTGCCGTGGGCGTGGCGGCATCTCGAGACCGTGCCCCAGGGGATGAGGGGCGTTGATGACCAGCCGTGACGAAGCGACGAAAGCGGGTGGTCAATCGGGCGTCCGCGATGTTCCGTCGCTTGGCGAGCCGCCGCTGACCGGCGAGCGCAAGTTGCCTGACCGGCGCGCCGTCAGTTTCCGCTGGATGACGGGGACGATTCTGATCGGATCCGCGGCCGTCGCTCTTCTTGCTGGCGCGCTTCGCGGGGCGTTTGGCGATCACGCGCGATTCGCAAGCGCGCCGGTCGTGTCACTTCCGCGCTTCGCAGGGCAGGTGGTTGACGAGGCGCGGCGCGGCGATCGTCTCGACCGCAGGCTCGGCTCGCAAGGCAGTTCCGCTGCGCTCAAGATTGAGCAGCTGAGCGATGCCGGCGCGGTCCGTCGATTTACCCGCGTGTCAGCGCGGCTCGCGGAGATCGATCTCGAACCACGACAGGAAGCGCGGGGAGACGAAAAGGACGACGCGCGACCGGGCTCGCAACGCGACCTGCTGTCGGAACTGCCAGCCATCATACGGACAGGTCCATCGCGGCGCCCACTGCCGGGCGGCACCAGCGCCTATGCTGACGGTGAGGACGTGCCGCATCCGCCGGCTCCGATAGGTGAGGCTGTCAACGTCACCAACCTTCCGAAGTCTCCTTCGTCGTCGCGTCACCGGCGACATGTCGTTATCGCGAGAAGCGGCGACACGCTGGCCGCCATTCTGCGGGCGCTGACGGCGGCCGCGGAGGACGCGCCGGCGATCCTCGCCGCCTTCCCATCGCCGGGCGCTCGAGAGAGTCTGTCCGGTGGCGACAAAATCACGGTCATCGAACAAGGCGGAGACGCCGGTTCGGCGCACGGCCATGTCGCGAAAGTGTCGATCGAACGGGCCGGCTCCGATGTTTCGGCCGTCGGTCGCACCGATGGCGGCCAATACCAGCCGATCGTGCCGGAACAGCCCGACATCGCCGTGCGGAGCGACAGCCCGCTGCGTGAGTCGATCGATACGCATTCCGTTCCGGGCGAAACGCTGCGTGACGGCCTTGACGCGCTCGCGCGCTCCAACCACGTCGACCAGGGGATCGTTGCTGAACTGATGCGGCTCTGTGGCCGCGATTTCGACCTCGACGAGCCGCTCGGCGACGCCGATGTGGCTGAGATCATCTACGCGCCGAACGACATCGGTCAGCCGGAATTGGTCTTCATCGATTTGACGGCGGGCGGGCAGACCCGCCGGTACTATCGCTTCACGGCGCCGGACGATGGCAGCTCCGATTTCTATGATGAGACCGGCCAGTCCATCACCAAATTCCTGTTGCGCAAGCCGGTCGTGAGCGGGCGGCTCGGCGACGGCTTTGGCTGGCGGATTCATCCGATCCTTGGCGACCGTCGCTTCCATGAGGGCGTCGATTATGCGGCGCCTTATGGGTCGCCCATCGCGGCCGCCGGCGCCGGCGTCGTCGAGACCGAAGGGTACGAACGGGGGTACGGGAGATATATCCGCGTGCGGCACGACCGCGGCTATGAGACGACCTATGCCCACGTCGCGAGCTTCCCGTCCGGGCTGAAGATCGGCGACCGCGTTCGTCAGGGCGAGACGATTGCCTTTGTCGGATCGACCGGGCTCTCGACCGGACCACATCTCTATTACGAGGTGCGGATCAACGGCCGCAACGTCGATCCGCTTCGGATGAAGCTCTCAGGCGGCCGGCTGCTGCAAGGCGACCTGCTTGGGGCCTTCGATCGCCAGCGTGACAGCATCAACCAACTCGCCGCCGTCTCCGCGCTTCCACAGCGGCGTTTCGGCTCCGAACGTCGGCCGCCGACATAGCGAGCGCAGATCGCATCAGGCCGTGGCGCCGTGGCGGGCCTTGCCGGGGTCAGGAGCCCGGAGAGCTCGAAGGCACGGGCGCCGCAACGTCGGTCGTCGCCATCGTGCTCTCGCGATCGGCGGCGGTCTCGCCGGCGGCATCGAGTACGGGATAGGCGACCGAGCAGATGTGCGAATGGATGCGGCGAAGGTCGCGCAGCACGTCGAGATGCAGCGAAGTGGTCTCGATGGTTTCGGGCCGGCCTTCGCGCAGGCGCTCCAGATGACGCTCGACGGCGGCCAATTCGGCCGCGCGCAGCGCCGCCTTCTCGGTGAGCAGCTTGCGCGCCTCGTTGGCGTCGCCCGACATGAACACGCCGAACGCGATCCGCAGCGAGTCGATCGTGCGCTTGTGGAACGCCGACAGTTCCTCGGCGCCTTCGGCGGAGAATTGCAGGCGATGCTTGATCTTCTTGGTCGCGAGCTCGCTCAGGTTCTTGTCGACGATGTCGCCGATATGTTCGAGATTGATCGCGAACGCGACGATCTCCATCGCGCGCTGACCCTCGCGCTCGTCCAGGCTGCCGCGGGTGAGTTTCGTGACGTAAAGCTTGATCGCCTCGTTCAGCCGGTCGACGGTGTTGTCCATCTTCGAGACCTGGTCGACCAGGGCGCGATCGTTGGTCAGCATCGCCGCCATCACCTTGCGCAGCATGGCCTCGGTGTGATCGCCCATATGCAACACCTCGCGCGCCGCATCGGCCAGCGCCAGTGAGGGCGTCTCCAGCGCGCTCTCGTCGAGATAGCGCGGCCGTGATGGATCGGTCTCCTGCGCTCGCTTCGGCAACAGACGCTCGAGCAGCCGCGCCATGTGATCGAGCACGCCGATGAACAGCAGCGCGGTCGCAACGTTGAAGGCGATGTGGAACAGCGCCGTCGCCTTGGCGAGATCGGGCTGCCAGGCGTAGATGATCTCGGTGATCGGGCGCAGGAACGGCGCCACCAGCAGGATGCCGACGACGCGGTTGACGAGGTTGCCGACCGGCAGCCGGTAGCTCGCCGGATTGTCGCGCCGCGCGCCCTCCAGCAACGGATTGATGGCGCTGCCGAGGTTGGCGCCGAGCACTAGCGCAAAAGCGGCATAGGGCGAGATGAACTGGGAAAAGGCCAGCGACATCACCAGCAGCACGCTGGCGACACTGGAATGGACCAGCCAGGTGACGACGGCGCCGATCAGGATGCAGAGCACGGGATCGCCGGTGATCGCGCCCAGAAACACGCGCACGCCCGGGGCATTCTCGGCGGGCGCCATTGTATCGAGCAGGATGTGCAGCGCCAGCAGCATCAGGCCGAGGCCGATCGAGACGCGGCCGAGATCCTTGATCCGGGAGCGCGGTCCGCTGCGGAACGCGACGAGGCCGACAATGAACAGAACCGGCGCGATGGCGGCGACGTTGAACGACAGCACCTGCACGATCAGCGTGGTGCCGATATTGGCGCCGAGCATGATCGCGAGCGCCGGCACCAGGCTGACGATCTCTTCGGCGGCGAAGGAACTGGTGATCAGGGCAGTCGCGGTCGAACTCTGGAGCAGGGCGGTCAGGCCGAGACCGGCGCCAAGGGCGGTAAAGCGGTTGCGCAGCGCCCGGGCGAGCAGCAACCGCAAATCCGGTCCGAAGGCACGCAGAATCCCGCTATGGACCATGTGCAGGCCCCACAGCAGGAGCGCCACGCCCCCCATCAGATCGAGCAGAACAATGCTTCCCATGCTTCCTGGCATCCCGGCGAATTCGAGTCGAAAGGATATAGGTATCGTCTATCGACTGGCGATCAACCCCTTTTTGTTCTCATGCGAGCCCGGGCGGGAGCGACGCACGCAGCTGAGTGGATTGGCCCATCGGGAGAGCGTTATGCGACCTGCAGCGACAATTCTCAACTATTCAATCTTTGATTGAAGCAAGCTTCTGGGGCCCCGACGAGGGCGCCCCGGGTAAACGAATCTCGAACGCGACCGCTCAATTGCGATCGGTTCCGCTAGGCAGTTTCCAATCTTTCCCGGTTATGACGATAGGCCAGGAAGTTGCCCAGAAAGGCTTGGGGATCAGAATGTTTATGAATCGCCGCAAGAGCGAACGCCGCCCGTGCCGGAGCGTCGCCAAAATTCAGCTGGGCACAGGGTCGCTGCCACGCGACTGCATGATCACCGATATTTCGGCCGGCGGCGTCAAGGTGATCGCCGAATATCTGGAGATCCCGCCGGAATTCACCATCATCCTGTCGACCGGCAGTCCGCGTCAGTGCCGGCTGGCCTGGCAAATCGGGCACGAGTTCGGCGCCCAGTTCGTCGACTGAACCAGCGATTTCGCTGCTTTCTCGCCGGGCGTCCGGCACCGGATCTGGGCCGGATGACGGCGACATGATGGCATCCTTAACCGGACCTTAGGGTTAAGCTGTGAGCATCCCGGAACCTTCGCCGTTCCGAGTCTCGCTTTATGTTTGAGAAATTACCCCGACCCTCAGGCCGCGCGCGCCGTCTCGCGGGCACGGTATCTGCCGCGATCCTGCTGATCGGGTTGTCCGCCTGTCAAACCTCCGGCCCGTCTGACATCACCGGCTCATTGGGCGACACGGCGGAGGCCACGCCGGCACCCGCCGATCCGCGGCGCGACATCGCGACCTACCACGAGCGCGTCCGCGCCAACCCGAAAGACACCGACGCTGCGCTGAAATACGCCCGGGCATTGCGCGCCACCGGACAGCGGGCCCAGGCGGTCGCCGTCATGGAGCAGGCGGTGTTGGCGCAGCCCAGCAACAAGGCACTGCTCGCGGGTTACGGACGGGCGCTCGCCGACAACGGCAATTTCCAGCAGGCATTCGACGTGCTCGGGCGCGCGCATACGCCGGAAGATCCGGACTGGCGCATCCTGTCGGCGCAGGGCGCCGTGCTCGATCAGCTCGATCGCCACGACGAGGCGCGGCAGTACTATGCGAGTGCGCTGAAGATCGTGCCTGACGATCCGTCAGTGCTCTCCAATATCGGGTTGTCCTATTTGCTGTCGAAGGACCTGCCGAAGGCCGAGGAGACGCTGCGCCGTGCCCGGGAGCGCGCCCCCGGCGACATGCGGGTGCGGACCAATCTCGCCGTCGTGGTTGGCTTGCAGGGCCGCCAGTCCGAGGCGGAAACCATCATGAAGGCCGATCTGACGCCGGAGCAGGGCTCAGCCAACGTCGCCGCGCTGAAACGGCTGTTGGCGCGCAGGGATGCGAGCCGCACCGACGCCGAGAAGATCCCGGTCGCGGCCAGTCGCCGCGACTAGGACGGTTTCAAGCGGGACGCTAGCCGGCGGCCCGGCGCCCGTCGTTTCGGCGCGACTGCAGCTTCTTGAGGATCGGCGACAGGAACGACTCGCGGGCTTCGGCGAGATCGGGGCGGCCGGTGAGGCGCTGCGCGATCTGCAGGAAAGTCCTTGTGGTGCGGTGACGCGCGGAGACTTCCGCGATCATCTGGCCGTTGTTGGCGGCTTCACCGAACAGCCTGCAGTCGAACGGGATCGCCGCGATGGGCTGGCTCTCGATCGTCTTGGCGAAATCCTTGACCTCGATCTCGGGGCGCTTGGACATGCCGACCTGGTTCAGGCAGTAGAGCGGCGGGCGGTCGTTCGGACGCGCGGTCCTCAACAGGTTCATCATGTTCTTGGTGTTGCGCATGTTGGCGAGGTCGGGCTCTGCAACGATCAGGATATCGTCGGCACCGACCAGCACGCGTTTGGTCCAGGCGGTCCATTGATGCGGCACGTCGAGCACGATGCAGGACGTCGTCATGCGCATCGTATCGAAGATGGCATCGAACGCTTCGGCGCCGAAATCGTAGACCTGGTCGAGGGTGGCCGGCGCCGCCAGCAAGCTGAGATGATCGCCGCACTTTGCGAGCAGGCGTTCCATGAACGCGGAGTCCGGACGTTCGGGCGAGAACACGGCGTTGGCGATGCCCTGCACCGGGTCCTGATTGTAGTCCAGGCCGGCGGTACCGAAGGCGAGGTCGAGATCGACGACCACCGAGTCCAGCCCAAGGTCGCGCGCGATGGTCCAGGCGACATTGTGGGCAACGGTCGAAGCGCCGACGCCGCCCTTGGCGCCCGCGACCGCGATCAGGCGGCCGACCGAGACCGCTTCGGAGGCCGAGAACAGGCTGCAGATCGAGCGCACGATGTCGAGCACCTTGACCGGCCCGATGACGTAGTCGTTGACGCCGCGCCGGACCAATTCGCGATACGGCGCAGTCTCGCCGGGCATGCCGAGCACCACGACGCGGGTGCCGGGATCGCAGACCGTGGCGAGCTCGTCGAGACCGGCGAGGAAATCATGATCCGGCTCGGTCTCCAGCATGATGACGTTGGGCGTCGGCGCCTTGTGGTAGGCGTCGATCGCCGCGGCGATGCCGCCCATATGGACCGAGAGATGAGCCTTGGCGAGCCGGCGGTCGTCGGCAGCCGCGCGTGCGTTCGCGGCGGTCGCGACGCTGGCGCAGAACGCCTGCACGGAAATCCGCGGCGCCGGCGCGATGTAATCGTTGGCGTGCTGCGGCTCGTCTTGCTGTTCGGTCATTTCGCGGCGTCGCTCAGCTTGGCTTTCTCGGTTTCGGGGTAGGCGGTCGCGGTCGACTCACCCTTGCGGTATTTATCGAATGCGATCGTACGGCGCGGCGTATAGGCTGCGGTCTCGGTTCGCGGCTGTTCGAGGTCGGACGGATTGGCGACCATCGCGGCAAGGTTACGCTGCGTGGCGCAGCCGAAATTGTCGTACTGTTTGTTCTCGTTGTAGCTCGGATTGTAGATCGAGGGACCGAGGTCGCTCGGCCACACTCCGCAGGGACCGGCGACGGCGGCCATCTTCGGATAGCTCAGCCGAATGGTCGGAAGCGCACGCGGATCATCGAGATGATAGGAGCGCCTGGTGATGGCATGGGCGGGCACGCCCATCGACGCCAGCAGGCCGCGGATCTCCTGATACACCGCCTGTGCCGAGCGCGCGTTCGAGCTGTCGGCCGGCACGTCGATCGCAATCGCGCCGGTGCCTTCGCGGCGCCAGGTGCGCGCCAGCCCCATGACGTCGTCGCGCTGGGTTTCGGTGAGGTTGCCGCGGGCGCGGCCGACGAAGACGACGATCGATTGCTCGCCTTCGGTGACGGCGATCGGATGCCGCTGCCGATAGTCGTCGGGCACCGTGCCGGTGACGACATCGCTCGTCAGATTGCAGCCGCCGAGCGCGATCGCGCTGACGACGAGGGCGCCGAACAGCGACAGCGTCCTGGCACGACCGGCTTGTTTGTTGCGTGTCATCATAGGATCCCCCAACCCCTTCAGGTCCGCGCCTCAGTCGATGATGAAGCCGAAATTGACCGGCGTGGCGCCGATCGGCTCGCTGCGGGCGGCAACGCCGTAGATGCGATTGACGCGCGCCAGCAGCGCCGACTGCGCGTCGGAAGCCGGGGCAAATCCGTCGTCGGGACGAGACAGCTCCTTCTGCGCAACGGCGCGCACCACGTAGGGCGTCACGATGACCATGAGCTCGGTCTCGTTGTTGACGAAGTCCTGGCTCCTGAAGAGCTGGCCGAGGATCGGGATCTGATCGACGCCGGGCATGCCGTTGATGGCCTGCTTGGTCTGCTCCTGGATCAAACCGGCCATCGCGATCGAGCCGCCGGAGGGCACCTCCAGCGTGGTGTCGGCGCGGCGGGTCTTGATCGAGGGAATGGTCGTGCCGTTCTGACCGCCGGTCAGGGCGTTCTCCATCGAGACTTCGGAGACCTCGGTCATCACCTTCAGGCTGATCCGTCCCTCGGTCAGCACCACCGGAGTGAAGTTGAGCGAGATGCCGAACTTCTTGAAGCTGACGGTCTGGACGCAATTGCCGATCGTGCCCGACGTCGTCGTCTGGCAGGTGACGCCGGTCGGAATCGGAAACTCGCCGCCCGAAATGAAGGTCGCCGACTCGCCCGAGATCGCGGTGAGGTTGGGTTCGGCCAGCGTCTTGACGACGCCCGCGCTCTCCATCGCGCGCAGCGTCGCGGTGACGGTCGGCACGCCGAGCTTGTTCAGGGCTGCGCCCGTCAGCCCGTTGCTGGGGGCGAGCGCACCGTTATTGGCGGTAAAGGCGTTGGCGTCGTTGAAGACCACCGCGGCGGTGCCGTAGTTCATGTTGGCGCTGAGGTCGACGCCGAGCTGCTTGACGACGTCCCGGCGGACTTCAGCAACGGTGACTTTCAGCATCACCTGGTCGCGGCCGCGGACCACGATGGAGTTGACGACCTTGTCGGCGCTGCCGACCAGTTTGGCGGCGATGTCGCCGGCCTGCTGGGCCTCGACCGGGCTTGCCACCGTGCCGGTCAGGACGACGCTGTCGCCGACGCCCTCGATCTGGACGCCGGGCAGCATCTGCTTCAGCGCGGCGCGCATGCCGTTGAGGTCGCGCTTGATGGCGATGTCGTAGGAGGCGACCTGGTTGCCGTCGGCGTCGAAGAACACCACGTTGGTCTGGCCGACCGCCGCGCCGATGATATAGGCGCGCTGCGCCGAGCGGATCACGGCGTTGGCGATCTTGGGATCGGCGACCAGAACGTCCTTGGCCTCGCGCGGCAGATCGACCACGACCGACTTGCCAACGCCGAGCGAGACGGAGCGCGTCTTGGCGGCGATGCTGCTCGTCACCGCGACATCCGCGTTCTTGTCGGGATCGGTCGCGCTGGCAAGGGCAGGGATCAGCATCAGCGCAGTGATCGCCGAGAATGACAGCGCGCGGACCAGCGTGGTCGACGTCGCCATTTGTTTCGTACCCGTCGTCATATCGAAGCCCCCATCACTTCTGTGTCGTCAGAGAGCTCGGGATGCCGAAGCGCACCACCTTGATGCTCTCGCCCCGCTTCGGGGCATGGTCTCTGGTCTCGTCGGTCTGTTCGTTGACGTCGGCGATGCTGCGCAGAGCCAGCGCCAGCGTGCCGCTCTGCCGGGCGCGCGCCAGCGTCTCGGCCTGTTCGGGCTTGAGCTCGAGGGTTACGGTCTTGCCGACAAGGGAGTTGTTGCCGTCCTTCTCCTTCGGCGCCTGGTCGATCGCCAGCACGCGGACGTTGGACAGCAGGATTTCAGTGGTGACGATATCGCGGCCGCCTTGCTGGTCGGGATTCTTGTCGCGTCGCGACAGGATCACATCGACGCGGTCGTTCGGCAGAATGAAGCCGCCGGCGCCGGTCTCCGGCGAGATTTCGGTGGAGATCGCGCGCATACCGGAGGGCAGGATCGCGGCCATGAAGCCGCTTCCATTGGCCTTGACCAGCTTTTGCTCGCGGATCGGTTCGCCGACGATGAAGGGCGCGCGTGCGATCGAACCGATGACGTCGTTCATGGCATTGGCGTTGGCGTCGTGGCGGATGAACGCGCTGCTTGCAGTTTCAGCCGGCCAGCGCTGCCACTGGATGTCTTCGGCCTTGACCGATTGACCGAGCCCGATGTCGGACTTTGCGACCAGCACTTCGACGGTCGGCAGTTGCGCGACGGGCGGCGCGACCGGCGCCGGTTTGCGATCGCCAACGCTCGCGAGATACATGGCCGCGAGGCCTGCGACGCCGGCGATGCCGAGGACCACGATGCGTGCCGTTTTCATGCGATTGTCTGAATGCCCTTCACACCGGGCAGTCGCGACCTTGCGGCACTGACAGCCCTTCCCGAGGCATCACTACGGCCGCAAAAGTATAAGGGAACTTGATGGAAGGTCCGGACAATTAAGGGATTGGTGGGGATGGTGAACGGCGAGTTATCGGCGCCGTCGCATCTCCGCAGAATCCCGGAGATCGCGCTCGCGCAACGTGTGCGATGTGGGAGTCGCAACGCGGCGTCACAGCCGGTCGGTCGTGGTTAATGTCGCCTGATGCGCAATCCCGCGCGCACGGATCAGAGCGCGGCTTTCAACGCGGCAAAGCCGCGATCGAGATCGGCCTTGAGGTCATCGAGGTTCTCGAGCCCGATATGCAGCCGCAGCGTCGGGCCGCCCGGCGACCATTTGGTCGCGGTGCGATAGTCGCTGCAGTCGAACGGGATGGCGAGGCTTTCGAAGCCGCCCCAGGAAAAGCCCATACCGAACAGCGTGAGCGCGTTCAGCATTGCATCGACCGCGGTCTGCGGCACCGGCTTCAGCACGATGCTGAACAGCCCGGAGGCGCCGGTGAAGTCGCGTTTCCAGATCGCGTGCCCGGGATCGGTGTCGAGGGCAGGGTGCAGCACGCGATCGACCTCGGGCCGCGCGCCGAGCCAGCGCGCGATCTCGAGCCCGGAGCGGTGGTGCTGCGCAAGCCGCACCGATAGCGTGCGAACTCCGCGCAGCGCGAGATAGACGTCGTCGGGGCCGGCGCAGACGCCGAGCAGGCGGATCGCCTCCTGGATCAGCGGCCAGGCTTTCGCATTGGCTGCGACGGTGCCGAACATGATATCGGAGTGGCCACCGACATATTTGGTGCCGGCCTGCATGCTGATGTCGACGCCCTGTTCGAGCGAGCGGTGATAGAGCGGCGTCGCCCAGGTGTTGTCGTCGATCATGAGCGCGCCGCGGGCGTGCGCCACGGCCGATATCGCCCGCACGTCGGGCATCTCGAACGTCTGCGAGCCGGGCGCCTCGATCAGCACCGCGCGGGTATTCGGCTTGAACAGCGTCTCGATGCCGGCGCCGATCAGCGGGTCGAAATAGCTGGTCTCGATGCCGTAGCGATTGAGCATGTTGTCGCAGAAATTACGGGTCGGCCGATAGGCATTGTCGCACACCAGGAGGTGATCGCCGGTTTTGAGCACGGCGAGCAGCGTGGTGCTGATCGCCGCCAGTCCCGACGGGGCAAGGCCGACGCCGGCGCATTGCGGGCCTTCCAGCGCCATCAGCACGTCCTGCAGCGCCCGCGTGGTCGGGCTGCCATGGCGGCCATAGGTAAATTCGGCGCGATGGGCGTGGAGGTCCTCCGCGGTCGGATAGAGCACGGTCGAGCCGTGAAACACCGGCGGATTGACAAAGCCCTTCTGGGCCTTGGTGTCGCGGCCGGCCGTGACCAGACGGGTCGCGGCCTGTTGCGGGTGGGAGGGCGTGGAGCCGTCGGAGGAGGTCATGGAGCGCTGCCGTTAGACTTTAGACTTTTTGCCGCAGCCCTACCGCGTCGGAAGACAGGGCTGGGCCGGGAGGTGTTACTAACAAGAGGTAGAAGACATGCGTCAACCCCTTGACCCGGCTCGTCAGTCGCTATGTGATGCGCCGCAACTACCAGTCGCCGCACGTTGAGGGGCCTGCCGCGACCTACGATCCGTTGCCTGACCGGTTTGCAGGTCAAACTGCCGGTCAAGTCGGCATTTTTGCTGCAAGGGATCATTGGGATGGCCCGTGAACGCGAGGCGATCACAAAGTAACCGTCCACCGGACGACCCTGAAAGGCCCCGCCCATGAAACGCGTATCCCTGGCTGTCACCCTTGCCGCTGCCGCCGCTCTGTCGGTCCAGGCCGCCTCGGCGCAAACCCTCAAGACGGTCAAGGACCGAGGCCAGCTGTCCTGCGGCGTCAGCGGCGGCCTGCCGGGCTTCTCGTCGCCTGACGACAAGGGGAACTGGACCGGCATCGACGTCGACATCTGCCGTGGCATCGCCGCGGCGATCTTCGACGATCCGTCCAAGGTCAAGTTCGTGCCGCTGTCGGCCAAGGACCGCTTCACCGCGCTGCAGTCGGGCGAGATCGACGTGCTGTCGCGCAACACCACCTGGACGCTGTCGCGCGATACCTCGCTCGGCGCCAACTTCACCGGCGTGACCTATTATGACGGGCAGGGCTTTCTGGTGAAGAAGTCGCTGAAAGTGAACTCGGCGCTGGAGCTGAACAGCGCGTCGGTCTGCGTGCAGACCGGCACCACGACCGAGCAGAACCTCGCCGACTACTTCAAGGGCAACAACATGAAGTACGAGGTGATCGCGTTCGCCGGCGCCGACGAGACCGTGAAGGCCTACGAGACCGGCCGCTGCGACGTGTTCACCTCCGACGTGTCCCAACTGTATGCGCAGCGGCTGAAGCTCGCCAACCCGGCCGACCACGTCGTGCTGCCCGAGATCATCTCCAAGGAGCCGCTGGGCCCGATGGTTCGCCATGGCGACGACCAGTGGTTCGACATCGTGAAGTGGGCGCTGTTCGCCCAGATCAATGCCGAGGAACTCGGTGTCACCCAGAAGAACGTCGACGAGATGGCCAAGTCGGACAAGCCCGACCTCAAGCGCGCCTTCGGCACCGACGGCAATCTCGGTGAGCAGCTCGGCCTGACCAAGGACTGGTTCTCCCGCATCATCAAGGCCGTCGGCAATTACGGCGAGATGTACGATCGCAACGTCGGCGCCGGATCGAAGCTGCAGATCGCACGCGGGCTCAATAATCTCTGGAACAAGGGCGGCATCCAGTACGCGCCTCCGATCCGCTGATCGGCGACGAGGCGGCTGCGGCGATGACGACCGAGCCCCGAAAACCACCGCCGCAGTTCATCTTCCGCCTGAAGCGCGCGCTCGGCGGCCAGTCCGGCTGGACTGGCCTTGCCGTGCAGATCGTGTTCGCGGCGGTGTTGGCCTGGGTCGCCTATGAGATCGTGGCCAATGCCCGTGCCAACCTGGAGACGCAGCGCATTGCATCCGGGTTCGGGTTTCTCAAGAACAATGCGGGCTTTGATGTCAGCCTGAACCTGATCCCGTATTCGGGGTCGGACACCTATACGCGGGTGTTCTTCGTCGGCCTGTTCAACACGCTGCTGGTTGCGGGCATTGGCATCGTCTTCGCCACCATCATCGGCTTCATCATTGCGCTGTGCCGGCTGTCGCCGAACTGGCTGCTGGCGCGGCTCGGCGAGATCTATGTCGAGATCGTCCGCAATCTGCCGCTGCTGTTCCAGCTGTTGTTCTGGTACCTTGCGGTGCTGGCGGCGCTGCCGGGGCCGCGCCAGAGCATCTCGCTGTTCAACGCCTTCTTCCTCTCCAATCGCGGGCTGGTGATCCCGCGGCCGATCGGCGAGGCCGGGCTTGATCCGTTTCTGATCGCGCTTGCGATCGCCATCGCAGGCGCGCTGGCGCTGCGCGGCTACGCAAGGCGGGCGCTGTTTCAACGCGGGCAGGCGATCCGGATCTGGCCCTATGTGCTCGGCCTGCTGGTCGGATTGCCGCTGGTGACGGTGCTGGTGTTCGGGCTGCCGGTGACCTTCGAGTTGCCGCAACTCAAGGGCTTCAACTTCGCCGGCGGCGCGCGGGTCATTCCGGAGCTGGTTGCGCTGGTGGTTGCGCTGTCGACCTATACGGCGGCCTTCATCGCCGAGATCGTCCGCGCCGGCATTCTGTCGGTCCATAAGGGACAGATGGAAGCCGGCTCGTCGCTCGGCCTGTCGCGCGGCACCACCTTGCGGCTGATCGTCGTGCCGCAGGCGATGCGCGTCATCGTTCCGCCGCTGACCAACCAGTATCTCAACCTGACCAAGAATTCGTCGCTGGCGGTCGCGATCGGCTATCCCGACCTGGTCTCGGTGTTTGCCGGCACGACCCTGAGCCAGACCGGCCAGGCGATCGAGATCATCGCCATCACCATGGGCGTGTACCTGCTGATCTCGCTGGTCACCAGCGCGGTCATGAGCGTCTATGGCTGGCGCATCAACCGGAGCCTTGGGGCATGACGGACGTCACCGCGTCATCCTTTGTCCGGCAGGACCTGGTGCCCGAGCGCCGGGCGCCGGTGAGGACCACCGGTCTCGTCGGTTTCATCCGCACGCGGCTCTTGAATTCGCCGACCAACATCCTGCTGACGATCCTGGCGCTGGGGCTGCTCTGGTACACGATCGTTCCCGCGTTCAAGTTCCTGCTGGTCGATGCGGTCTGGAGCGGCAAGGACCGCAATGCGTGCCTTGCCGAGACCGCCGGCCGTCAGGTCGGCGCCTGCTGGCCCTATATCCAGGCCAAGCTCACCCAGCTGATCTATGGCTTCTACCCGGAAGCCGAACGCTGGCGCGTCAACCTGACCTTCGTCCTCGCGGCTGTTCTGTTGCTGCCACTCCTTATTCCGCGCCTGCCGGCGAAGGGCTTGAATGCGAGCCTGTTCTTCTTCGCCTTTCCGGCGGTCGCATTCTTCCTGCTGCGCGGCGGCGGGCTGACCGGTTTCGGCGTGAGCTGGGTCGCGAGCCTGTTGCAGCTGTTCGACGACAGCATCGGCAATGCCGGGCAGGTACTGGTCAATCTCAGCCAGAATTCGGCGATCGGACCGCCGCTGTGGGCCGTCGGCAAGATCATCGTGCTTGTCGGCAGCCTGATCGGCTGGCTGATCTTCCCGATGACCTGGCTGCGCGAGCAGCTTCAGATGTCGAGCCAGCCGCTCTGGTTCGACTTCCTGCTGACCACTGGTATCGTCTCGCTGATCCTGTTTTTCCTCGGCGGCGGCATGCGAACCGGACAACGGGCGCTGCTCGGGAGCCTCGCGAGCTTTGCCGGCATCGCGATCGTGATCAAGCTGATGGGGCTCGACCGCGGCGGACTGCCCATCGTCGACACCAGGCTGTGGGGCGGCCTTTTGGTAACGCTGGTGGTGTCGGTCACCGGCATCGTCACCTCGATGCCGATCGGGATCGCGCTGGCGCTGGGCCGCCGCTCGACCATTCCGCTGATCCGGATCTTCTCGATCGCCTTCATCGAGTTCTGGCGCGGCGTGCCGCTGATCACGGTGCTGTTCTTCGCAACCTACATGCTGCCGCTGTTCCTGCCGGGCAATTTCAACGTCGACGGGCTGGTCCGCGCGCTGATCGGCATCGCGCTGTTTGCCGGCGCCTACCAGGCCGAGGTGGTGCGCGGCGGCCTTGCCGCGATCCCGCGCGGGCAGGGCGAGGCGGCGAGCGCGCTCGGCCTGTCCTGGTGGAAGACCACGTCGCTGATCGTGATGCCGCAGGCGTTGCGCCACGTCATTCCGGGGCTCGTCAACAGCTTCATCGCGCTGTTCAAGGACACCTCGCTGGTTTCGATCGTCGCGTTGTTCGACCTTTTGGGGTCGTTGCATGCGACGTTCTCCGATCCGACCTGGTCGACGCCGACCACGGCCTTTACCGGCTTCGCTTTCGCTGGAATGATCTACTTCGTGTTCTGCTTTGGAATGTCGCGCTACTCGCTGTTCGTCGAAAACAGGCTCAACGCTCACCGCCGCCACTGAACAAGGTCACCATGTCCACAACCCCGATCGTCAACATTTCCGCTCTCAACAAATGGTACGGCGACTTCCACGTGCTGCGCGACATCAACCTGGAGGTCGGCAAGGGCGAGCGCATCGTGATCTGCGGCCCGTCCGGTTCGGGCAAGTCGACCCTGATCCGCTGCATCAACGCGCTGGAAGAGTTCCAGGAGGGCGAGATCGTGGTCGACGGCATCGACCTCGGCCCGAACCTGCGCCGTGTCGACGAAGTCCGCCGCGAGGTCGGCATGGTGTTCCAGAGCTTCAACCTGTTCCCGCATCTCACCGTGCTCGACAATTGCACGCTGGCGCCGATCTGGGTGCGCAACATCCCGAAGAAGGATGCCGAGGCCGCCGCGATGAAGTTCCTCGAGCGGGTCAAGATCCCGCATCAGGCCAATAAGTTTCCCGGCCAGATGTCGGGCGGTCAGCAGCAACGCGTTGCGATCGCCCGCGCGCTGACGATGAACCCGAAGGTGATGCTGTTCGACGAGCCGACCTCGGCGCTCGACCCGGAGATGGTCAAGGAAGTGCTCGACACCATGGTCGATCTTGCCAAGGAGGGCATGACCATGCTGGTCGTCACCCATGAAATGGGCTTTGCCCGCGAGGTCGCCAACCGCGTCGTCTTCATGGACGCGGGCCAGATCATCGAATCGAACACGCCGCAGGAATTCTTCGCCAACCCGCAGCACGCGCGGTCGAAGCTGTTCCTAAGCCAGATTCTCCGGTGATTTCCGCCGTCATTGCGAGCCACCCGGTCGGCGCAAAGCGCCGCCGGATGACAGGCTCCGCGAAGCGATCCAATCTTCCGCATCGGAAGCATGGATTGCTTCGTCGCAATAGCTCCTCGCAATGACGTCTGCGGGGACGCGGTTGGTTACACCAGCGGCAGCTCGATCTTGCTGCGCTTTTCCAGCCATTCCGGGACCGGCAAATTCTTCGAGCGCATGAAGGCCGGGTTGAACAGCTTGGACTGATAGCGGTTGCCGGAGTCGCAGAGGATGGTGACGATGGTCTTGCCGGGGCCGAGCTGCTTGGCGAGCTGGATCGCGCCCGCGATGTTGACGCCGGTCGAGCCGCCGAGGCACAGGCCTTCGTGCTCCAAAAGCTCATAGATGATGGTCACGGCTTCCTCGTCGGAGATCAGGAACGCGGTGTCGACCTTCGCCGTCTCGACCACAGGCGTGACGCGTCCGAGCCCGATGCCTTCCGTGATCGAGTCGCCCGGCGTCGATTTGACCTGCCCATTCTTGAACAGTTCGTACATTCCGAAGCCGTGCGGATCGGCGCAGGCGGTGACGATGGCCGGGTTCTTTTCCTTCAGGTAGCGGCTGACGCCGGCGAGCGTGCCGCCGGTGCCGACCGAGCAGATGAAGCCGTCGACCTTGCCGTCGGTCTGCTGCCAGATTTCCGGTCCGGTCGAGTCGTAATGCGCCTTGGGATTGTCGAGGTTGTTCCACTGGTCGGCGAACAGCACGCCGTTCGGTTCGGTCTTGCGCAGCTGCTCGGCAAGACGCTTGCCGAGATGCTGATAGTTGTTCGGATTGGCGAAGGGCAGCGCCGGCGCCTCGACGAGTTCGGCGCCGCACAGCCGCAGCATGTCCTTCTTTTCCTGGCTCTGCGTCTCCGGAATGACGATCAGGGTGCGATAGCCGCGCGCACTCGCCACGACAGCAAGCCCGATCCCGGTATTGCCCGCGGTCGACTCGACCACGAGGCCGCCGGGCTTCAGCGTGCCGCGCCTCTCGGCCTCCAGGATCATCCATTTGCCGGCACGATCCTTCACCGACTGGCCCGGGTTCATGAATTCGGCCTTGCCGAGAATGGTGCAGCCGGTCAGTTCGGACGCGCGTTTCAGCTTGATGAGCGGGGTGTTGCCGATCGCTTCGATGACGTCTTTGTTGAATATCATGTCGGGGAATTTCTTTGCCGGTCTGTGTCTTGCTTGGCGAACCTAGTGTGCTGATCGAAAAAGGGAAGGGCTTTTGCACTGCGGCAAGAGACGGCTTCAACACGCTTGACCTCACAGGCGCGAATGTTGCGGACTTGGGGAGAACGCCGTTTTTCGGCGGTCGGGTCGGCCAGCAGAATCATCCTGTGGTCCGCGGTTTTGCATGAGTTGCGCGCTCCAGGCCGATCGAGACCTGACGGCGCGGTGCGCGGTGGCGCGACTTTGGCGCCGCGCCGGCACATCTTGCGGATTCAATGCAACAGGAGCCGAGAAATCTCCATGAAATCTTTGTAAGAATCGTGACTTCCGGCACGGGCCGAAATGCGCGGAAATGCCGTAAAAAATAGGGAAAAGTCGGCATTCACGGTAGCCACGAATCGCTTGCGATGCGACGCCACGCAATCGTGACGGGGCTGTCCGCCCCATTGTCCCAAGGGTAGGATGGGACAGGCAGGTTCCATTGGAAGCATACCCCCGTGAACGTCACCCAGACCATCGCTGAACGCGTCATTCGTGCGCCGCGGGCGAGGTCTGGCTTCGGCGGAGAATGGGTGTGACCCAGCCCGTACCCGTGATGGTGCCTGGAGGCCGGTTCGGCCTCGCCGTCCGCGCGCGCCGGCTCGCGGGACGCTCGCTTGTTGCGCTCGGCGTGGTTGCCGGCTCCGCCGGCTGCATTCTGACCCAGGACATCCCTGATCCGGCGCTCGACGTGCCGCAGGGCTACAGGGCCGCGCGTCTCGGCCGGCCGGGCGACGCGCTTCCGACGCTCGATTGGTGGCGGGGCTTCCGCTCCAAGGAGCTAACGCAGCTGATGGAGGAGGCGCAGACCGTCAACCTCGACATTGCCGCTGCGGTTGCGCGCTTCCGCCAGGCCGACGCGCTGGCGCGGCAGGCCGGCGCGGCGCTGCTGCCGACCCTCAACCTCAACGGATCGGAAACCTACTCGCGCACCTCCGGCTCCAGCGCCAGCGGCCTCACCAATGGCGGGCGCGAGGTGGTGAACTACAGCGCCTCGCTCAGCGCCAGCTATCAGCTCGACTTCTGGGGCCAGAACCGCGACGCCGCGCAGGCGGCGGAGGAGACCGCCGTTGCCAACCGGTTCGACCGCGAGGTGGTGGCGCTGACCACGCTGGCGAGCGTCGCTAATGCTTATTTCACGGTGCTCGCGACGCAGGACCGGCTGCGCACCGCGCAGGGCAACATCGCCAGCGCCGAGCGCATCCTCAATGCGATCAAGGAACGCTTCAAGGCCGGCACCGGCTCCGATCTCGACGTCGCGCAGCAGGAGAGCGTGCTCGCCAACCAGCGCGCGCTGGTGCCGCCGCTGCGGCAGACGCTCGCCCAGAATATCAACGCGCTCGCGGTGCTGGTGTCGCGCCCGCCGGAAAGCGTGCGCGTCTCCGGCGGCTCCCTCAACGCCGTTGCGATCCCGCGCGTCACGCCGGGCCTGCCGTCTGAATTGCTGACCCAGCGTCCTGACATCCGCCGGCAGGAGGCGCAGCTTGCATCCGCCACCGCCAATGTCGGCAGCGCGCGGGCGCAGTTCTTCCCGAGCATCCAGCTGACCGGGACGGGTGGCTACCAGAGCCAGGCGCTGGTCTCGCTGTTCCAGCCGCATGCCGCCTTCTTCAACCTGATCGGCAGCATGACCCAGCCGATCTTCGACGGCGGCCGGATCCTCGGCAATTTCGAATACACCAAGGCCAAGCAGGACGAGTTGCTGCAGACCTACCGCAAGACGGTGGTGCAGTCGTTCACCGACGTCGACAATGCGCTGGTCGCGATCCGCGAGACGACGCGGCGGCTGCAGTTGCAGCGCGACGTGCTGTCGTCGTCGCGGCGGGCCTTCGACCTCGCCGAGCAGCAGCTCAAGGCCGGCACCGCCGATATCGTAACTGTGCTAAACACGCAGCTGACCCTGTTCCAGGCGGAAGATGCCTATTCGCAGGCCCAACTGGCCCGGCTATTGGCGATCGTGAGCCTATATCAGGCATTAGGGGGCGGCTGGGAACCGAAGATGGAAAGACCGGTCGATGCTCTTTAAGCCCGACTCGACGGACGACGAGAAACGCACGGCGCCGCGCAAGCGGAGCCTTCTCTCGCGCCTGCTTGGGCGCATGGTGTCCTTGGTCATCACGCTCGTGATCCTGGGCGGCCTCGGCTATCTCGGCTGGCTCGCCTTCCAGCCCAAGCAAAACGGTGGCGGCGGGCGCGGTGCAAACGGGCGGCCCGATCTGCCGGTGCCGGTGCTTGCAGCCACCCCGCATGTGCAGGACGTGCCGGTCTATCTCGACGGCGTCGGCTCAGTGAGGGCGTTGAACACGGTTACCGTGCGTTCCCAGGTCGACGGCAAGCTGATCGCGGTGAACTTCGTCGAGGGGCAGGACGTCAAGAAGGGTGACGTGCTCGGCGAGATCGATCCCGCGATCTATCAGGCGCAGTACGATCAGGCGGTCGCCACGAAAGCCAAGGACGAGGCGCTGCTCGCCAACCAGAAGATCGACCTCGCCCGCTATGAGCAGCTCGCCGCCAGCAATGCGGGCTCCAAGCAGCAGGCCGATACACAACGCGCGCTGGTGGCGCAGCAGCAGGCCATCATCAAGGCCGATCAGGCCCAGATCGACAACATGCGAGCCACGCTGGGCTACACCAAGATCGTGGCGCCGATCTCCGGGCGCGCCGGCTTGCGCCAGGTCGACCAGGGCAACATCATCCACGCCTCCGACACCACCGGGCTCGTGATCCTGACCCAGCTGCAGCCGATCGCCGTGTGGTTCAGCCTGCCGCAACAGCAGATCATGCGGGTGAACGCAGCGGCGGCGAAGGGCCAGCTCGCGGTCGACGTGTTCGGCAATGACGGCGTCACCGTGATCGATACCGGCAAGCTGACCGGCATCGACAACCAGGTCGATCCGACCACCGGCACGCTGAAGCTGAAGGCCGAATTCCCCAATGCCAGCTACCAGCTCTGGCCCGGCCAGTTCGTCAATGTGCGGCTCAAGGTCGAGACCCTGCCGCAGGCGATCGTGGTGCCGACCTCGGCGGTGCAGCGCGGTCCGGCCGGCACCTTCAGCTACGTGATCGGCGAGGGCGACATCGTCACCGCCAAGCCGGTCACGGTCACCCAGCAGAACGAGCATGAGGCCGTCATCGCCAGCGGCCTGACCACGTCGGACCGTGTCGTGACGACCGGCTTTGCCAATCTCGCCGATGGCGCGAAGGTCGTGGTCGGCAAGGACGACGGGCCGCCGGCCGCCGATCTCGCGCCGCGCAAGCGCAGCCGCAATCCCGACGGCAAGCGCGGCGCTGGTCAAGGCGAAGGGCAAGGGAAGGATCAAGGCAAGGACGGTAAGAAAGACTGGCAGGGCAAGGACGGCGAGCATCGCGGCCGGCACGAGCATAGCGAAGGCGATCAGAAGGGGCAGACCGGACCGGCGCCCGCGCCGGCGGCAGGGGGCGAACAGTCGGGCGGCGCGCCGAAGGCGCAGCCATGACCGGCATCCTGACCTCGTAATGTCCGACCCAACAGCGAGCACGCAGCCATGAGCGTCTCCGAACCGTTCATCCGCCGGCCGATCGCCACCTCGCTGCTCGGCATCGCCCTGATGATCGGCGGTGCGCTTGGCTATTGGGCGCTGCCGGTCTCCGCGCTGCCGCAGGTCGACTTCCCGACCGTGCAGGTGACGACGCAACTGCCCGGCGCCAGCCCCGACGTGGTGGCTTCGCTGATCACGGCGCCGCTGGAGCGGCAGCTCGGGCAGATCCCGTCGCTGTCGTCGATGAACTCGACCAGCTCGTTCGGCGTCAGCCAGATCTCGCTGCAGTTCGATCTCAACCGCGACATCGACGGCGCCACGCAGGATGTGCAGGCCGCGATCAACGCCGCCGCCGGCATCTTGCCGAAGACGCTGCCGTATCCGCCGGTCTACGCCAAGGTGAACCCGGCGGACGCGCCGGTGATGACGCTGGCGCTGACCTCGGACACGATCTCGCTGCGGGCGATGAGCGATCTCGCCGATACCATCCTGGGCCAACGGTTGAGCCAGATTTCCGGCGTCGGCCGGGTCTCGATCCTCGGCGGTCTCAAGCCGGCGGTGCGCGTGCAGGCCGATCTGGCCCGGCTTGCGGCCTATGGCATCGCGATGGAGGATTTGCGTAACGCGATCGCCGGCGCCAACGTGTCGGGGCCGAAGGGTTCGCTCGACGGCGCCCAGCAATCCTACACCATCGCCGCCAACGACCAGATCGCCGCCGCCGACGCCTACCGGCCGATCATCATCGCCTATCGCAACGGCTCGCCGGTCACGATCGGCGACGTCGCCCAGATCGTCGACGGGCTGGAGAACGACCGCACCGGCGGCTGGTACCAGGGCACGCCGGCCGTCATCATCGACATCCAGCGCCAGCCGGGCGCCAATGTCATCGACGTCGTCAAGCAGATCCGCGGCGAAATCCCGCGGCTGCAGCGGGCGGTCCCGGCCGGCGTCAAGCTGACCATCGTCTCCGACCGCACCGTGACGATCCGCGCCTCGGTGCGCGACGTCCAGTTCACGCTGATCCTGAGCGTCGTGCTGGTGACACTGGTGGTGCTCCTGTTCCTGCGGTCGCTGCGGGCGACCCTGATTGCCGGCGTCGCGCTGCCGCTGTCGCTGATCACGAGCTTCGGCATCATGTATTTCGCGGGCTTCAGCCTCGACAATCTGTCGCTGATGGCGCTGACCATCGGAACCGGGTTTGTGGTCGACGACGCCATCGTCATGATCGAGAACATCGTCCGCCACATGGAAGGCGGCGAGACGGTGATGGAGGCCTCGCTGAAGGGTGCCAGCGAGATCGGCTTCACCGTGATCTCGCTGACGGTGTCGCTGATCGCGGTGTTCATCCCGCTGCTGTTCATGTCCGGCCTGGTCGGCCGCATGTTCCGCGAGTTCGCGCTCACCTTGACGATCGCGGTGGTGACCTCGGCGATCGTTTCGCTGACGCTGACGCCGATGATGTGCTCGCGACTGCTCAAGAACATCCATGAGGAGATGGCGGTCCCGGGCCTGGCCGCGGTCAGCCGTTTCATCGACCGCATGGTGGAGTTCTACCATCGGACGCTGCTCTGGGTGCTGCGGCGCCAGCGCGCGACGCTGCTGGTGACGTTCGCGACCATCGCGTTGACGCTGATCATGTATGTGCTGGCGCCGAAGGGTTTTCTGCCGCTGCAGGACACCTCCTCGATCACGGCGGTGACCGAGGCCGGTCCCGACGTCTCGTTCGCCGAGATGCAGCGGCGGCAGAGCGCGGTCTCCGATATCATCAAGGCCGATCCTGATGTGGTTGGCGTGGTCTCGGTGATCGGTTCGGGCTCGGTCAATCCGACCACCAATGTCGGCCGTCTGGTGATGACGCTGAAGCCGCTCGACGAGCGGCGCGAGGGCGTCGTCAAGGTGATCGAGCGCCTCAAGCAGAAGGTCGCGACGGTGCCCGGCATGACGGTCTACTTCCAGCCGGTGCAGGACGTGCAGATCTCGACCCAGTCGAGCCGCTCGCAATACCAGTACACGCTGACCGCGACCGATGCCGCCGAGGTCTCGCAATGGGCGCAAAAGCTCGTCGCCGAGATGCGGCGTGATCCGATCTTCCGCGATGTCTCCTCGGAGGCGCAGGAGGGCGGCTTGCGCGCGGCGCTCGACGTCAACCGCCAGCGTGCCGGCCAGCTCGGCGTCAGTCTGCAGGGCGTCACCGACACGCTGAACGATGCCTTCGCGCAGCGGCAGATCTCGACGATCTACGGCCAGGCCAACCAGTACCGCGTCGTGCTCGAAGCGCTGCCGATGTATCAGCGAGACCCGTCGATCCTCGACAAGCTCTATCTGCCCGGCGCCAACGGCGCGCAGGTGCCGCTGTCGGCGGTGGCGACGCTGGTCCGGACCACGGCGCCGCTCGCGATCTCGCACCAGGCGCAATTCCCGTCGGTCTCGCTCAGCTTCAACCTGGCGCCGGGCGAGGCGCTGGGCGACGCGGTCGCGGCCGTGAAGGCGATCGAGAGCAGGATCGGGATGCCCGGCAGCATCGTCGGGATCTATTCCGGCGACGCCGCCGAATTCGCGCGCTCGCTCGCCGGGCAGCCCTGGCTGATCCTGGCGGCGATCATCACGATCTACATCGTGCTCGGCGTGCTCTATGAGAGCTATATCCATCCGATCACCATCCTCTCGACGCTGCCCTCGGCCGGCGTCGGCGCCATCCTCGCCCTGATGCTGTGCGGGCAGGACCTCTCGGTGATCGGCCTGATCGGCATCATCCTGTTGATGGGCATCGTCAAGAAGAACGCGATCATGATGATCGACTTCGCGCTGGAGGCCGAGCGTCACCAGGGCATGTCGTCCTATGATGCCATCGTGCAGGCCTGCCTGCTGCGCTTCCGCCCGATCATGATGACGACGCTGGCGGCGCTGTTCGGCGCGCTGCCGCTCGCGATCGAGAGCGGCACCGGCGCCGAACTGCGCTTCCCGCTCGGCATTTCGATCATCGGCGGTCTGCTGCTGAGCCAGCTGCTGACGCTCTACACCACGCCGGTGATCTACCTGGCGCTCGACCGGCTCAACCGCCGGATCGAGCGGGCCGTGCCGGAGCCGGGTCCCAGCGGCCCGCCGATCGCGGGCGCCACCGAGGGCATGCAGTGATCTCGATCTCGGAGCCCTTCATCCGCAGGCCGGTGGGCACCACACTGCTTGCGATCGGGCTGTTCCTGGTCGGGATCGTCGCCTACCAGTTCCTGCCGGTGTCGTCGGTCCCGAATGTCGATTTCCCGACCATCCGGGTGTCGGCGTCCAGGCCGGGGGCCGATCCCTCGGTGATGGCCGCGACCGTCGCCGCGCCGCTGGAGCGCAAGCTCGGCACCATTTCTGGCGTCGACCAGATCACCTCGACGAGCTCGCTCGGCACCACCAGCATCCAGGTGCAGTTCTCGATCGGCCGCAACATCGACCGCGCCGCGCGCGACGTGCAGGCCGCGATCAACGCCTCGCTCGCCGACCTGCCGAGCGACCTGCCGTCGCTGCCCAGGTTCCGCAAGGCCAACCCGGCCGCGTCGCCGGTATTCGTGCTGGCGCTGACCTCGAAGACGATCCCGACCAGCGCGATGTACGACGTCGCCGACACGGTGCTGGCGCAGCGCATCTCGCAGGTGCCGGGGGTCGGCGAGGTCACCGTCAGCGGCGCCGACCAGCCGGCGGTGCGCATCGCGCTCAACCCGGTGTCGCTGGCGAATGCCGGGATCGCGACCGACGACGTCCGGCTCGCGATCATCAACGCCAACCCGCTGGGGCCGGTCGGCATCTTCAATGGCGGCCGGCTGAGCGAGACGCTCTCGATCAACAAGCAGATGCGCACCGCGGCCGAGTTCCGCGACATCGTCATCAAGAGCTCGAACGGCAATTTCGTCCGCCTCGCCGACGTCGCCGAGGTCGAGGATTCCGTGCGCAATTCGCGCTCGATCGCCTGGTTCAACAAGCAGCCGGCAGTGCTGATCCAGATCACCAAGCAGGGCGACGCCAACGTCATCGACACCGTCGACGGCGTTCGCAGGTTGCTGCCGGAGCTGAGGAAATGGATTCCGGCGGGCGTCGAGATCTCGACCCTGGTCGACCGCACCGGAACGATCCGCGCCAGCGTCGAGGACATGCAGTTCACGCTGCTGGCGACCGCCGTGCTTGTGATGATTGTGGTGTTCGTGTTCCTGCGCCGGGTGGTGCCGACGATCGCCGCCGGCGTCTCGGTGCCGCTGGCGCTGGCCGGCACCTGCGCCGGGATGTGGCTCGCCGGCTTCTCGATCGACAATCTGTCGCTGATGGCGCTGGCGATCTCCGTCGGCTTCGTGGTCGACGACGCCATCGTGATGATCGAGAACATGTATCGCAATCTCGAGCAGGGCATGGCGCCATATCCGGCCGCCGTCGAAGGCGCCAAGCAGATCGGCTTCACGGTGCTGTCGATCTCGCTGTCGCTGATCGCGGCCTTCACGCCGCTGATCTTCATGGATGGCATCGTCGGGCGGCTGCTGCGCGAATTCTCGCTGACGCTGGTGTTCGCCATCGCGGTCTCGACCGTGGTGTCGCTGACCATCACGCCGATGATCTGCGCGCATTACATCAGGGAGGCGACCTCGGATCACGCCACCTGGTACGATCGCGTCATCGAGGGTACGCTGTCCCGTGTCGTGGCGTTCTACGCATCGACGCTGCGGATCGTGCTCGGCTATCCCTTCCTGACCCTGGTGGTGTTCTTCGCCACCGTCGCGCTGACGGTGACGCTCTACATCAAGACGCCGAAGGGCTATTTTCCGACCGACGACAGCGGCTTCGTGATCGGCTCGACGCGGGCGTCGGCGGATATCTCGTTCCAGGCGATGCTTCAGCTGCAGCAGCGGCTCGCCGACATCGTGATGGCCGATCCCGCGGTCGCCGGCATCGGTTCGTCGGTCGGCTCCGGCGGCGGCCCGGGCGGCGCCACCTCCAACCGCGGCACCATGTTCATCAGCCTGAAGCCGCCGGAGCAGCGGGGCGGCCTGTCGACCGCGCAGGTGATCGACAGGCTGCGCCGCAACCTGTTCATGGTGCCGGGCATCCGCCTGTTCATGTTCGCCGCCCAGGACATCCGCACCGGCGGCCGGCAGAGCGATTCCGACTACCAGTACACGCTCGCCTCGACCGACCTCGAGCTGTTGCAGAAATGGGCGCCGATCGTGGCCAAGCGCATGGAGACGGTGGAGGGCATCACGGACGTCTCCTCCGACCGCGATCCCGGCGGCCTGCAGCTCAACCTCGTGATCGACCGCAAGACCGCCTCCAGCCTCGGCGTCCGCGTGCAGGACATCGACAACGCGCTCAACAACGCCTTCTCGCAGCGGCAGATCTCGTACATCTACACCCAGCGCAACCAGTACGTGGTGGTGCTCGAGACCGATCCGAAGTTCCAGAGCGATCCGTCGAACCTCGAGCGCATCTACGTTGCCGGCGCCAACGACGTGCAGGTGCCGCTGTCGGCGCTGGTGCATTACCAGCGAGGCCTGTCGGCGCTCGCCGTCTATCACTCCGGCGGCTTCCCCTCGACCACGGTCTCGTTCAACCTGCTGCCGGACGTGCCGCTGGAGGTCGCAACGACGAACATCCAGCAGGCGGTCGACGAGCTGCACATGCCCGAGGGCATCCGCGGCAGCTTCGACGGCAATGCCGGCGATTTCAACAAGACCAGCGGGCGGCAGCCGCTGCTGATCCTCGGCGCGCTGGTCGCGATGTATATCGTGCTCGGCGTGCTCTATGAGAGCCTGGCGCATCCGATCACGATCATCTCGACACTGCCGTCGGCCGGCCTCGGCGCCTTGCTGGCCTTGCAGGTGACCAACACGCCGCTGACGGTGATCGCCTTCGTCGGCATCATCCTCTTGATCGGCATCGTCAAGAAGAACGGCATCATGATGGTCGACTTCGCGCTCGAGGCCGAGCGGCATCAGGGCCTGTCGTCGCGGGACGCGATCTTCGAGGCCTGCCGCGCGCGCTTCCGTCCCATCCTGATGACGACGATGGCCGCGCTGTTCGCCGGCATTCCGCTGGTCATTGCGACCGGCCCCGGCACCGAGCTGCGCCGGCCGCTCGGCATCACCATCATCGGCGGCCTGTTCGTGTCGCAGATCCTGACGCTCTACACGACGCCGGTGATCTATCTGCTGATCGACCGGCTGCGCCAGCGCCGCGAGCCGTCAGGCGTGCACGCACCCGCGGAATAGTTTGAATTGCACGATTGCAAGCGTATAGCGGAGCGATGTCCGAACCGACCGAAGCAAAAACCGACGATGTCGCCGAGATCGAGGAGTGCCCGCATTGCGGCAAGCCGCTGCCGCTGTGCATCTGCGACAGCGTCACGCCGATCGAGAGCCGCATCCAGCTCCTGATCCTGATCCATCCGCAGGAGCAGGACAGGGCGCTCGGCACCGCGCGACTGTTGGCGCGGCATTTCGAGAACGCCGTGGTGCGGATCGGATTGTCCTGGCCGAGCCTGGCCAAGGCGCTGGGCCGGCCGGTGCCCGATCCGTCGCGCTGGGCGGTGCTCTATCTCGGCTCCGCCAAGGTCGAGGATCTCGAGACCGATGCCGAGATCGTCGCGATCAACCGCAAGGGCGAGCTTGAGCCGCATCAGCGTGCCATCCTGGCCGACATCGAGGGAATCGTGCTGCTCGACGGCACCTGGAGCCAGGCCAAGGCGCTGTGGTGGCGCAACGCCTGGATGTTGAAGTGCCAGCGGGTGATTCTCGGACCGAAACGGCCCTCGCTCTACGGCAAGCTGCGGCGGGAACCGCGCCGCGACGGCCTGGCCACCATCGAGGCGGCCGCGATCCTGCTGGCGGGGCTGGAGAAGCGGCCGGACATTGCCGCAACGTTGTCAGGTAGTTTCGAGCGGATGCTGGCGAGGTTCCGGGAAGTGCAGGTCAAATTGCCGGAACTGGCGCCAAAACCGAAGAAGCGGGATTTCCGGAGGCGCCGGCGTTAGAGCCTGGCCCGAACGGTTTTCCGAAAGGATCATGCTCAAACGAGGGGCACCTTACCTTCCGGCTCGGTTGCCTATCGGAGAGAGGCCGTATATGAAGTCCGCCGCAAGGGGCCACGTGGCGGAGTGGTTACGCAACGGTCTGCAAAACCGTGTACACCAGTTCAATTCTGGTCGTGGCCTCCACTCATCTCATCAATGGCTTGCAGCCAGTCAATGAGAAACCGCATTAGCTCGCGGCGTACCAACCTTCAGGAAACGGAATCAGCGGCCACGGCGCCTGGTTGTCATTGGCCGCGCGCGGTGGCGGCTGAATGCGGGGCGAGGGCTGAGCCACAAGATCCTCCTGAGCAATGGGCGCGATCGCCGTTCGCACGGCGTCCAGCAGCAGATCAAATTCGACTTCGCTCATCGCGCTCTCCGAGGTTCGAGAGCGCCATGGTCGCAAAACTGTCTTCGGTCCGGATTGAGCGATTCGTTCGAATTTTATGAAAAGAACGATGGCGCCCGTGTTGGTTAACAAATCGTTGGTGACCTTTTGGGAACCTAGGTCGGCGTGACCGCACCTCATGTGAGACAGATCACATCTTGCGAAAAACTCTGCCCGGAATTCCCGGCAATACTCATAGCCGTCAAATATCGCAGGAATTTTAGGGTGCCGTGACAATGAGGGCGTGCGTCGCGGGATACTCGTTGATCGCATGCCACCTCAATCCCCGGCTCTTGCTGACATGGTTTCACCAGTCGGCAGCGTTGGGCGCTGCGGGCAGCTCCCGGACAGCGCAAATCGTCGACACCCGCTGCCTATCGCCTCTAGCCGGAGGAAATTCCCGACGTCTGCGCGCCGTTATGTCAGCCCGGCGAGGTCGTGCGGCAGCATGGACTTGAACTGCGTCAGCGCCTGCCGCGCTTTCCTCGGCGGCAGCGTGATCGCATGACGCACGGCAGCTGCGATCAGCGTCATGGTCAGTCCCGAGAACGTGGCGACGGTGGCAGTGGGCATGTCGGGCGCAATCCGCATGACCGCATCGGACAACAGGCCGGAGAGCACCGCCATGTCGTCCGCATCGAGCTTCTGCAGGGCGCGGTCGGCTTGTGTCGCCTGCCAGATGTCGCGCATGACCGGCTCGCGCATGAACATCTCGTAGTAGCTGTCGACGATCCGGCAAAGTGCCGGGTGCAGGTCGCGCGCAGTCGTCACCATGGCCAGATCGCGCCTGACGCAATCGCGCCCGACCGCGTTATGGCGTTCGGCCAGGGTGCCGATAATCGCGGCCTTGTCCGGGAAATATTGATAGAGCGAGCCGAATGCGACGCCGCTGCGCGCGACGATGTCGCTCATGCGGAAACCCTCGCTGCCCTTTTCCGCCATGATCTCGGTCGCGCAGGCGAGGATGCGCTCGAAGCGCTCGCGGCTGCGCTGCTGGGTCGGGGCAAGCCGCGCCAGCCCGGGTAGGGGGACTTCCGCGGGCGCGGCCTTTCGTCTCGACATCTTTTTCTTCCCTGCGATCGGGGTTGACGGCTCTAATACGAGAGTTTATCGCGTTTTACAAATACGAGTATGTCTCGCATTTGGAGGCGGAAAGATGCGCCAGATCCTGACCTCGGGCTTGCTGTGGTTTTCCGCGCTCGGCTGCGGCCTGCTCGCCGGGCTCTATTTCGCGTTCTCGGCTTTCGTCATGACCGCGCTCGGCCGCATCGATCAGGCCGCCGGCATCTCGGCGATGAACGCGATCAATGTCGATATCGTCCGCTCGCCGTTCATGCCGGTGTTCCTCGGCACCACGCTGTCCTGCGCCGTGCTGGTCGTGCTCGGCGGGCTCAGATGGCAGGAGCCGGGCGCGATTGCGATGATTTGGGGCGGCGGCCTCTACGTGGTCGGCATGTTCGTCGTGACCATCGTCTTCAATGTGCCGCTGAACGATCAGCTTGCGGCCTCTGATCCTGCCGGCACGTCGGCGGCATCGGTTTGGGCGCGCTATCTGACCGACTGGACCTTCTGGAACCACGTGCGGACCATTGCCTCGCTGGCGGCGACCGCGCTGTTCATCGTTGCCATCGCCGGGCGATAGCCGGCCGCGTTTGTGCACGAAGCCGGGCGTGCTGCCCGAGACCAGAATCATAGGCACGGCCCGATCGCCGCGCTGGCGGTGTTTCCAGGCGCCCACAAGAGCTGCGACCGGGCCGGCGGGCTGGGTATGTAGTACGCCGGGCGATGGGTAAGCCCTTGTATCGCAGAGGCTTACCGTGCGCGCTAAAGTTTCGCCGGAGGGGCCATTTGGTTCTTTGCAAGGCCGAAAGGCTTTGTTATACGCTGCCCGCGCGCGAACGGATGTTCGCCTATTCCTCGGTAGCTCAGCGGTAGAGCATTCGACTGTTAATCGAATGGTCGCTGGTTCGAATCCAGCCCGGGGAGCCAGTTCGGCTGGCCCCATCACACTCAGCAACAATCACAAGCCCGTGGTCCGCATCGGACAGGCCGAAAACGTCGTCAAATCGACTCAATAGCCGTCGACACTTGTTCTCGCCGGGTCTTGAGAGGTGATTTTGATGGCCATTAACCTGATCGACCTGTCGATGCCGCAGCCGACGCTGGTTCCGAATGATGCCCCCGACATCAGTGACGATGAGTGCGTCCGCCGGCTCGCGAGGGCCGTCGAGGAGCATGATTCCGAGCATCTCGATGAAGTGGCCCGCTTGATCGGCCGGCTCGCCGTCACGATCGAATAGCCCGCGCCGTGGAGCGCGTTTTGGGAGCGCGTTTTGCACGCCAGCGGCGTGTTGCGTTTTTGCGGAGCTTGTTCCAAAAGATGGCCCTGTTCTAGCTTCTCCAGCGGCAATGCCGCGACTTGCAGGGTCTCCGCCAATGACCGGTTTTTCGACCGCGCGCCAGTATATGGTCGATGGTCAGGTGCGTCCGAGTGACGTGACCGATGATCGTATTCTCGATGCCATGCTGACCGTGCCGCGCGAGGTCTTCGTACCGGCCGGCAAGCAGGCGCTGGCCTACCTCGACCTCGACCTCGACGTAGCCGAGGGCGGTGCGACGAGGCGCTGCCTGATCACGCCGGCGCTGCTCGCCCGGATGCTCCAGGCCACCGAGATCAAGGCCACCGACCGCGTCCTGGTGGTCGGCTGTGCGACCGGTTACGCCGCTGCCGTCGTGGCGCGCTTTGCCGCAGACGTCAGCGCGACCGAAAGCGATCCGGCGCTTGCCGCAAAGGCGGCCACAGCCTTCGCCCAGCTCGGGATCCAGAATATCACCGTCAAAACGGCTGCGGCCGCCGACGGCGATGCCGCGGGTGCCCCGTTCGACGTCATTATCCTCAATGGTGCCACGGAAATCGTCCCGACCGGGCTGTTCGGCCAGCTCAAGGAGGGGGGCCGGCTGGTCGGGGTGTTCAGTCTGTTGCCGCCGCCGCGCGCCACCCTGGTGACGCACTCGCACGGGGATTTCGGCCATCGCGAGCTGTTCGACGCCTCGGCCCCCGTTTTGCCCGGATTCGAGCGGCTTCCCGCCTTCGTCTTCTGACGCTATCGCGGCGCTCGGGCTGATAAAATCCCGTTCCGAATCAGAAGTGTGGCCCGTTTGCCCCATGTGAAGAGTTTCGACCGTGTTCCGTTGCGGGGTAGTTCCGTTGGCCCTAGCTGCGGACTAAGGTGAGGCGGGACTCACTTCGACTGAAGCGACCGCCGGACTGATTTGCGTGTGGAGACGGCGACTACAATGATTGGATTTCCGGGGATGCGTGGGGTGAAGGTTGTCACCGCGGCTGCGACTGCCGTCCTTCTGTTGGCGGAGATGGGCCCTGTGCCCGCACTCGCCGATACAATCGAGGCCGCCTTGGTGCGGTCCTACCAGAACAATCCCCAGCTGAACGCGCAACGCGCGCAGGTGCGGTCAACTGACGAGAACGTTCCGCAGGCACTGTCGGGCTACCGCCCGAAAGTCGCACTGACGGCAAGCGCGGGGTACCAATACACCGATACGCTGACGACACAGGGTGGCGACTCGAACAATCTTGTCCGCACCGGAATCCATGGCGCCAACGCGCCGCGCAGCGCAGGCCTCACGGTCAACCAGTCGCTGTTCAACGCGCAGACCGCGCCCAGGGTGCGCGCGGCGGAAAGCCAGGTCTCGGCGGCTCGCGAGGGCCTGCGTGTGCTCGAGCAAACCGTGATCCTGAGCGCGGCCACGATCTACATGGACTTTCTCCGCGACTCCGCCATCGTCGAAGTTCAACGCAGCAACACGCGCGTGCTGGAACAGACGCTGAAGCAGACCCAGGATCGCTTCAATGTCGGCGAAGTGACGCGGACCGACGTCGCGCAGTCCGAAGCGCAGCTTGCGGCTGGCAAAACCCAGCAGCTCACCGCCGAATCGAACCTGACGACGACGCGATCGAATTTCCGCCGCATCATCGGCAACGAGCCGCAGAATCTCGCGCCGGGCTCGCCGGTTGACCGCTTCCTGCCAACGACGCTTGCGTCCGCCGTCGAACTCAGCCTGACCCAGAATCCGAACGTCACCTCGGCGATGTACGGCGTCGACGTCAACTTCCTGCAGGTCAAGGTCAGCGAAGGTGCGCTGTTCCCTTCGGTCAACCTGCAAACGTCCGTGCAGCAGCAATACGAGCAGACCATGATCAGCCAGCGCGCATTCAGCGCGGGAACGGCGGTCCAGCTGTCGGTGCCGCTCTACCAGGGCGGTGCGGAATACTCGCTGATCCGCCAGTCCAAGGAATCGCTGGCGCAGCAGCGCCTTGTGCTCGAACAGACCCGCGATCAGGCGCGCGCCAACGTCGTCACCGCATGGGGCCAGCTGGTCGCCGGCAAGTCGCAGGTGGCATCGGCACAGGCGCAGGTGACCGCGTCGGAGATCGCCCTGAACGGCGTGCGCGAAGAGGCCAAGGCCGGTCAGCGTACTACGCTCGACGTGCTCAACGCACAGCAGGCGCTCGTCAACGCGCGCAACGCGCTGGTCACCGCGCAACATGACCGCGTCGTCGCGTCTTATAACGTGCTGAGCGCAGTTGGCCGCTTGTCGCCGCAGGTGATGGGCCTTTCGACCAACGTCTACGATCCGAGCGTGCATTACCAGCAGGTTCGTGACAACTGGGCCGGCGTCCGCACGCCCGACGGCCGCTAAACACCTTCGCGTCATCATCGCTTGTCGCGTCATGTTTGTGGTTCTGAGTTAATCAGGACCACAAACAGGCGCGTCTGCTTGCATTCGATAATTGGCCTGACATACCGTTTTGTCGGGCAGCAAGGCGATTCGCGGCGCGCCGGCGTAGCGTGATGACAGGTGCGACGCCACCTGTGATCACGCTGCATTGGGCGACACGAGGCTTGCACAAGGCCTCGGGCGGGCTTGATCTGGGGACAAGTCGGGCGGGAGCAATGAGAATCTCCGCCCGTATCATCGGAACCGGCGAATCCTCTCGGGCTTGATGTAGAATCGTTTCGATGTGGAGTCGGAGATGACGCAACCTGCGAAGGTCCAAGAGCCCTCGATGGAGGAGATCCTGGCGTCGATCCGTCGCATCATTGCCGACGACGAGGCGAAGCCGGCCGCGGCCGAGAAGCCTGCGGCTGCCGCTGCAGCGCCGCCGCCGAAGGTCGAGCCTGCACCAGCAGCCAAGCCAGCGATGAAGAGCCCGCCGCCCGCAGCGCCACCGGCCGCGCAGGCCGCCGCGCCCGCGCCGAAATCACCGCCGCCTGCGCCAGCACCGGCGGCCAGCAATAGTCAGGACGACATCGACTCGCTGCTCGCCAGCCTCGACGAGGCGACGCCCGCAGCCGAGATCAGGCCCTCGCCGCAGCCCGCAGCCCGGCCCGAAGCCGACGTGTTCGAACTCACCGACGAGATGGCGCTGCCGGATCCGGCGGCCGCGCCGTCGTTCCGCAAGGTCGAGCCGCAGGACGACCTCGAGTTCACGGAAGCGCGGAGCCGGGCGCCGGAACCGGCCCGGGAGCCGCCGGCGATCGAGAGCGCGCCGATGCAGCAGATCATCTCGGGAACCACGATGCGGGCCGTCGAGTCGGCCTTCAACTCGCTGGCCAACACCGTGCTGAGCAACAATGCGCGGACGCTTGAGGATCTGGTCAAGGAGATGCTGCGGCCGATGCTGAAGTCCTGGCTGGACGATAATCTGCCCGGGCTGGTCGAGCGGATCGTCAAGGCCGAGATCGAGCGGGTATCTCGCGGGCGTTAGCTCCGCCGCGGGCGCTAGCTCCGCCGCGGGCGCGAGGCTGGCTCCCGCCGTTGAGCCTGGCAGCCCTCATTCAGCTCCCCAAATGCCCTAAACGCCGTTTTGACGTGCCGGTCCGGTTGACTTGGTGCGCTCCGGCGGCTTTCTAGCCCTTTCCATGGTCCACAGCGCATTGTCATGATCGAGAAAAACTACCAGCCCGCCGATATCGAGCACCGCATGGCCCGGATCTGGGAGGAGAGCGGTGCGTTCAAGGCCGGCCGGCCTGAACGCAAGGACGCCGCGCCTTTCACCATCGTGATCCCGCCGCCGAACGTGACCGGCTCGCTGCATATGGGCCACGCGCTCAACAACACGCTGCAGGACATCCTGTGCCGTTTCGAGCGGATGCGCGGCCGCGACGTGCTGTGGCAGCCCGGCACCGATCACGCCGGCATCGCCACCCAGATGGTGGTCGAGCGTCAGCTGATGGAACGGCAGGAGCCGGGCCGGCGCGACATGGGCCGCGCCAAATTCCTCGAGCGGGTCTGGCAGTGGAAGGCCGAGAGCGGCGGCACCATCGTCAACCAGCTCAAGCGTCTCGGCGCCTCCTGCGACTGGTCGCGCGAGCGCTTCACCATGGACGAGGGCCTGTCGCGCGCCGTCGTCAAGGTGTTCGTCGAGCTGCATCGCGATGGCCTGATCTACAAGGACAAGCGCCTGGTCAATTGGGACCCGAAGCTGCTTACCGCGATCTCCGATCTCGAAGTGCAGCAGGTCGAGGTCAGGGGCCATCTCTGGTACCTGCGCTACCCGATCGAGGGCCGCAGCTTCAGCCCCGACGATCCGAAATCGTTCATCGTGGTCGCGACGACGCGCCCCGAGACGATGCTCGGCGACACCGCGGTCGCGGTGCATCCGGACGACGAGCGTTACACCGATCTGGTCGGCCACCACGTCATCCTGCCGCTGGTCGGCCGCAGGATTCCGATCGTCGCCGACGATTATTCCGATCCGGAGAAGGGCTCGGGCGCGGTCAAGGTGACGCCGGCGCACGACTTCAACGACTTCGAGATCGGCAAGCGTCACGGCCTGCCGCAGATCAGCGTGCTCGACCAGGAAGGCAGCCTCAGCCTCTCCGGCAACGAGGACTATCTGCGCGGCCTGCCGATGGGCGCCGACGAATTCGCCGCGGAGTTTCACGGCATCGAGCGCTTCGCCGCGCGCAAGAAGATCGTGGCACGGCTGGAGGAGTTCGGCTTCCTCGAGCGGATCGAGCCCAACACCCACATGGTGCCGCATGGCGACCGCTCCGGCGTCGTGATCGAGCCGTATCTCACCGACCAGTGGTATGTCGACGCCAAGACGCTGGCGCAGCCGGCGATTGCGGCGGTGCGCTCGGGCGAAACCACCTTCGTGCCGAAGAACTGGGAAAAGACCTATTTCGAGTGGATGGAGAACATCCAGCCCTGGTGCATCTCGCGCCAGCTCTGGTGGGGCCATCAGATCCCGGCGTGGTACGGACCCGACGGCAAGGTGTTCGTCGCCGAGACCGAGGAAGAGGCGGTCGGCCACGCGCTCGGCTATTACGTCGAGCAGGAAGTCATCACGCCGGAGCAAGGCCACGACATGGCGGTCGACCCCGCCAAGCGCGAGGGCTTCATCACGCGTGACGAGGACGTGCTCGACACCTGGTTCTCGTCGGCGCTGTGGCCGTTCTCGACGCTGGGCTGGCCGGACGAAACCCCGGAGGTCGCGCGCTACTACCCGACCAACACGCTCGTCACCGGCTTCGACATCATCTTCTTCTGGGTCGCCCGCATGATGATGATGGGCCTCCACTTCATGAAGGAGGCGCCGTTCTCGACCGTCTACATCCACCGCCTCGTCCGCGACGAGAAGGGTGCCAAGATGTCGAAGTCGAAGGGCAACGTCATCGACCCGCTCGGCGTGATCGACGAATACGGCGCCGACGCGCTGCGCTTCGCGCTGACGCGCGAGGCGGCGCAAGGCCATGACATCCGCCTGTCGCCGCATCTGGTCGAGACCAACCGCAATTTCGCGACCAAGTTCTGGAACGCCTGCCGCTTTGCCGAGATGAACGAGTGCGTCAAGCCGGACGGTTTCGATCCGAAGGGCGTGAAGGAGACGTTGAACCGCTGGATCGCGCACGAAGCCTCGCGCGTCACCCGCGAGGTCACCGAGACGATCGAGGATCATCGCTTCAACGATGCCGCGGCCGCGATCTACCGCTTCGTCTGGAACGTGTTCTGCGACTGGTATCTTGAGCTCGCGAAACCCGTGCTGATGGGCGAGGAGGGCGCGGCCAAGGCCGAGACCCGCGCCATGATCGCCTGGACCCGCGACGAGATCCTCAAGCTGCTGCATCCGTTCATGCCCTTCATCACCGAGGAGCTGTGGGCGGTGACCGCGAAGCGCGACGGCCTGTTGGTGCTGGCGTCCTGGCCGCGCAAGTCGGGCGTGGCCGGCGAGCAGCTGGCCGCGATCGCAACCGCCGGTCCGGTGGTCGATCCGATCATTCCGCCGGTCATTGCCGCGCTCGACGCCGACGAGTTCAGCGATCCCGCGGCCGAGGCCGAGATCGGCTGGGTGGTCGATCTCGTCACCGCGATGCGGTCGGTGAAGGCGGAAATGAACATCCCGCCGTCGACGTTGACGCCGCTGGTGATCGCGGGCGCCTCCGCCGAGACGCGGGACCGCGCGCAGCGCTGGAACGACACCATCAAGCGGCTCGCGCGATTGTCGGATATCTCGTTCGCCGATCACCCGCCGGAAGGCGCGATGCAGCTCCTTGTCCGCGGCGAGGCGGTCGCGCTGCCGCTGAAGGGCGTGATCGATCTCGCGGCTGAACGCACGCGGCTGGAGAAGGAGCTCGGCAAGGCCGACGCCGACATCAAGCGGGTCGATGCCAAGCTCGCCAATGAGAAGTTCGTCGCCAACGCGCCGGAAGAGCTCGTCGAGGAAGAGAAGGAAAAGCGCGCGGCAGCAACGGAGCGCCGCGCCAAGATCCTCGAGGCGATCGAGCGGTTGAAGAAGGCGTCATAGCTGATAACGCCGTGGCGCTCAAAACCGCTTGCTGAGGAATTTCGATCCCTTCAGCCCGTAGCGCCAGGGCAGGTCGACGGCCTTGGTGATGCCGATCCGCACCCCGGTGATGATGTCGGGTGCTTCGGTCCGCGCATGGAGCGCGATCGGGGCGCGGTCGAGCGGCAATTCGCTGTGCGCGATGGTGATGCCGAGCGCCTCGCAGAGCTTGCCGGGCCCCGAGCACAGCGCGCGCGCGTCCTCCAGCCCGCGCCGCCGGCGCATCGCCGCGACCCCGTGGGTCGGCTCGAGCGCGCGGATCAGCACGGCGCTGGCCGAGCCCGCCTCCTCGCAGACGAAGTTGACGCACCAATGGATGCCGTAGGAGCGGTAGACGTAGGAGAAGCCCGGCGGGCCGAACATCACCTGGTTGCGCGGGGTCGGCCCGCGGTAGGAATGCGCCGCCGGGTCGGTGTGATGATAGGCCTCGACCTCGGTGATGATGCCGCCGGCGCCGCCGACCAGGAAGGTGGCGCCGATCAGATCGGGGGCGACCTCGTGGACGCTGCGATCGAAGAAGGAGCGTTTCAGCGCCTTGCCGAGGCGCGGCGCGGTCGCGCTGGTGGATCGGGGTTTTTGAGGCATTTTGAGGTGGGAATCGGCATGGAACGGACCGCAAGACTGCCAATATATGGGCTGGTCTGCTAGGGTCGCGGGGCGGGTTGCGAGCCGCGTCAACACCGATTAGCTAAACCCTTGGTTCAGAGCATGATCTCCAGCGCAAACCCGTTCCGGGTTTGTCGCGGGAAAACCGGCCTCCACTTTTCCGGATCATGCTCCCGCGACTTGCAGGCATCCATGGTCACCATCGTCGACACCATCTCCACCACTCAGCTCCGCCCGCGTCACCCCGAAAAGGTGAACCGGCCCGATGCCGTGTCGCCGCCGAAGCCGGACTGGATCCGCGTCCGCGCGCCGAACACGCGCGGCTATGCGGATACGCGCCGGATCGTGAAGGAGAACGGCCTCGTCACGGTGTGCGAGGAGGCGGGCTGCCCCAATATCGGTGAGTGCTGGGACAAGAAGCACGCCACCTTCATGATCATGGGCGACACCTGCACGCGCGCCTGCGCGTTCTGCAACGTCAAGACCGGCATGCCCGGCGCGCTCGAAGCGAGCGAGCCGGAATACGTCGCGGAGGCAACCGCCAAGCTCGGGCTCAGTCATGTCGTGGTCACCTCGGTCGACCGCGACGATCTCGCCGACGGCGGCGCCGAGCATTTTGCAGAGACGATCCGCGCCATCCGCGCGCGCTGCCCGACCACCACGATCGAGATCCTGACACCGGACTTCCTGCGCAAGGACGGCGCGCTGGAGCGCGTGGTCGCGGCCAAGCCCGACGTCTTCAACCACAATCTGGAAACCGTGCCGTCGCGCTATCTGACGGTCCGTCCCGGCGCCCGCTATTTCCATTCGATCCGCCTGCTGCAGCGGGTCAAGGAAATGGACCCGACCATCTTTACCAAGTCCGGCATCATGCTCGGCCTCGGCGAGGAGCGGCACGAAGTGCTGCAGGTGATGGACGACCTGCGCTCGGCCGAAGTCGATTTCCTGACCATCGGCCAGTATTTGCAGCCGACCCGCAAGCATCACGCCGTGATGCGCTACGTAACGCCGGACGAGTTCGCAGGCTACGAGCGCGTCGCCTATACCAAGGGCTTTTTGATGGTGTCGGCTAGCCCGTTGACGCGCTCGTCGCATCACGCCGGCGAAGATTTCGCCAAACTGCAGGCGGCGCGCACGGCCCGCGGCCGCTAGATTTTTGTAAACGGCGGTAAGCCGGCGCCGCCGCGCGCCGTTGCTTGATCGGGCCTTGACCGAACCTTGATCGAACGTTGATCGAATCTTGGACTGGACCAATGCAGCGCGTTCTGGTGATGGGATCGTCGGGATCCGGCAAGTCGACCTTTGCGCGGCGGCTGTCCGCGATGACAGGGATTCCGACCGTGTCGATCGACGCGCTGTTCTGGAAACCGGGCTGGGTCGAGTCGGGCAGGGACGAATTCGAGCGCCGCATGACCGAAGCCGCCCGAGAGCCGCGCTGGATCATGGATGGGAACTACATGAGGCATGGTGCAGGCGAATTGCGCCGGGAGCTCTCCGATACGATCATCTGGTTCGACCTGCCGCGGTCGACCTGCATGCTCGGTATCTTCAGGCGGGTTGCCGGGAGCTATGGCCAGGTCCGCCCCGAGATGGCGGAAGGCTGTCCCGAGAAGATCGATCTCGAATTCTTCCGCTACGTCTGGACCTATCGCCAGCAGCAGCGGCCGAAGCTGATCGAGTATTTTGCCGGCTTGCGGCCCGATCAATCGCTGGTCTGCTTCACCGATCGGGCGCAGGCGGATGATTATCTGAAGCGCCTCGCACTCGGGCAAAACCGTGCGAGTATCCACTGATGCCACGATTCTCAAGCAAGCGGCGGGTCCGCCACACCGCACCTCAAATGTTCGATCTGGTCGCCGACGTCGAGCGCTATCCCGAATTCGTGCCGCTGTGCCAGTCGCTCAAGATCCGCCAGCGCACGCCCAAGGACGACGGTACCGAGGTCGTGGTGGCGGACATGACGGTGTCCTTCAAGCTGGTGCGGGAAACCTTCACCAGCAGGGTGACGCTCGACCGCCCCAATCTGAATATCCTGGTCGAATATCTGCGCGGCCCGTTCAGCAATCTGGAGAATCGCTGGAGTTTTGAGCCGAAGTCGGAAGCCGAATGCGATGTCGGCTTCTTCCTGAACTACGAATTCAAGAGTCGGATGCTGGCGATGCTGATGGGCTCGATGTTCGACGCCGCGTTTTCACGCTTTGCCGCGGCGTTCGAGAAGCGCGCGGATCAGGTCTACGGCAAGCCGCAGCTGTCGACGTAGCGAAGCCGTCTCGTTTGCTTCCCTGGAACGCAAATGCCCGGCACGAGGCCGGGCACGACGGATGATGCGGGAGACCGTTCGCCGACTTACGGGCAGGATCGCCGCACGCCGCCGGATGCGATGTAGGTGCCCGAAGCCGGGTCGTAGGTACGGAAGCGCTGGGAGCAATAGGCGTCGTTATTGGCCTTCGCCTGGCTTGCCGCAATGGCACCGCCGATGATCGCGCCGGCCGCAAGCCCGCCGATGATCGCCGCGCCGTTACTACCGCGATCGCGATAGTAACCACCGCGGTAGCCGTATCCGCCGCGATAGCCGTAACGCGGACCACCGTGCCAGTGACGATACTGCACATGCTCGACGGAGCTAGGCTGGTCCTGCAATCGTGCGGGAGCGAGTGGTGCGGCGGACGACGGCGCAACAGTCGACAGCGTCATGGCGCCAGCGCTGATGGCGGCCACGAGCAAAGTTCCCAACTTCATCATTTTCTCCTTGTTGTGGGATTTTGCTGTTGAACGAACAATCGAAACAGCAGAGTTGGAACAACATAAAGCGGCGAAGCCGCGTCAGAGTTCCATTTTAGGTAGGCGTCACTGGGCCGCAGTTGACACAAGTCAGTGTAGGGCGGGCCGTGGCGCGACCCGGCTTTGAGTCGGGCCTATCCGCGCGGCGGCCGGCGGCGCTTCGCAGTGTGGCTCCGCGGCGAGCGGGCCACCCTTGGCCGCAACCGGCTGGCGGCCTCGCGACGCGGCTTGGCGGCCTGCGGCGGGCGCGCAAGCTCCATCAGCATGCGCAAGGCTTCGACCACGGAGCGCTGCCGCACCGTGCTGCGGCCGATTGCGCCAAATCGCTGCTCACGATGAATGATGCGGCCGTCGCGCGCGGCGACCGCGAAATGCACCAGGCCGACCGGCTTGCCCGGCGTCGCACCGCCAGGGCCCGCGATGCCGGTGATCGAGACCGCAAGGTCGACGCCGGCCTTTTCCAGCGCGCCGATCGCCATCGCGGTCGCGGTTTCCTTGCTCACCGCGCCGAACGTTTCCAGCGTGGCCGCCTTGACGCCGAGCATGCCCCGCTTGGCCTCGTTCGAATAGGTCACGAAGCCGCGGTCGATGACGTCGGACGAGCCGGGGATGTCGGTGAGCGCGCCCGCGACCAGGCCGCCGGTGCAGGATTCGGCGGTCGCGATGGTCAGCTTGCGCATCCGGCACAGGTCGAGCAGCGAGCGGGAGAGGGCACGAGCGTCGCTGCCGCCCATGTCAGGCACTCCTGCCTTTATCATCCCTGCCTTTATCGTCCCAACCTCTATCGTCCCAAGGGAGACGCACCGTGGCGCTCGCGGTTGCCGCGATGCCTTCCTCGCGGCCGGTGAAGCCGAGCCGCTCGCTGGTGGTGGCCTTGACCGCCACGCGCGAGATATGGACGCCGGAGATCTCCGCGATCTTCGCCCGCATGGTCTCGCGCAACGGTCCGATCTTCGGCCGCTCGCAGATCAGCGTCACTTCGAGATTGGCGATCCGTCCGCCACGCGCGGTGACGCGCTCGACCGCGTATTTCAGAAACTGGTCGGAGGAGGCGCCTTTCCACTTGGCGTCGCTCGGCGGGAAATGCGAGCCGATATCGCCGTCGGCCATTGCGCCGAGGATCGCGTCGACCAGCGCATGCAGCCCGACATCGCCGTCGGAATGGGCCAGAAATCCTTTCGTGTGCGGCACGCGCACGCCGCAGATCATCACATGGTCACCGTCGCCAAAGGCGTGCACGTCGTAGCCGGTGCCGGTTCTGATGTCGCCGAGTTGGCTTGCGAGCCGCGCTTCCTCGCGCACGAAGTCCTCGGGTGTGGTGAGTTTCATGTTGGCAGCATCACCTTCAAACGTCGCAACCGTCAATCCCGCCCACTCGGCAAGCGCCGCATCGTCGGTGAAATCGGAGCGGCCCTCGCGCGCTGCGCGACGATGCGCCTCCAATATTACGTCGAAACGAAAAGCCTGCGGTGTCTGCGCGATCCGCAGGCGCGCGCGCTCCGGCGTCGCCTCGACGTCGCCGGCATCGCCGGTGAGCTTGATCGTGTCGGTGACGGGAATCACGGGGATCGCAGCTCCGGTCCGGCCGGCCGCGGCGATCGCGCGCGAGATCACGGCTGCGGTGACGAAGGGGCGCGCGGCATCGTGGATCAGCACGATGTCCGGCTTCTCGCTTGCGAGCGCCTCGAGCCCGGCATGGACCGAGGCCTGCCGGGTCGCGCCGCCCGGCGTCGGCGGCCGATGGCGGAGGCCTGCAACCGCTTCATCGAAAAGCGCGGTGTCGTCAGGATTGACCACAGGCTGCACCGCAAACACGTCCGGGTGTCCGGAGAACGCCTCCATGGCGCGGTAGATCACCGTCTGCCCGCCGATCGTCCGGTATTGCTTCGGCCCGCCTGCGCCGGCGCGCAGTCCACGGCCGGCTGCGACAAGAATGGCTGCGGTACGCTCAGACTTCGGCATTTTGAACCAGTGACAGACGAATCGGGGATGAGGGGGACGGCTGATATCGCCGCGCACAGCCCTTAGCATGACCGCTGCGCAAAAACAGAGCGTTTGCCGATGACTGTGGGAAAAGCAGATCTTGTTGCAGTGCACTTGCACTGATGGTAGGAATGTCTAAACCGTAGGCATGAACCTTGACTGCACAAGAATTGTGCGCAGAATAGACGACGTCAGCTGCAATGGCGTGGCTGACAGAACGACGAGACGGCTGTGACCGGCGTGCAAAGTACTCCTCGTAACCCATTGAAGATCGGCGATATTGCTGTCGCCAACCGGGTTCTCCTCGCGCCCATGTCCGGCATTACCGATGCGCCCTTCCGGCGACTCGCTGCCACTTTGGGCGCCGGCTTGGTGGTCTCCGAGATGACCGCCAGCAACGATCTGGTGAATGGCAAGCCGATGTCGAAGCTGCGTTGCGAGGCAGCCGGGGTCGGGCCGCATGTGGTCCAGCTGGCGGGCTGCGAGACCCACTGGATGGCGGAGGGCGCGCGGATCGCCGAAGGCGCCGGCGCCGATGTCATTGACATCAACATGGGCTGTCCGGCCCGCCACGTGACCGGCGGCCAGTCCGGCTCCGCCCTGATGCGCGACCTCGACCATGCGATCACGCTGATCGAGGCGACGCTGTCGGCGGTCAAGGTGCCGGTCACGCTGAAGATGCGGCTGGGCTGGGATGACCGCTCGCTCAATGCGCCGGAACTGGCGCGCCGCGCCGAGGCTGCCGGCGTGCAGATGATCACCGTGCATGGCCGGACCCGCTGCCAGTTCTACAAGGGCGAGGCGAACTGGAACGCCGTGCGCGCCGTCAAGGACGCCGTCACCGTTCCGGTCGTGGTCAATGGCGACATCACCTCGTTCGACAAGGCTGTCAGCGCGCTCGAGATGTCGGGTGCCGACGCCGTGATGATCGGCCGCGGTGCGCAGGGGCAGCCCTGGCTGCCGGGACAGATCGGCCGCCGCCTGGAAACCGGGATCGCCGAAGCGGCGCCGTCGCTCGCCGAGCAGCTCAAGCACATTCGCGCGCTCTATGACGAGGTTTGCAGCCACTATGGCTTGCGCATCGGGCTCAAGCACGCACGCAAGCACCTCGGCTGGGCGCTGGAGGCTGCTGCGGCCTATAGCTGCGCACCAGCCGCGACATTGAAGACCTGGCGGCAGGCGATCCTGACCGCGGAAGAGCCGTCCAGCGTGCATCGCTCGCTCGCGGACGCCTACGACGATTTTGCCTGGAGTGCTGCCGCATGACGTCAGCCATGGAATTCCGCCGGCCGGTGCCGACTGACGGGGAGGCCATCCTCAATGCGCTGCCCAATCCGGTGCTGCTGGTCGCGCCCGACGGGCGGATCGTCGACGCCAATATCGCAGCCGAATCCTTCTTCGAGATCTCGACCCAGTTTCTGCGCCGGCAGTCGCTGAAGGAGCTGGTGCCGTTCGGCAGCCCGCTGCTGGCGCTGATCGAGCAGGTGCGGACGAGCGGCTCGCCGGTCAACGAATACAAGGTCGATCTCGGCACGCCGCGGATCGGCGGCGATCGCCAGGTCGATCTGCACGTCGCGCCGCTGACCGAGCGGCCCGGGCATATCGTGGTGATGCTGCAGGAGCGCACCATCGCCGACAAGATGGATCGGCAGCTCACCCATCGCAGCGCGGCGCGCTCGGTGATCGCGCTGGCGGCGATGCTCGCCCACGAGATCAAGAATCCGCTGTCGGGCATCCGCGGCGCGGCGCAGCTTTTGGAGCAGCAGGCCTCCTCCGAGGACCGGCTCTTGACGCGGCTGATCTGCGACGAGGCGGACCGCATCGTGACGCTGGTCGACCGCATGGAGGTGTTCGGTGACGACCGCCCGGTGGCGCGCGGCCCGGTCAACATCCATTCCGTGCTCGATCATGTGAAGCGCCTGGCGCAGTCCGGCTTTGCCCGCAATGTGCGCTTCATCGAGGATTACGATCCGTCGTTGCCGCCGGTGCTGGCCAACCAGGACCAGCTGATCCAGGTGTTCCTCAACCTCGTGAAGAATGCCGCCGAAGCGGTCGCCGATCTCGGCACCGATGCGGAGATCCAGCTCACCACGGCGTTCCGGCCCGGGGTGCGGCTGTCGGTGCCCGGCAAGAAATCGCGGGTCTCGCTGCCGCTGGAATTTTGCGTCAAGGACAACGGCTCCGGCGTGCCGGAAGACCTGCTGCCGAACCTGTTCGATCCCTTCGTCACCACCAAGCAGACCGGCAGCGGGCTCGGCCTCGCGCTGGTCGCCAAGATCGTCGGCGATCACGGCGGCATCATCGAATGCGAGTCGCAGCCGCGCAAAACCACCTTTCGCGTGCTGATGCCGATGTACAGCGCCGCCAAACAACTCGACCAAAGCAACCGCGATGACGTTCCGGGTACGTCCTCGCCTGCCTCTCAGGATGCACGATGAGGAACACCAATGCCTGCAGGTAGCATACTTGTCGCTGACGACGACACCGCCATCCGGACCGTCCTGAACCAGGCGCTTTCGCGCGCCGGCTATGAGGTGCGCCTGACCGGCAACGCCGCAACGTTATGGCGTTGGGTCAGCCAGGGCGAGGGCGATCTCGTCATCACCGACGTGGTGATGCCGGATGAGAACGCGTTCGATCTCTTGCCGCGGATCAAGAAGATGCGGCCGAATCTGCCGGTCATCGTGATGAGCGCGCAGAACACCTTCATGACCGCGATCCGCGCCTCCGAGCGCGGCGCCTACGAATACCTGCCGAAGCCGTTCGACCTGAAGGAGCTGATCACCATCGTCGGCCGCGCGCTGGCCGAGCCGAAGGAGCGGGTCTCCAGTCCCGCCGACGACGGCGAGTTCGACTCGATCCCGCTGGTCGGCCGCTCGCCGGCGATGCAGGAAATCTACCGCGTGCTGGCGCGGCTGATGCAGACCGACCTCACCGTGATGATCTCGGGCGAGTCAGGCACCGGCAAGGAGCTGGTCGCCCGCGCGCTGCACGACTATGGGCGGCGCCGCAACGGCCCGTTCGTTGCGGTCAACATGGCGGCGATCCCGCGCGACCTGATCGAATCGGAGCTGTTCGGCCATGAGCGCGGCGCATTCACCGGCGCCAACACCCGCGCCTCCGGCCGCTTCGAGCAGGCCGAGGGCGGCACGCTGTTCCTCGACGAGATCGGCGACATGCCGATGGAGGCGCAGACCCGGCTGCTCCGCGTGCTGCAGCAGGGCGAATACACCACGGTCGGCGGCCGCACCCCGATCAAGACCGACGTGCGCATCGTCGCCGCCTCCAACAAGGACCTGCGCATCCTGATCCAGCAGGGCCTGTTCCGCGAAGACCTGTTCTTCCGTCTCAACGTGGTGCCGCTGCGGCTGCCGCCGCTGCGCGAGCGCATCGAGGATCTGCCCGATCTGATCCGGCACTTCTTCTCGCTCGCCGAGAAGGACGGCCTGCCGCCGAAGAAGCTCGACGCCCAGGCGCTGGAGCGGCTCAAGCAGCATCGCTGGCCGGGTAACGTCCGCGAGCTGGAAAACCTCGCCCGGCGGCTCGCCGCGCTCTATCCGCAGGACGTCATCACCGCTTCCGTCATCGACGGCGAGCTGGCGCCGCCCGCGGTCACCTCGGGCAGCACGGCGACCGTCGGCGTCGACAATCTCGGCGGCGCGGTCGAGGCCTATCTGTCCTCGCACTTCTCCGGCTTCCCGAACGGCGTGCCGCCGCCGGGCCTCTACCACCGCATCCTCAAGGAGATCGAGATCCCGCTTCTGACCGCCGCGCTGGCGGCGACCCGCGGCAACCAGATCCGGGCCGCCGACCTGCTCGGATTGAACCGCAATACGCTGCGCAAGAAGATCCGCGACCTCGACATCCAGGTCTACCGGAGCGGCGGGTAGAGGTTGACGGGGCCGGCACGGGCCCCACCGCCGTTATTGAGTAGTCACAAATGGTTTTGGGGACACGGCGCCGCACCTTGGTTTGCGCCGCGGAAATGTCGCAATTCGGCAACATTGTGATATGATTGCATCAGTTCGCAATTCCCGCGGGCGATCGCTCTCAGCTCAATTGCCGGTATGACCAGCGCAGAGACCACCGCTTCAACATTACACGCCTCACCGGCCGAGCCCAATGCAGAGGCGCGGGGCTTCCCGCTGCGGCGCTGGCTGGCGCCGTTTGCCGTGGCCATCGCGCTGCTGTCCGCCTTCCTGACTTTCGTGGTGCTGACCGGGCTGACCCCGATCGAGCCCACGTCCGAGGTGGTCCGCTCCTTCCTGATGATCAACGCCGGCACCATCCTGCTGCTGGTCGGCATCATCGTCCGGGAAGTCTGGCAGATGGTGCAGGCGAGGCGGCGCGGCCGGGCCGCAGCGCGGCTGCATGTCCAGATCGTCGGCCTGTTCTCGGTGATCGCGGTGCTGCCCGCCGTGCTGGTCTCGATCGTGGCCAACGTCACCATCGAGCGCGGCCTCGACCGGCTCTTCTCCGGCCCGACCAAGCAGGTGATCCAGAATTCGCTGACGATTGCCAGCGCCTACATGCAGGAGCACGCCCAGCTCATCAACGGCGACACGCTGGCGATGGCCAATGACCTCGCCCATGCGCGGCCGCTCTACGACCAGGACCGCATGACGTTCCTGCAGCTGATGACGGCCGGCGCCGAGTCGCGCAACCTGCCGGTCGCGGTCCTGATGGACAAGGACGGCAAGATCGTCGCCAGCGCCGAAACCGGCGTTCGCCTGAACTACGAGGCGCCCCCGCCCGATATCCTGAAGGATATCAACGAGACCGAGCCGAAGATCTCGGTCTTTCCGGAAAACTACGTCGCCTCCGTGGTCCGCCTGCGGGCCTATGACGACATGTTCCTGTACGTGGCGCGGCTGCTTGATCCGGCGGTGGTTGCCCAGCTCAAGCAGACCCAGACCAGCGCCGCCGAGTATGCCCAGCTCGAGACCCGCAGGCTCGGCATCCAGGTCGCGTTCGCGCTGATGTTCGCGGTGATCGCGCTGACCATCCTGATGGCCTCGGTGCTGATCGGGCTGAACTTCGCCAACGGGCTGGTGTCGCCGATCCGCCAGCTGATGGGCGCGGCGAGCGAGGTCTCGACCGGCAATCTCAATGTCCAGGTGCCCGTCAACAAGTCGGAAAGCGACCTCGCGCTGCTCGGCGAAATCTTCAACAAGATGACGCAGGAGCTGCGCACCCAGCGCAACGAGCTGGTCGATGCCAGCGAAACCATCGACAGCCGCCGCCGCTTCATCGAGGCGGTGCTGTCGTCGGCCTCTGCCGGCATCATCGGGGTCGACGCCTCAGGCACCATCGGCGTCCTCAACCGTTCGGCGGAGAAGCTGATCGGCCACGCTGAGTCGGAGACGCTCGGCCATCCGCTCTCGGACGTGCTGCCCGAGCTCGACGAGATGATGAAGACCGCGCGCGAGGGAACCCAGCGCCTGGTGCAGGGGCAGGTCACGATCCTGCGCGACGGCCATGAGCGCAATCTGTCGGTCCGCGTCTCGGCCGAGCAGACCAGCCAGTCGCGCGACAGCTACATCATCACGCTCGACGACATCACCGAGCTGGTGTCGGCGCAGCGCACCTCGGCCTGGGGCGACGTCGCCCGCCGCATCGCCCACGAGATCAAGAACCCGCTGACCCCGATCCAGCTCTCCGCCGAGCGCATCCGCCGCAAGTTCGGCAAGACCATCACCGAGGAGAAGGACAAGTCGATCTTCGAGCAGTGCACCGATACCATTGTGCGCCAGGTCGACGACATCAGGCGGATGGTCGACGAGTTCTCGCGCTTTGCGCGGATGCCGAAGCCCGTGATGGAAGGCGAGGACGTCGCCGACGTGGTGCGCCAGGCGGTGTTCCTGATGAAGGTCGCCCATCCCGATCTCGACATCGAGGCCGACATCAAGCAGTCGCCGCTGCCCGCGCAGTTCGACCGCCGGCTGATCTCGCAGGCGCTGACCAACATCATCAAGAACGCCACCGAGGCGATCGAGCAGGTCCCGCGTGAGGAGCTCGGCAAGGGCCGCATCGACGTCGTGGCGCAGCGCGAGAACGACGACATCCTGATCGACGTGGTCGACAACGGGATCGGCCTGCCCAAGGTCGCCCGCGCGCGCCTGCTCGAGCCCTATGTCACGACGCGGGCGAAGGGCACCGGCCTCGGCCTGGCGATCGTCGGCCGCGTTCTGGAGGACCATGGCGGCCGCATCGAGCTCAAGGATGCCTCCGATTTCCGCGACGGCCAGCGCGGCGCCTGGATGCGGCTGCGCTTTGCCGTCACGGGCCAGGCGGCCAAGCCGGAGAGCAAGTCCGAAGGCAAGGACCAAAAACCGGACGTCAAACCGGACAAGACCGAACCGGACAGTGAAAAAAATCCGCCGGAGGAGCCGACCAACAGCCCGGCACAAGCGACCAACAATGAACCAAAAATCCAAGAACCGACCCAAGAACCAATCCAAGATCCCGCTGATCAAGGGCCAAATAATCAAGAGCCAAATGCGCAAAAGCCAAAATTCAAAGCCGCGACGAGCGACTGACAAGGCAGGTGTAACCCATGGCAAGTGACATTCTGATTGTCGACGACGAAGCTGACATTCGCGACCTCGTTGCGGGTATTCTGGACGATGAGGGCTTTTCCACGCGCACCGCGCGCGACAGCGATTCGGCGCTCGCCGAGATCGCCAACCGCCGGCCCAACCTGGTCTTCCTCGACATCTGGCTGCAGGGCTCCAAGCTCGACGGCCTGCAGCTGCTCGAGCAGATCAAGAAGGACAATGCCGATCTGCCCGTCGTGATGATCTCGGGCCACGGCAACATCGAGACCGCGGTCGCAGCGATCAAACGCGGCGCCTATGACTTCATCGAGAAGCCGTTCAAGTCGGATCGGCTGATCCTGGTCGCGACCCGGGCGCTGGAAACCTCGCGGCTCCGCCGTGAGGTGAAGGAACTCAAGCAACTGGCACCTGCGGCGAGCGTCCTGACCGGCCGCTCGGCCTGCATGAACCAGCTGCGCCAGACCATCGACCGCGCCGCCAAGGCCAACAGCCGCATCCTGATCGTCGGTCCTTCCGGCGCCGGCAAGGAGCTTGCCGCGCGCACGCTGCACCATGCCTCCGGGCGCGCCGAAGGGCCGTTCGTGGTGATCAATGCGGCCGCGATCACGCCGGAGCGCATGGAGATCGAGCTGTTCGGCATCGAGGGATCGAACGGCGAGCAGCAGCGCAAGGCCGGCGCGCTTGAGGAGGCGCATGGCGGTACGCTGTTCATCGACGAGATCGCGGACATGCCGCGCGAGACCCAGAACAAGATTCTGCGCGTGCTGGTCGATCAGACCTTCCAGCGCCAGGGCGGCACCAGCAAGGTCCATGTCGACGTCCGCATCATCTCCTCGACCGCGCGCAATCTCGAGGAGGAGATCGCAGCAGGCCGCTTCCGCGAGGACCTCTATCATCGCCTCTCGGTGGTGCCGATCCGGGTGCCGCCGCTGTCGGAGCGGCGCGAGGACATCCCCGAGCTGATCGACTATTTCATGGACCAGATCTCGGCCGCCACCGGCTTGCCGAAGCGGCAGATCGGGCAGGACGCGATGGCGGTGCTGCAGTCGCATGTGTGGCCGGGCAACGTCCGCCAGCTCCGCAACAATGTCGAGCGCGTGATGATCCTGGCCGGCGGCGGCCCGGAGGCGATCATCACCGCCGACATGCTGCCGCAGGACGTCGGCTCGATGGTGCCGGCGATGCCGACCTCCAACAATGGCGAGCACATCATGGGCCTGCCGTTGCGCGAGGCGCGCGAGGTGTTCGAGCGAGACTATCTGATCGCCCAGATCAGCCGCTTCTCCGGCAATATCTCGCGCACCGCGGAGTTCGTCGGCATGGAGCGTTCGGCGCTGCATCGCAAGCTGAAGGCGCTGGGGGTCGGCTGACCCCGGCGCGGCAGGCCGGCAGTCCGCCGGGGGCTCGGAGCGAAGCCCCGGCGGTCATCCGCCGGGGAGCCGACAGGCGGCTCTCGGGGGCGGTTTGGATCGATCGGCGGGGCGAGGGTGGGGCCGGTACAACCGGGGATTTATCCACTCTCCACGAGAATATTCGTCTCTTTCCCTGCACTTTCTTAGAATTGCCACCGTGTTCCTACCGACTGCACCGCGAACTGGCTTGCCTAAAAACCGCGCGTAGCCTCTAATCCTACCGCTATGCCTGCCGGAGGGGGATCTCGTGGCAGGTGGGCAGCCGGAGGAGGCTCCGTCAGAGAGCAGCAACCGGTTCAATAAAAAGAAGCACAAGCTTGCGGGACAAAAACAATGGCGGCAGACCGCGCACAAAATCTACAAGACACCTTCCTTAATCACGTTCGTAAAACCAAGACGCCACTGACGATATTTCTGGTCAACGGAGTAAAGCTGCAGGGCATTGTCACATGGTTCGACAATTTCTGCTTGCTGTTGCGGCGCGACGGCCACTCGCAGCTTGTCTACAAGCACGCGATCTCGACCATCATGCCCGGAGCTCCGATTCAGTTGTTCGAAGGTGGTGAGGACGCACCGGCTTGAGAGTGAACTGATTGGAACCCTTCAATCGTGAAGGGGGCGCCGACCGGACCAAGTCCAGGGCCGGATCGGCGGGGAGCGGCAGCACCGGGCGGGTGATCGTCATCGGCCCGTACCTGCGCACGCGCCGTGGCGACGGCGATGCGCAAACGGATTCCTCTGTCCGCGACTATGAAGCGCGGATCGAGGAAGCCGCCGGCCTCGCCGGTGCGATCGACCTCACTGTGGTGGACTCCGTCATCGCGCCGATCAGCCAGATCCGGCCCGCGACCTATCTCGGCAAGGGCAAGGTCGAGGAGATCAACGGGCTCGTCGCCAGCAACGAGGTCGAGCTCGTGGTGATGGATTGTGCGCTGTCGCCGATCCAGCAGCGCAATCTCGAGAAGGCCTGGAGCACCAAGGTGCTCGACCGCACCGGCCTGATCCTGGAAATCTTCGGCCGCCGCGCCAAGACCAAGGAAGGCGCGCTGCAGGTCGAGCTCGCCCATCTCAACTACCAGCGCAGCCGCCTGGTGCGGTCCTGGACCCATCTCGAGCGGCAGCGCGGCGGCTTCGGCTTCATGGGCGGCCCCGGCGAAACCCAGATCGAGGCCGACCGCCGCCTGATCAGCGAGCGCATCACCAAGCTCGAAGGCGAGTTGAAGAAAGTGCAGGCGACGCGGCGGCTGCATCGCGCCGGCCGCCAGCGCGTGCCGTACCGCGTGGTGGCGCTGGTCGGCTACACCAATGCCGGCAAATCGACGCTGTTCAACCGCCTGACCCGCGCCGACGTGCAGGCCGCGGACATGCTGTTCGCGACGCTCGACCCGACCCTGCGCGCGCTCAACCTGCCGCATGGCGGCAAGGCGATGCTGTCCGATACGGTCGGCTTCATCTCCAATCTGCCGACCCAGCTGGTGGCCGCGTTCCGCGCCACGCTGGAAGAGGTGCTGGAAGCCGACATCATCCTGCATGTCCGCGACAGCTCCCATGAGGATGCGGAGGCGCAGGAGCGCGACGTGGAGGCGGTGTTGCGCCAGCTCGGCATCGACCCCGATGCTGACGGCGGCCAGCGCATCATCGAGGTCTGGAACAAGATCGACCGCTTCGATCCCGAGGAGCGGGACAATTTGCGCAATATCGCCGCGCGCCGTCCGCCGGAGCGGCCATGCTTCCTGGTTTCGGCCGCAACAGGCGAGGGGATCGATGCGCTGCTCGCCGCGATCGAGGATCGCCTCGCGGCCAAGCGCTCGACGCTCAATCTCTCGATCGACGCCTCCGATGGCGCCGGCATCAGCTGGCTGCACCGCAATGCCGAGGTCCTGAACAAGGAGCTGCATGGCGAGCGCTTCGACATGACGGTGCGCGTCGACGAGACCAAGCGCGACATCGTGATGAGCCGGTTCGCGGCCGTTCCCCACGAGGCGTAAGCCCGTCGAAGACGGTCCCTGCAATCTTCCGAAATATGACGATGCCGTGACGTTGCGGGCGCCGATGCGACTGCGACGCAGCGTCGCACTTTCTGTTTGAAATCCGCGTCGCCTTGGTTCATTGCGCTGCAAGACGCAAAGCCGAGGCCGATCGATGCAGGACACCAGCGAAACCCTCACCCACGACACGGTCGCCGGCCAGAACGGTGATCTTGCCCATGTCCGCGCGCCCGAGATCGTCGATGCGCTCAACGCCCGGGAGCCGGAGGAGGCGGCGAAGCTGCTGCGCTCGCTGCCCGCCGAGAAGGCAATCGAGGTGCTCGACCTGCCCGGGCTCGACAACACCTGCGAGATCCTCGCCGAGCTGCCGAAAGACACCGCGGTCTCGCTGCTGTCGGGCGTCTCCGACGACCGTGCCGCCGATATCTTCAAGGAGCTGGTCGAGCCGCTGCGCGCCACGCTGCTGAACGGGCTCAATCCGGAGACCCGCAACGTCATCTCGGGGCTGTTGGCCTATCCCGAGCGCAGCGCCGGCAGCATCATGACGACCGAATTCGTCAGCGTGCCCTCGAGCTGGACCATCGCCGAGGTCCTGCATCACATCCGAATGGTCGAGCGCACCCGCGAGACCGTCTACTCGATCTTCGTGATCGACCCGGTCAAGAAGACCCTGATCCAGGCCGTGCCGCTGCGCCGCCTGATCTCGGGCGATCCGCACGCCAATGTGCTGACCGCGGCGCCGGCGCGGAAGCCGCTGATGATCTCGCCGGAGGCCGACCGCATGGAGGCGGCGCGGCTGATCTCGCGCTACGATCTGCTCGCCGTCGCGGTCGTCGACGGCCCCGGTCATATCCTCGGCATCGTCACGGTCGACGACGTCATCGACGCCATCGTCGAGGAATCCACCGAGGACGCCCAGAAGTTCGGCGGTATGGAAGCGATCGACGAGCCGTATTTGCGGATCGGTTTTGGCGAGATGATCAAGAAGCGCGCCGGCTGGCTGTGCGCGCTGTTCCTGTCGGAAATGCTGACCGCGACCGCGATGCAGTCGTACCAGAGCGAACTCGAGAAGGCGATCGTCCTGACGCTCTTCATCCCGTTGATCATGAGCTCGGGCGGCAATTCCGGCTCACAGGCAACCTCGCTCCTGATCCGCTCGCTGGCGCTGCACGAGGTGCGGCTGCGCGACTGGTGGCGTGTCGCCCTGCGCGAACTGCCGACCGGCATCGTGCTCGGCGCCATTCTCGGCCTGATCGGCATCATCAGGATCACGCTCTGGCAGACGCTCGGCCTGTTCGACTACGGCCCGCATTGGGTGCTGGTCGCCGCGACCGTCGGTGCCGCACTGGTCGGCATCGTCACGTTCGGATCGCTGTGCGGCTCGATGCTGCCATTCATCCTCAAACGCATCGGCTTCGACCCGGCCAGCGCATCGGCGCCGTTCGTCGCGACACTGGTCGACGTCACCGGTCTCGTGATCTATTTCGGTGTTGCTGCGGTGATCCTGCGCGGGACGTTGTTGTAGGCTGAGCCGGCGCCCTCAACCTCGGTGTCGTCCCTGCGAAAGCAGGGACCCATAACCACCGGCCGTCGTTATTGAGCTCGGTCGCAGTTGTTCAGCGCAACCAAGCTTGGCGGTGAATTGCGCGGTACTGGTATCGCTAACCTACCGTTAGATCACGCGGTATGGGTCCCTGCTTTCGCAGGGACGACAGCGGTTTTTGCCTCATTCCACAACGCGTCCATCTCTTCCAGCGACGCGCCGTCGAGCGATCGTCCCTTCGCCGCCAGCGCCTTCTCGATATAGGCAAAGCGCCGTTCGAACTTGGCGTTGGTCGCACGCAGCGCGGTTTCCGGATCGGCGTCGACGTGGCGGGCGAGGTTGACCAGCGCGAACATCAGGTCGCCGGTTTCCTCCGCGATCTCCGCTCTGTCGTTGCGGTCGAGCGCGGCCTCGATCTCGTCGGCCTCCTCGCGGATCTTGGCGAGCACGGCACGCGGGTCGTTCCAGTCGAAGCCGACGGTGGACGCCTTCCGCTGCAACTCCACCGCGCGCGTCAGGGCAGGCAGGCCCGCCTTCACACTCGCCAGCAGCGATTTGTGCGCGGTGTCTTCGGGCGGCCGCCGCGCAGCGCGCTCGGCCTTCTCCTCGGCCTTGATCCGTTCCCAGGCGCTCTTGACGCCGGCCGGCTGGATGTTGCCGTCCTTGTCGGCGAAGACGTGCGGGTGACGGCGGATCATCTTCCTGGTGATCGCCTCGACCACATCGCCAAACGCGAACGCGTTCTGCTCCTCGGCCATCCTGGCGTGATAGACCACCTGCAACAGCAGGTCGCCGAGCTCCTCGCGTAAATCGTCGAGGTCGCCGCGCGTGATCGCATCCGCAACCTCATAGGCCTCCTCGATCGTGTAGGGCGCGATGGTCTCGAAATTCTGCACGAGGTCCCAAGGGCAGCCGGTCACCGGCGTGCGCAGCGCAGCCATGATCTCGATCAGGCGGGAAATGTCGCGGGAAGGGGTCATGGAGCACCGCTGGATGAGAGGTATGGCCGTTATGCCAAATCGGCCCTGTCGATCCCAGCAAAACACGCCGGAACCACGGCACTGTCCACGGATTGGCCACGGCGCCGTCAGGTGCTAAATCGCGTTCCATGACCGATCAGAACGCTTCCGACACCGCGCTGGTGCTGTTTTCCGGCGGCCAGGATTCCACCACGTGCCTTGCCTGGGCCTTGTCGCGCTTTGCCCGCGTCGAGATGCTCGGCTTCACCTACGGCCAGCGCCACGCGATCGAGCTCGATTGCCGGGACCAACTGCTGGCCGGGATCAAGCGGGTCCGACCGGAATGGTCTGCGAAACTCGGCGACAGCCACACGCTAGCGATCCCGACACTGTCGGAGATTTCCGACACCGCGCTGACCCGCGACGTCGCGATCGAAATGGGCGCGGACGGCTTGCCGAACACCTTCGTGCCCGGCCGCAACCTCGTGTTCCTCACCTTCGCTGGGGCGCTGGCCTATCGGCGCGGCATCCGCCACATCATCGGCGGCATGTGCGAGACCGACTATTCCGGCTACCCGGACTGCCGCGACGAGACCATCAAGGCATTGCAGTCCGCGCTCAATCTCGGCATGGCCAGGGATTTCGAGCTGCACACGCCGCTGATGTGGCTCGACAAGGCTGCGACCTGGCGGCTCGCGCACGAGCTCGGCGGTGCAGGGCTGGTCGATCTGATCCGCGAGCACTCGCACACCTGCTATCTGGGCGAACGAGGCGCGCAGCACGATTGGGGCTATGGCTGCGGCGAATGCCCGGCCTGCAGCCTGCGGGCCAAGGGCTGGCGCGAATATGTCGCGCAGGGTGGCCCGTAACCGTGGGCTGATAGCCGTCCGCAGGGGCGCACTGCCAAAATATCGAAAACAACCCCATGCAAAGGAGTCGGCGGCTGCCGTTCGACACCGCAACTTGACACGTCGGGCAACTCAGCGGTACTCTTCTATTATCCAGAAATAGTGCAGATGCGGCTCGAATCGCAAACCCATCCTCATCGTCGTCCCGGCGAAGGCCGGGACCCATAACCACAAATGGTCTTTGTTGAGCGATGGTGGAACGACGAGTCGCGTTCACACAATATTCGCCGCGGAGTATGGGTCCCTGCTTTCGCAGGGACGACAGCTGTGAATGCGGCGCGATCTGGTGCTACGGCGGAAACGCGCCGCTACGCGAAATCCCCCGGCGTCAGCACGATCGGCTGGCCGTGCGGGGTGCGGTCGGCGGCGTGGTCCCAGGCGTCGCGGTAGCGGTGCAGTGTCTCATGCGTCGTGACGCCCTTGGCGGCCACGAGGTGTTCGAGGGTTGCCAGCCAATGCTGGTAATAGGTCTCGCCGGTGTCGGGATCGCCGGCAGCCTGCGCGCGCTTGATCTGGTCGGCGAGCGCGGCGGCCCATTCGGTCCAGGTGAACACGCCGCGGTCATGCAGGCTCAACGCCATGGCGAACGCCTGCGCTTCCCAGGGGGCGCGGAATACCGGGCCGTCCTGGTCGCGGGGAATGCTTGAGACGGCGCTGGTGGCGCGCGCAGCGGCGCCGGCATCCATCAGACGGCCTCCAGATACGGCTCGAACGCGTCGATCGAGACCTTGATGGTCGGATCGGAGTCCGGTCCCCACAGCTCGCGTCCGTCGAACACGACAGTGTACAGCCATTGCGGATGTTCGCCGGCGTCGTTGGCCACCGTATCGGGAAACACGTGACAGCCATGATCGCGCTCGACCACCCCGACGTGACCGCGCACATAGCGCGGCAGCCGCGTGTGCGTGGCGGGATGGATGTTCTTCGCCCGCACCCGATCGCCGGCCTTGAATTTCGCAGGTCCCGGCGCGGCGCGGCCGAACTTGCCGCGCACCATGATGCGCTCGATGTCGGCCACCGAGAACTTGCCGTGCTTGAGCGCTTTCGCCGGCGCGACGGCATGTCCGGCAGCAACGTCGTCCCTGGAGATATAGCCCTTGTCGAGCAGCAGGGCTTCCAGTCCGAGCAGCCATTTCCTGTAGTAGGAGCTCGACAGATAGACCTGCGGGGGCAGGGTCTCGCGATAGAAGCGCGAGGCGTCGATGTTGAAGGCGCCGGCCGCGCCCATCGCGCGGACCATGGCGAGCACCCGGGATTCCCATTCCTCATGGAACATCGGCTCGTTCGGCTCGGGCTCGACCTTGCCGAACCCGTCCATGCCGCCCATGTCGTGGACGCCGTTCATGACGGCGCTCCCGGTTTTTTGGGGAAGCCGGTGCCGATCATGGAATCGCGCGTCACCAGCTCGGCGAGTTGCTCTTCGCTCCAGCCCTCGGTGCCTTCGGGCCGCATCGGCAACACCAGGAAGCGCGTCTCCGCGGTCGAATCCCAGACCCGGATTTCCGTCTCCTTCGGCAGGCTGACGCCGAAATCGGCGAGCACGCCGCGCGGATCCTTGACCGCGCGCGAGCGATACGGCGAGGCCTTGTACCAGACCGGCGGCAGCCCCAGCATTTCCCAGGGATAACAGGAGCACAATGTGCAGACGACCATGTTGTGGCGGCCGGGCGTGTTCTCGATCGCGACCAGATGGTCGCCGACCCGGCTGACATGGCCGAGGGTGCCGACCGCCTTGCTGGCGTCCTCGAGCAGCGCCTTCTTGAAGGCGGGATCGGTCCAGGCCTTGGCGACGACGCGGGCGCCGTTATGCGGGCCGATCTTGGTCTCGTAGGCCTGCACGATGGCGTCGAGCGCGGCAGCCTCGACATAGCCCTTCTCGGTCAGGATCGATTCCAGCGCGCGGACGCGCAGTTCGGACTCCGACAGTTCGGAATGGTCGTGATCGTGGTGGTGATGATCATGTTCGCTCATGCCCACAGAATAGGCGAAACCGTCGTGCTATGTCGAGGCAGGCAGTACACAAGAATGAGAGCGGGGAGGTATGCGTGGTTGACGATGTGACGATCGAGAAGGGCCTCGGGCCGGAGGGCCGCATCGCCGTGGTGCGGTTCGACCGCGGCGACGGTATCAACGCGCTGTCGCCGGAGGCGCTGCGGCAGCTGACGGACGCAGCGCGCAGTTTCGAGGACGATGCCGAGACCTCGGTGGTGGTGCTGACCGGCGGCGCCAAATCGTTCAGCGCCGGCTTCGACCTCAAGGATGCCGAAGGGCGTTCGCGCCAGACCATGGACATGGGCGCGCTGCGCCGGCACCTGAAGCTCGGGCCGCGGCTGACGCGCGCCTGGCAGGACATGGAGCAGGTCACGATCGGCGCGATCGAGGGGTTTTGCGTCGGCGGCGGCGTGGCGCTCGCGGTCGCGCTGGATTTCCGCGTCATGGCGCGTGACGCGCATATGCGGGTGCCGGAAATCGCGCTCGGCATGAACATGAGCTGGCAGAGCGTGCCGCGCATGCTGCATCTGATGGGACCGGCGCGCACCAAGCAGGCGGTGATCCTGGCCGACGACCGGATCTCGGCCGAGGAGGCCTACGAATGGGGCCTGGTGGAGCAGGTGACCGATCCTCGAAGGTCATATGAAGCCGCGATGGCGCTCGCGGCCAAGGTCGCCGCCCAGCCGCCGATCTCGGTCGCGATGACCAAGCTGACGGTCAACCGGCTGGCACATGCGCTCGACGATCTCGCCAGCCACATGGACCTTGACCAGTTCGCGCTGGCGAGCCTGACCGAGGATCACAAGGAAGGCGTCGCGGCCTTCCTCGGACGGCGGAAGCCGCGCTTCAAGGGGCGCTGATACGTGTCGTTCAGGAGTCCTTCCAGGCTCGGAATGGCGAAGGCCCTGACGCCGGGCCGATGCGTCAGGGCCTTTGCGGTGCGGAGACGACCCCAGCACCTTTCAGGGCCTGGGAGCCGACGTTGGGGTCATCCGCCTGCACCGTTGTCGAGACCGAGCAGGCATCGGGTACCATGCGCCCATCACCAGCGTCCGCATTTGCCTATGTGAATCGCCATCGTCGTCCTCTCGGAGCTCCAAGTTACTTTCGCCGCCGCGCTCTGGTGCGGGCTGCTTTCTTTGCTGCGGCCGAACGAACGGCGTATCGGACCGGCCCAGCCCTTTGGACGGCGCAGCACGATCATCGCCCAGCGCGCGCCGATCGTTTGCCGGCACGCGCCTCTGTTTGGATTTTACGAATTCCTGCGAGCTCACCGATCTCTCATATGTAAATGCCGGAACCAGGCGGAGAGATGACAAGCGGCAGCGACTGATGTTTCGACCGCGATTCGATATCCGCCTTATTCAGCCGAAGGGTGCAGTTGATGAATCTCATCGACCGCTACTTTTTCGCCGCAACGATGACAGTGACAATTGTACTCTGGCTGTACCTCGGGTTGCTGGTGGCCGGTAGCTGACGGCGCGCGCCTCTAAAGCCAGGGTTACCCCCGCCTTGGCGTCGAATTTCCCTGCTCATTAAATAGGCCACGGCCACTGTCCTAACGGCGCACGCAACGACGCGCCCGGGAAACCCGACCAGCGGGAAAACGTTAACGCCTCGATCATCCGCGTAACTGGCAGAGGTGCTGCTATGCGTACGATCTTGATCGTGGAAGACGAGTATTTCATTGCCGATGACTGTGCCACGCTGGCACGGCAGGCCGGCTATCACGTCGCCGGTCCGTTCGCTTCGATCGACGAAGCCCGCCCGCACGCGTCCGGAGCCTCTGGCGCGCTGATCGACATCAATGTCAATGGAACCGCGTCCTACAAGTTGATTGATGCCCTGCTTGCGATGGGAACACCGGTCACCCTGTACACCGGCTACGACGCCAGCACGCTGCCCGAGAAGTATGCGCATCTCCCCGTGGTGACCAAGACGCGGGGGTGTGCGGAGGCTCTCGGGATACTGTGCAAGCAGATGAGATCCGCTGAATAGCTGGCGAGCTGAACGCAGATCGATGCGCGCGCCGGGATGCGCAGCGGTGGTTATGGGTGCCGGCCCCCCGTGAGAGCTCGCTGCTCTTTCCACACGTCGTCCCTGCGAAAGCAGGGACCCATAACCACAGGGCTGCGTTGTTGAAACGGGCTGTGGCTCCAGCGCAGCAAGCCAACTGACGTCGGCGGCTATGGGTCCCTGCTCCCGTGCGCAATTGCGCACTAGGCAGGGACGACACCGCATGTATTGCGCTGAGGTTCCCGGCACCAGCACTTTTGTTGGCAACTTTTCTCGCCGAGGTCTATTGTCTCCTCATCACCGGCCGAGGCTCTGCCCGTAGGCGTCGGTGGCTGAGAGACCGATGGTGCTCCCGCCTGCATAACCGGGGAGCACGACCATGCCCAACGAGCGGTACATCTATCGCCTTTCCAATTCTCACGATCTCGACGATGCCGAGCGGACGATCCGGGTCGTCGGCCACGCACGCAAACTCCTCGCCGAAAACCCCGCCAGCACGTTTCTGGGCCGCAAGACGCAGGAACCCTTCCCGCAAGCGGAAAGCCAGTACGGGAACCTGAAATCCTCACCTGCGTAAGCTTTCGCGCCTTGCGCAGGCGGAATCGTGCTGGATGGTGATTACAGGTACCAGCTCGCCAGGTATCACGCCGTGAAGCGGCGCATCGATGCCGGCAACGAACGCGCTCGAACAATTTGCGAAGTCTGATGAGCTGATGCGTTTGCCGCACCGCCTGCCGGCAAACGTGCCCCGACTTATCCCATGACAGGGCGGACGCTGCGATCGAGTGACATGTTTCGCCGATGATCGATCCCCTGTTCGCCCGCGCTCAGCTTGCCATCGAAGAAAGTCACACTTTGCGCGCACAAAAGAAATCGCTCGCCGATCAGCGAGACGATCAGCTCGCCGAGCTGCGGCAATCGGTGCGTAATTCCGCGAGCGCGCGCATGGAGATCAAAGCTCACCGCGACAACAGCAAGTAAGGCTTTCGCTGGTGGGGTCGGGCAGTATCCCGATCGATCGGCATGCCGACTAGCGGGCTTTGATGAAGCGTTCGAGATGCATGGATAATTCGTAGCTCAGCGCCAATCGTCGCCAGGATCGCGCCAGCAACTCGTAGTCCTTGCGCGTCGTTTCGACGCTGGATGTCGCAGCCAGACGGTCGGCTTCGTCGGCCAGTTGCCGGCATTCCGCGATCCGACCTGTTGAATCCTGCAGCATCGCTGTCCTTCCCGAGGACGATGTGCCGGGGGGATGCGTCAAGCCGCCGGTTTGCCGGAGATCGCGGACCGAGACAATCAGGCAATATGAATGTCACCCGATCTCAACGTCCTGAGCTGTGCGACGACGAGGCGCAACTCGTCTGCCAATTGGGCGTTGCGGATGCGCGTTTCCATGACGGTTGAGAGGTCGGCGATCAGCGCGCGTTCTGCGGCCGTCTGCTCCAGCAGCTCGATACGCCTTTCGATCTCGGTCATTACGCACCCCGTCCGATATCGTGACTGGAGTATCGTGGGGCTCTCTGCAAACCTCCGCACTAACATTTGCAAGTGCTCGGGCGGATTATTCGTGTCCCGCAGCGCCACGAGACAGGCGGTCAGACCTGCGGATCAATCTGCTTCATGGGATCACCGCGCAGGATCATGCCGGCGAGCCCGTGCGCCATGGCGCGCTGATCGAACGGCTTCTCCCACAACGGGATGTCCGCGAACTCGGTGCCGAGTACGATCTTGTCGTATCCCGAGGTGAACACGATGGGCACGCCGCGCGCCTGGAGCTCGCGCGCGACCGGATAGATCATCTGCTTGCGGATGTTCACATCGAGCACCGCACCATCAATCACGCCGCCGTCGTGCAGGATGCGAAGCGCATCGTCGATGTCACCGGCCGGCCCGGCGATATCCGCACCAAGCGCGCGCAGCGCGCTGCGCATGTCGTCGGCAAGGAAATATTCGTCTTCGACGATCAGGACGCGCCGTCCTGTCAGGAGTGGGGGTTCGCGCAAATGTGCAAATTCGGACATGTCAATTCCGGCCGCGCCCGGCGTGATGTCTTCGCAAAATTGGAACATAGGACGAATGCGCGCCTTGTTGCAAACAATGTTGGAAATGTTGGAAAAGGCAGGTTCCATGTCCAATCGGGACATCATCGTCATCGGCGGTTCGGCCGGGGCGACTGCACCGTTGAAGGAGATTCTGGGCCGGCTGCCGGTGGATCTGCCGGCCGCGGTCTTCATCGTCTTGCACATACCGGCCCACGGGATCGGCATTCTCTCGACGGTCGCGAAGGCCGCCGGCAAGCTGCCGGTCCGGCAGGCAGAAAGCGGCATGGTCATCGAAAATGGTCACGTCTATCTGGCGGCACCGGACCGCCATCTCCTGATCCAGGACGGCCACCTGATGCTCGGCCGCGGGCCACGCGAAAATCTGGTACGGCCGGCGATCGACGCGCTGTTTCGCTCGGCCGCACTGCACTATGGACCGCGGGTGATCGGCGTCGTGCTCAGCGGCCTGCTGTCCGACGGCGCGGCAGGCCTGAACGCGATCAAGCGCTGCGGTGGGGTCGCGCTGGTTCAGGACCCCCAGGATGCGATGTCCGACGAAATGCCGCTCCGGGCATTGGAAGCGACCACGGTCGATCTCTGTGTCTCGGGCGCACAGCTTGGCGATGTGCTGTCCGATCTCGCCCGGGAACGGGCCGGCGCGGTGCTGCCGATCCCGCCCGAGATCGTGCTGGAGGTGAAGATCGCGGCAGGCGAGCGCATCGGCAGCGATACGCTGGTCGATATCGCCGATCCCGCGCCGCTGACCTGTCCAGGGTGCGGCGGCGTCCTGTCCGAGCTCAAGGTCGGGCATCCGCTGCGATTTCGCTGTCAGGTCGGCCATGCCTATACCGCCGATGCCCTCGCCAAGGAGCAGGAAGGCCGGGTCGACGAAGCGCTTCGGGTCGCGCTGCGCATCATCGAGGAGCGCGCCGAACTGGTGCATCGGATGGCCGAGGACGGCCGCCAGAGCGGGCGGCCGGCGATCGCACAAATGTATGAGGCGCGCGCCGCTGAATACCGCGAATATGCCGATATGATCCGGCGTGTCGTGCTACAATCGCTCGATCCGAAGCGACCGGCGCGGAAGGAACCGTGATGGCCAGCGCTGAGCATGCGAACTGGGCCGAACAGTTGCGGTCCGAGCGCGCGCTGCTGGTCAAGGCCGACATCGACATCGAGGAGGGCTGGCGGCGCGTCCGCAACCAGCAGGATTTGCTGGATTGGCTCCAGCGGGCCGGTCACGATACCGAGCAGGCCGAACATCTCGTCAGTCTGCTCAAGCGGACCTTAATCGAGTGGGAACGACACCGGACCCTGATTGTGCAGCGGGTCGCATACCTGGAGGAGCAGGTCGCATCCCATTAGCGCTCGGGAGAAGCACGGCCCGCGTTCGAGCATGTGGCTGGCCTGCCGCGGAAGCCGCTGACGCCGGAGGTCATTTTCGCCGAGCCGTCGGCGACCACGGCGACCGTTCCCGCCGCAGAGGCCAACGGCGCCCTCATCGAGGTTCCCAGGAAGGTGGAGATTTCCTACTTATCCCGTTGGGATAGGACTAAACTCTGCTATCAGCAGACGCAGGCGAGACGCCCGCGGGTAAGTGAGAGCCGCTGCAATCATGGATGACGTTGGCCAACCCCAGAGCGGAGACGAAGGGCGCCAGTCCAAGGCGCCGCTGATCATAGGTGTGGGCGCGTCCGCCGCAGCCCTCGATAGCATCGAGCGGTTCTTCTCGAAACTGAGGCTCAATCCCGACCAGGCCGTCGTGCTCGTGTTGCAGTACCGGGATGCCATCGAGGACACCCGGTTGCGCGGAGCGTTGCAGCGATCGGAAGGCGCCCGATTGTCCGAGATCAGCGACGGACAGCTCGTCGCGGGCGGCGTGATCCATCTGTGTCCGTCCGACATGATCACCACCGTTCATGGCGACCGTTTCGCCGTCCGGCGCGCCGAGCAGGCGCGCGCCGAGCGGGCCACCATCGACAGCTTCCTGGTGTCGCTGGCGGAGGAGCGCGCCGAGGAATCGATCGGCGTGGTGCTGGCCGGCACGGGTGGCGACGGTACGCTCGGGGTCGGGACCTTGAAGGATCATGGCGGTCTTGCGATCGCCGAACGCATTGGCGACGGTCAGTCCAACCCCCACGACGAAGGCAGTTCGGCCGCGGCGATCGCCGATTTTGTGCTGCCGCCGGAGGACATTCCGGAGCATATCGACGTCTATTCCCGCCATTTGCGCCGGCTCGAGGAGAAGCAGGGCTTCGACGAAGTGCTGGCGGCGGCGGCCAGCTCGCTCGCGCGAATCGCGGATATTCTTCGCAACAAGACCGGCAACGACTTCCACGGCTACAAGCAGAACACGTTCCTGCGCCGCGTCCAGCGCCGCATGCAGGTGGTGCAGATCGACGATATCTCCGCCTATGTCGACTTCCTGAGAAACGACAAGGACGAGGCGCAACATCTGTTCAACGACCTCCTGATCGGCGTCACGGAATTCTTCCGCGACAAGAAGGAGTTCGATGTCCTGGAAACCCAGATCATCCCGAAGATCTTCGAAGGGAAGGGCGCCGGCCGGCAGGTGCGTGTCTGGGTGCTTGGCTGCGCGACCGGCGAAGAGGCCTATTCGATCGGCATCCTGCTGCGCGAGCATATGGCCGGTCTCGACTCGGTGCCGCAGGTGCAGATCTTCGCGACCGACATCGACGGCCGCGCGCTCGCTGCCGCGCGGGTCGGGCGCTATCGGACCAGTATCGAGAACGATATGACGCCGGAGCGGCTGGCGCGCTGGTTCGTGCGCGAAGGCGACACCTATTGCGTGGTCAAGGAATTGCGCGAGATGTGCATCTTCTCGCAGCACAACGTCATCAAGGACGCGCCGTTCTCCAAGCTCGACCTGATCTCGTGCCGCAACCTCCTGATCTACCTCAATGCCGAACTGCAGAACCGCGTCATCCCGCTGTTCCATTTTGCGCTGCTGCCGGACCGGTTCCTGTTTCTCGGCAATTCCGAGAACGTCACGCGGCATCCGAAGCTGTTCGCACCGGTCGACCGCCGCGCGCGCATCTTCAGGAAGCTCGAGACCGGGACACGGCTGCCGCCGGAATTCCCCATCACGACGGTCACAGGGCGGGCCTCCGTCGACATGCCGCCGGTACGTTCCGTCGGTCCGGATGTCGGCCTCGAGCGCCGCGCCCAGCGCATTGCCGAGCGCTATGCGCCTGCCTATGTCATCACCGACGACCACTTTCACATCCTGCATTTCTCCGGCCGCACCGGCCGCTATATCGAGCCGACCGCAGGCACGGCGACGCTCGATTTGCTGCAACTCGTGCATCGCGACCTCAGGCTTGAACTGCGCACGGTGCTCAGCCGTGCCGCGGAAACCAATGAAGCGGCGCATGCCGAGCAGTTGCAACTCGGCGTCAACGGGCATCGCATGCTGGTCGACATCACGGTCGAGCCAATCCAGGACGGTCCCGCCGGCCATCGCAACTTCGTCATCCTGTTCAAGGATGGCCCGATCCGTCCCGTGGAGCAGGCCGAGAACATTCCCAACATTCTGGTCAGGACCGAGCATGTCGAGCGGCTGGAAGGCGAGCTGCGCGCCACCCGCGAGCGGTTGCAAGCCACGATCGAGGAGCTGGAAAGCACTAATGAGGAGCTGAAATCCTCCAACGAGGAATATCAATCGCTGAATGAGGAACTGCAATCCGCCAACGAGGAGCTGGAGACCTCGCGCGAGGAATTGCAGTCGGTCAATGAGGAGCTGACCACCGTCAATGGCGAGCTGGCGCACCGCGTGCAGGAATTGACCCGCGCCACCAGCGACCTGAAGAATTTCCTCGAGAGCACCCAGATCGCAACGGTGTTCCTGGACAACGATCTGAAGGTGATGAACTTCACGCCCGCGATCACGCATTTGCTGCATCTGGTCGAGACCGATGTCGGCCGCCCGATCGCGCATATCAAGGCGCGGATTCCGATCGAGGAGCTCTACGACGATGTGCGGCGCGTGCTGCGGGCGCTGGCCAGCGCCGAGCGCGAGCTGACCGCGCCCGACAGCGGCACGCGCTATATCGTGCGCATCCTGCCGTACCGCAGCATCGACAATTTCATCGCCGGCGTCGTGATCACCTTCATCGACGTCACCGCGATCACGCGGGCCGAGGAGCGGCAGCGGCTGCTGCTCGCCGAGCTGCAGCATCGCGTCCGCAACACGCTCGGCGTGGTCCGCTCGATCGCGCGCCGCTCGGCAGAGACCAGCGCGAACGTCGAGGACTACGCATCGCATCTCGACGGCCGGCTCAATGCCTTCGCGCGGACCCAGTCGCTGGTGACCCGCGATCCCGAGGGCGGCGTCGACCTCGAATATCTCGTGGTCGAGGAATTGCTGGCTTACAACGCGCGGGAGGGCGAGCAACTGAGAGTCTCCGGTCCCGGGATTCGCCTGCAACCCAAGGCCGCGGAGACATTCGCGCTGGCACTCCACGAGCTCGCAACCAACGCCTTGAAATATGGCGCGCTGAGCCAACGCGCCGGGCGCATCGACGTTACATGGCGCATCGACGATGCGGCCGAGCCACGGCAACTGGTGTTCAACTGGCGCGAACGCAGCGGGCCTGAGGTGACGCCGCCGCGCCGCAGGGGATTTGGATCCGATCTCCTGGAGCGGACGCTGGCGTTCGAGTTCAAGGGCAAGAGCACGCTTGAGTTCAATCCGTCGGGACTTCACTGCACGATCGCCATACCGATGAGCCCGCAAGCGATCCATACGCCGAGCATGGGGAGCTAGATGCATCCCCCGGTGCTCGAGGGGAATCTGGCGCAGCCGGTGATCCGGCGGCTCAACGCCATGCGGCAATTGTCCGAGCGGGGAATCGCGTTGCTGCAACAGGCGATCCAGGACGGGCTGCACCGCGCCCGCCCGGGCGAAGACCTCGCCACCGAGGGCGATCCGGTCGACAGCGTCAGGATCATCCTGTCGGGCTGGCTCTGCCGCTACAAGACGCTGGCCGACGGTCGTCGCCAGATCGTCAATTTTGTCCTGCCGGGCGACAGCTGCGACGCCTGCGTTTATCTGCTGTCGGTGATGGATCATTCGATCGGCGCTCTGACCCCGGTCACCTACGCCGACATCAAGCGTCCGGCCTTCGAGCAGCTGCTGGCGAGCGACCGTTCGCTGGAGGAAGCGCTGTGGTGCGAAACCATGGTGAACAGCGCGATCCAGCGGGAATGGACGGTCAATATCGGGCGGCGCGTGGCGCTGGAGCGGGTCGCGCATCTGTTGTGCGAACTCTATGAGCGCCTGCTGCCGGTTGGAATGATCGACGGCGACTCCTGCCTGTTTCCGATCACGCAGATGGATCTCGCCGATGCCACCGGGCTGTCCGTGGTCCATGTCAACAGGACCCTGCAGGAGCTGCGCGGCGCCGGCCTGATCGTGCTGCGCGACCGCATACTGACGATCAACGACCTGAAGCAGCTCAAGGACACGGCGCTGTTTTCGGCCGACTATCTGCACACCAAGCGGCGCGGCTGAGACGCGGCCGGTGCGGCGGGCGCGAGAGGCGCCGCAGGCGTTCGTCGATGCGATCCAAATGTCGCAGCAGGGCTAAAGCGGGCGCGGCGACATCGACGTTTTGCCCAGCGCACTGACGATCTGAACATGACAGTGATTTGTCACGACGAAGACAGCGCGACGGTCGGCCGCGCAAGATTTGGATACGGCTGATAACATACTTGAAACCCCTCTCGCGCCGTCTCGCGCTACGATGCGGTTCAATCCACGAGGGCAGGGAGGCAATCATGCTCGATGGAGAGACGGCGGCAGTGCTTCGCGCGGTGCTCGACGAGGTCTGCGGAGAGGTGCCGCGCTCCGATACGACGAAGCGGACCAACGTCGCCTCCGGATTGCTGCAGGCCGTTCGCGAGGGACGCTCGTCAATCGATGAGCTGCGCATCGCAGGCCAGGCCGCGTTGCGCACCGCCCCGAGCATGTGGGGCCAAGCGGTCTGATCGGGCAATCGCAGCGGCATGATTGTGCGTCGCACATTTGCAGACGTTAGTGCCGGAACCCGTTGCGAAGCGCAGGTTCTCGCGAGCTGACGCGCCGACCGGCCGTCAGCGCAACCAGGAGAACCCCGCTACGACCCCAGCTCTCCACCCCTGAGCTGGGGTCACTTGTGTCGAACAGGTGAGAGTGGAGCCACAGCGATCGAGCAGAGCGCGTCGAGGGCTCCTCGATCTCGTGCGCCGGTCACGTGCAGCCGCCATGATGGTGAAGGAACGTTCAGGAAAGTTCCGATCCTGTTCCTGCAACATGCGCGGACGCCAGTCGTTGTCACGGTGTACTGGAAAGGAGGATGCCATGACGAAGCTTACTTACGCTCTTGCCGCAGTGGCGGCACTCTCGATAGCGGCACCGACCGTTGCGAGCGCGCAGGGTGTGGGCATCTATGTCGGCAGCGACCACGGCTACTACGGCAATCGATATTATGGTGGCCCGCGCGTCGACGTATACCGGCATGACCGGGGTTGGCACCACGGCTGGTACAACCATCATCGCGACTACTACCGCGACCGCGGCTTCGTGATCCGTGGTCATGACTGGGACGATTAACGGTGCTGGTCGCACGTCGCGATAACCAGCTCGCGACGACCGATGAGGGCCTCGCTTCGGCGGGGCCCTTTTCATTGGCGTTACCGCATCGCGCCGGTTCGTCCACGTAGGAACCTTGGCTGCTCCACCAGATTGTCAGGACGGGACGAGGCGGACGGAGGAGGTTTGCATGAACCAGTTGATTTATCTGGTCGGACTGATCGTGGTCATTTTGGCGATATTGTCGTTCTTCGGGCTGCGGTAGGCACATCATGGATAACGAGCGAGGCCTTGCCGTGTCCGCCGCCAACAGGACCGGGCTTCGGCTGCAATGGAGCCCGGTCATCGCCGGCGCGCTCGCCGCTGCCGCACTGTTGGTGATCCTGATCGGCTTCGGCGCGGCGGTCGGATTGGGCGTGAGTTCAAGCTCGCCGTCATGGCGCGACGCATCGGCTGCGCTCGCGTTGCTGTCGGGGCTGTATTTGATCCTGCAGGCGGTGGTGAGCTTCGGCGTCGGCGGCTACATCGCCGGCCGGGCGCAGCGCGTGATTGGCGTGACGCCATCGGACGAGATCGACAGCCGCGACGGGCTTCACGGACTGACCGCCTGGGCGCTCGCCGTCATCCTCGGTGCCACAATCGTCACGCTGGTTGGCCTGTCAACCGCGCGCCCGGTGGTCCAGAACCGGCCATCTGCGACGGCCGCGGAGCCGTTGCTGAGCGCCGAGCTCGACCGTCTGTACCGGTCGCTGCGGCGTCCGGCCAATATCGATATCGGCTATGAGCGGGCGGAGGCGGGCCGCATCCTGCTGACGAGCTCCGGCCGCAGCGGCGTCAACAGTGACGATCGCAGCTATCTGATCCAGCAGGTCGCGGCCGCGACCGGTCTGGCCGCGGCGGAGGCGGAGAAGCGCGTCGACAGCGTGATGGGCGATGCCAGGACCGCGATCCAGCGGTCGCGGCGCAGCGCGGTGATTCTGGCGTTCTCGGTTGCGGCGGCGCTGCTGTTCGGTGCGGTCGCCGCGTGGGCCGCGGCCGGCGCGGGCGGCCGTCACCGTGACGGCGCCGCGTTGCCGGAGTGGATGGGCGGCAGGCCGACGACGGCCGTGCCGATTGTCTGATGCAGTTGTGAATGTCCTTCAAGGGAGACGATGATGGCAACGATCTTGGTGATGGACCACTCCGGCGACACGAGGCAGCAATTCGATCCCGATAACAGCGAGCAACTGGCCTGGGCGAATGCCCGCTTCGCCCAGCTCACATCGGACGGCTACACCGCCGCAATTCGGCAGGCGACCGGAGAGGCGAGGTTGGTCCGTGCGCTTGATCCGACCGCCGAGGAAACGTTGTTCTATCCGAGGCTGGTCGGCGGCTGACGCCATGCTCGCCCGTCTGCGCGAGATGCCCCTGCGATCCGCGCTCCGAGGAGCCGCCAGCACGCTCCGTGCGACGCTGGCCGCGATCTGGGATCGCTGGAAAGCGTATGAGCGAATTGAGGCGCGCGGACTTGCGCTGCTGTCCGCGTGGCTGTCACCCGAACAGCGGGCGCAATTCGAAAAATATAATCGCTTCGACGTCATCGGCTCGGAGTCCGGCAAGCGATACCGGATTTGCTACGGCACCTCGACCAACGTCTACGAGATGGACGGCGGCGACCACATCGTGCTGGGCTGGTGCTTCCGGCCCGTCGGCTCACTGGTGGCGGGCGACGTCATGCTTGCCCAGAAAATCGCGCTCGAAACCGACGAACGCGCGACGCTCATGGTTGCCAAGCCATTCCCGAGCTCCATGCCACCACGCGCAAATCTCCCTCCGGTCAGTTAGCGCTCGGTCCGCGCTGCCCCGCGTGGCGCGAGCTGTCGCGCGTTGCCCGGGGGAGGAACGTCGATCTTCCTGCCGGGTTGTCGGGTGCCAACTTGCTACGGACCTCGACATGCGCGTCAACACCCGGCCGTCCTCGCTGAGCCAGATCTTCCGCTCCTACCTTGCGGACTTGCGGCAATGGCTGGGGCGCCTCGCGACCGGCTACGCGCTGGCATGCGGCGTCATGCTGGTCGGCGCGGTCTCGCTCCTGGTTGCGATCGGGATCGGGGTCGCCGCGGCTTTCCACGCCCTTGAAGTGCATTACGGCAGCTGGATCGCATATGCCGCGACCGGGGGCGTCTTTCTCCTCCTCGGGGTCCTGGGGTTTGTCGTGGGCCGCGTGCTGCTCGCGCGTCCTGCGCCGGCGGTGCCGCGTCCGGGCCGACAGGCCGACATGCTCAAGCGCGCGATCGCGGTGCCCGTCGCGGCGCGGCTGATCGCCTCCACCCGGACGGGAGCAGGGGGGAGCGTAGATCCCACCACCCGGGCACTGGCCGCCGGGGCTGCAATCATGCTTGTCGGCTGGTTTGCCGCATCGCGCGCCCGGCGTCAGCGCGACGCGATCCAGGACTAGCGATGGTGCCGCGCAATTGGACCAACGATCTAATGCTCGCCAGTGCAACGGCTCTGGCGACCTTGGCGATCTCTCGCCAGCTCTCCCGATCGGAGCAGCCGTCCGCTCGGGAGCCGGGCGTCGAACCCGCGCTGGCCGAAACCCGGGATCGTGGACGGCTCGCCGACACGCCGCTTGAGATTCCGGCTGCCGGCTGGAAGGACATTCTGCTGCGCACCTATCAGCAGATCGACGAGGACCGCCTGCTGGCCACCGCGGCCGGCGTCGTGTTCTACGGCCTGCTGGCGATCTTCCCGGCCATCACCGCGCTGGTCTCGAGCTACGGCCTGTTCGCCGATCCGTCCACGATCTCATCCAACCTGCAGAGCCTGGCGCTGATGCTGCCGGAAGGCTCGTTTGCGATCGTCCAGGACCAGATCGCCCGCGTGCTCGCGAAGGGGACCTCGACACTCGGCCTGACCTTTGCCGCCGGCCTACTGATCGCGATCTGGAGCGCCAATGCCGGCATGAAGGCGATCTTCGATGCGCTCAACGTCGTCTATGACGAGAAGGAAAAGCGCGGCTTCGTCAAACTCAACCTGATGTCCCTCGCGTTCACGATCGCCGGGCTGATTTCCATCATGCTGATGGTCGGAGCGGTGGTCGTCGTCCCGCTGCTGCTGCAGCAGGTTGGACTGGGCACGACGGCCGAGCTCGTCATTCGGCTCGGACGGTGGCCGATCCTGGCGCTCCTGCTCCTCACCGCGCTTGCGGTGCTTTACCGCTATGGCCCGAGCCGAACCAGGCCGCGCTGGCAGTGGCTCAGCGTCGGCGCCGTCGCGGCAGCGGTGCTGTGGCTGGCCGGTTCGGTGCTGCTCTCCTGGTATCTGGCGAACTTCGGCGATTACAACGCGACCTACGGCTCGCTGGGGGCGGCCATCGGCCTGATGACGTGGATGTGGATGTCCGCCATCATCGTGCTGTGCGGGGCAGAGCTGAATTCAGAGATCGAGCATCAGACGATGCTCGATTCGACCGAGGGCCGCCGCAAGCCGCTCGGAGCGCGTGGCGCAACCATGGCCGACACGGTCGGCAAGGCGTCGTAACCGGCGCCGACCCCGCAGCAACGCATCCAGCAATGAGCATAGGAACCAATGGCATGACCCGGGCTTATGCCAAAATGGTTCAGATCAACGTGCTGGAAAAACCGATCGAGCGGATCAAGGAAACCTGCGAGCTGATGGGCATCGCGGACAGGTTCGACCGCGCGCTTCCCGAGCTCGAGAACTTCCTCGAAGCCGAGATCGCACAGGGCGAGGTCCGCGAGTCGAAGCTGACCTTTGACGGGCTCTGCTACCTGCGCCGACTGCTGGCGCAGGCGTGAGGTATCGACATGGCATTCTCGGAGGAAATGAACCGATGCGTTGAGACCTGTCTGTCCTGCTACAAGATGTGTCTCGCCACGGCCATGAACCATTGTCTCGTCACCGGCGGCAAGCATGTCGAGCCGGCACATTTCCGATTGATGACGGCCTGTGCGGAAATGTGCCGGACGGCGGCCCATTTCATGCTGATCAACACCCCGCATCACAAGCACACCTGCCGGGAATGCGCCGAGATCTGCGGCGAATGCGCCGAGGATTGCGATCGCGTCGGCGGCATGGACGAATGCGTGGCGACGTGCCGTGCGTGCGCGGAATCCTGCCGCAAGATGGCGGCCTGACGGCGCGCTCGCCGTTCGGTCAATCGGAGCTGACGTAGTGGGCACGCCAGAGCAACGCTGTGACGATCAGGGCGATGACCCCGGCGGCAATCACGATCCACGGTACATAGTCGGCCATTGGTGGCGCACCTGACGCTCCGCTTCGCGAGCCGGGCTTTTTGCGAGCCTGGGCCGCGAAGCTGAGCCGTGTAAGTCTAGAGTTGCGCGTGCTGGGTGGTCGGGCGCGAGATCTGGCTGAGCGCCATGCCGGTGCCATCGCTGGCCTGGATCAGGGCGATATCCCCGAGCGCGATGATTCCGACCAGGCGCTTGTCCCGGCTCAGCACAGGCAGGCGCCGAACCTGGATCGCACCCATGTTCTGCGCGATGTCCTCGAGCTCCTGATCCTCGAAACAATACTTCACCTCGGCCGTCATGACGTCGCCGACCCGCGAGTCGGGGCCGCGACCCATTCCGATGCCGCGAAGCGCGATGTCGCGGTCCGTGATCATACCGACCAGGCGCTCGCCATCGGCAACCGGCAGCAGGCCGACACCGAGCGCTGCCATCGCTTCTGCGGCATCGCGCAGCGTATCGTCGGGGGTGCACAGCTGGACGTCAGGTGTCATCGCGTCGCAAACCTTCATGCTAGCCTCTCCATGTGGCTGGTTGCGTCAACGGCCTAACGATGCGGCCCGGAACGGCGTTCCTAACTTTGTCGCCGCGGCCAGGACGCAGGCGATCAACGGGAACGAAGCGCCGGCGCCGGCAGGCCGGGATGCTACCTGCCGCTCTCGGTGGTCACCTCGTAGGACCTGACGATGGATCGAGCGGTGGATCAGCCCTCGCTTTAAGGCTTGGTGATCCCGTTGCGCTCGGCAAGGTCGGCTTCCCAGCCGAACACCGAGCGGCCGTCGAGCGCAGGAGAACGGGCCCGCTCGTTCGCGACAAACGCCTCGAAGGAGGGGCCGGTGGCAGTTCGTTCCAGCCTGCGGGCCTGATCGTCGAGCCGCTTCAAGGCCTGCATCTCCTCGTCGCGGCCGAGCTTTGCCTGCTGCACGGCCGACTTCAGCACGCGGATGGTCTCGTCATAGACCTTGATCGGCACCGGGAAGGGGTGACGGTCCTTGCCGCCATGGGCGAGCGAGAAGCGTGCCGGATCGCGGAAGCGGTAGGGCGTCCCGTGAACGACCTCGGCGACCATCGCGAGCGACTGCACCGTGCGGGCGCCGACGCCGGGCGTCAGCAGCAGCTCGGGAAAATCCAGCGGCCCGCGATCGGCAGCCGCGGCCAAGGTGCCGTGCAGGCGGCGGACGAACACGTCGCTCGAGCGCACGTCGTGATGCGCGGGCATGATCAGGTGCAGGAGGTCCGGCTGCGCGGTCGCGCTCTGCGTCAGCTCGGCATATTCACGCGTGATGCCGTCCGGCCCAAGCGCAGCGAGCAGATCGAGCTGCGCCTGGCGTGAGCTTTCGGCGCGGTGATCGGTGAGATTGACGATCTCGCCCTGCGTCGGGCCGTCGATCGCGCTGTGCGGCTCGTCGACGAAGCTGCGCAGGCCTTCGGAGTGCCAGTGATAGCGGCGGGCCTGCCGCTTGTCGCCGTTCATGCCTTGCTGGACGACGGTCCACTTGCCGTCGTCGGTGACGAAGAAGCCATGCAGGTAGAGCTCGAATCCGTCCTGCACCGCGGCGCTGTCGACCTTGGCCACCAGCCGGCTCGCGCGGGTCAGGGCGGCACCGTCGAATCCGACGCGGTCGCCAAGGGCGGACAGTTCATCCGGCGTGCGACGCGAATGCTTGCCGCGGCCGCCGCAGACGTGGATTCCGAGCTCGCCTTGCAGCGGCGCCAGACCTCGCTTCAGCGCACCGATGACGCTGGTGGTGATGCCGGACGAGTGCCAGTCCATGCCCATCACGGCGCCGAACGACTGGAACCAGAATGGATGCGACAGTCGCTGCAAAAAGGCATCGCGGCCGTGATGGTGGACGATAGCCTGGGTGATGATGGCGCCCAGCGTCGCCATGCGCGCCGCCAGCCATGGCGGCACGCGGCCGCCATGGAGCGGAAGATCGGCGCTGCCGGTGCGTCGGGCCATCGGGCTCCCAGATGCTGAATCGGCGTCCAATCTACCAGCAAATGCGAGCGTGTGTACAAAGCGGACGTCGCTTCATCGCGCGTCTGGTCAGGCGGCTTCGGCGTTGATGCCGCTGACGGCGAGCTTGGTGAGCGCTTCATCCGTCTTCTTTTCCTCGGCCAGGGTCTGGTCGATGAGCTTGACCGCATCCTTCATGCTGAGGCGGTTGGCCCAGGCCTTCAAGGTGCCGTAGCGGGCGATCTCGTAATGCTCGACCGCCTGGGCTGCCGAGAGCAGGCCCGCGTCGAGCGCCGGCGTGTCGGCATACTCCTCCATGATCTCCTTGCCCTCGTCGATGATCCCCTCGATGGCGTCGCACTTCTTGCCGCGCGCCGGCTTGCCCATGAGGTCGAAGATCTGCTCGAGCCGCTCGATTTGTCCTTCGGTCTCGTCATGATGCTTCTCGAAGGCCGCGCGCAGGTCGTCGGACTCGGCGGCCTTGGCCATCCGCGGCAACGCCTTCAGGATCTGCTTTTCCGCGTAGTAAATGTCCTTGAGAGTATCGAGGAAGAGGGCGCTGAGATCCTTGTCCGGCATTGGTCGCTCCGTGTGTTGGGTGAATAGTCCGGAGTGCCAACACGAGTGCGAAAAGCAAGTTCCTATCCTTGATCGATGCGCGGCAAAGCGCCTTCTCGGCTGTCGCGCATTCAAGCGCGCTACGATGGAGCTTGGTCGGATTGCGAAGTCTTGATTGCGAAGTCTTGCCGCAACGCGGCTACGGAACGAAGCCTCGGCCGGCCCGTTGGTCGGTCTCATCGTTCAAGGGAGAAACGCAATGGATTGGAATCGTGTCGAAGGCAACTGGAAGCAGGTCAAGGGTAAGGTCAAGGAGCAGTGGGGCAAGCTCACCGACGACGATCTCGATGTGATCGACGGCAAGCAGGAGCAGCTCGAGGGCCGTCTGCAGCAGCGCTACGGCTATGCCAAGGATCAAGCCGCCAAGGAAGTGAACGACTGGTATGGCCGCCAGAAATGGTGAACCGGACCACGTCAGGGGCCCCGCTTCGGCGGGGCCTTTTACGGCCTGGGCGGCTGACCCTGCGTGTGACGGCATGCGGTCGGCGCGCGCAGGAGTGAGCGATGGGACAGCTTCTCAGCCCGCCGGGTCCGTGCGCGGCGCACCTTTGCATCGACATGCAGCGACTGTTCGAGCCGGGGGCGCCCTGGGCGACGCCCTGGATGGACCGCGTGCTGCCACGCATCGTCGAGCTGGCGCAGCATGCACCTGAACGTACCGTGTTCACCCGCTTTATTCCGCCGCGCTCGAAGCACGACGCGCGAGGGATTTGGCGGGCCTATTACGAGAAATGGGAATGCGTGACCCGTGAGCGGCTCGATCCGGAGTTGATCGAACTCGTGCCGGCGCTCGCCGCCTGTGTGCCGCCGGCCGCCATCGTCGACCGGCCGATCTACAACGCGTTCGGCAACGGGCGCCTGCAAGCTCATCTGGATGCGCATGGGATCGATACGACCATCGTGTCGGGCGGCGAGACCGACGTGTGCGTGCTCGCCACCGTGCTGGCCGCGATCGATATCGGCTATCGGGTGATCGTGGCCGAGGATGCGCTGTGCAGCTCCTCCGATCACAGCCATGACGCGCTGCTGCAGCTTTATGCCGAACGCTTCAGCATTCAGATCGAGGTGGCATCCACGGCCGATATCCTCCGGATGTGGACCCTCGACGACTGACGCGACAACGCGCCGGTCGGGCAACATTCCAGACGAGGCGTCCTGGCATCAGGGCGGTCGGAGCAGGGGTGGCAACACCTACTTGCTGGGGTTGCGCTTGGGACAATTTGTGCTGCCGTTCTTCGCGGTGCCGAGCACGAAGGTGCGATCCAACCCACGCGCACTCATGATCCTCTGCGGGCTGACCGGCTGATGGTACCGTGGGCGGCGAAGCCATGGTGACGCCGTGCAAGCCAAAACGCACGCGGTCGAGCGATGGGCCGCTGGGACGTGGGACCGGCCGTCGATCTGCGACTGGTGCAATGGTTCCTGGGATGGCTGTCGGCCTTGCGGCGAAGGTGAGCGGCGCAATGGGATAGCTGCCGGTGATCGTAGCCACGCCCATATCCATAATTCGCATAAGGTATATTATGGAATATCTATATCTACAATTAGATCAGATATTTAGTGGGAAATCTTCGCACTGGTCCGCAAGTTGGCGCGTGTGCTGATGTGCCCAAGCCGGTCGTCCGGCCCGTGCCAATGCCGCAGCGATCGACGCGCGCGCATCTCGTCTGAAAGCCGATATTGCCGCCGCGGACGGACGCTGCAATAAGCCCCAGCTGTGCAGAGATCGCTGGTGACCCCGCGGCATCAGGTCCGTATAGGATGGCATCTCAGAACAACAACAAGCCTCTTGAGGGAGCAACCAATGAGCTTTTCACGACGCACGCTGCTGAAGGTTTCCGCCGCTTCCGCCGTCCTCGGCGGGATTGGCGCGCCCTATGTCGCGCGCGCCCAGTCGGCCGAGTTCTCTTACAAGTTCGCCAACAACCTGCCGGAGTCGCATCCGTTCGTGGCGCGCGCCCGGGAGATGGCCGCGGCGATCAAGACCGAGACCAACGGCCGCTTTGACCTGCAGGTGTTCCCGAACAGCCAGCTCGGTTCCGATACCGACATGCTGAGCCAGGTGCGCTCCGGCGGCGTCGAATTCTTCACGTTGTCCGGCCTGATCCTGGCGACCCTGGTGCCGGCCGCCTCGATCAACGGCATCGGCTTCGCATTCCCGGACTATCCCACGGTCTGGAAGGCCATGGACGGCGAGCTTGGCGCCTATGTGCGCGGCGAGATCAACAAGGCCGGCCTCGAGGTCATGGAGAAGATCTGGGACAACGGCTTCCGTCAGACCACGTCGTCGACCAAGCCGATCACCGGTCCTGACGATCTCAAGGGCTTCAAGATCCGCGTGCCGGTGTCGCCGCTGTGGACCTCGATGTTCAAGGCGTTCGATGCATCGCCCGCCTCGATCAATTTCAGCGAGGTCTATTCGGCGCTGCAGACCAAGATCGTCGAAGGCCAGGAGAACCCGCTGGCGCTGATCTCGGCGGCGAAGCTCTACGAGGTGCAGAAATACTGCTCGATGACCAACCACATGTGGGACGGTTTCTGGTTCCTGATGAACCGCAGAGCCTGGGCGGCGCTGCCGGACGATATCAAGACCATCGTCGCCAAGAACGTCAACGCGGCGGCCGTCAAGGAGCGTGAGGATACCGAGAAGCTGAACGCCACCGTGAAGCAGGAGCTCACGGGCAAGGGCCTCGTCTTCAACCAGCCCGAGGTCGGGCCGTTCCGCGACAAGCTCCGCGCCGCCGGCTTCTACGCCGAGTGGAAGGGCAAGTACGGCGAGAAGGCCTGGGATCTGCTCGAGAAGTCCGTCGGCAAACTGTCCTGATCGATCAAGCAGGAGGCTTGCCATGGCTCATGTCGAGATGACGCCGGCCGTGGCCGGCGAGGCGGCGTCGCAGCCCCCTCGCCGCCGCTCCATTCTCGGCTCCATCGACGCGGCGCTCGGGATGCTGGTCGAAATCCCGGCGGCGATCCTTGTCGTCGCAGAGGTCGTGATCCTGTTCGCCGGCGTGGTATCGCGTTACGTGCTGCATGCGCCGCTGATCTGGTCCGACGAACTGGCGTCGATCCTGTTCCTGTGGCTTGCGATGCTGGGCTCGGCGGTGGCATTCCGTCGCGGCGAGCACATGCGGATGACGGCGCTGGTCGCAAGCGCGGGACCGCGGCTCTGGGGCTATCTCGACGTCGTCGCGACCTGCGCCGCGCTGGCGTTCCTGATCCTGATCGTGCGGCCGGCCTATGAATACGCCTACGAGGAAAGCTTCATCACGACGCCGGCGCTGCAGATTTCCAACACCTGGCGCGCGGCGGCGCTGCCGGTCGGCACCTGCCTGATGGCGCTGTTCGCGCTGCTGCGGCTGGCCCGGGTCGGCGATTTCAAGACCTTCCTGCTGGCCGCGCTGACCGTGGCTGCGCTGATCGGCGCGTTCTGGCTGGCGCAGCCGATGCTGCGGCCGCTCGGCAATCTCAATCTGATCATCTTCTTCGTCGGCGTGGTCGGCTTCTGCGTGTTCGCCGGCGTGCCGATCGGCTTTGCCTTCGGCATGGCGATCTTCGGCTACTTGGCGCTGACGACCCGAACGCCGCTGATGGTGCTGGTCGGCCGGATGGACGAGGGCATGAGCCATCTGATCCTGCTGTCGGTGCCGCTGTTCGTCTTCCTCGGCCTCCTGATCGAGATGACCGGCATGGCGCGGGCCATGGTGGCGTTCCTCGCGAGCCTGCTCGGCCATGTCCGCGGCGGCCTGCATTACGTGCTGGTCGGCGCCATGTATCTGGTGTCCGGCATCTCCGGATCGAAGGCCGCGGACATGGCCGCGGTCGCGCCCGTGCTATTCCCCGAAATGAAGCAGCGCGGCGCCAAGCCGGGCGATCTGGTCGCCCTGCTCGCCGCCACCGGCGCGCAGACCGAGACCATTCCGCCGAGCCTCGTGCTGATCACGATCGGCTCGGTGACCGGCGTCTCGATCTCGGCGCTGTTCACCGGCGGCCTGCTGCCGGGCGTGGTGCTGGCGATCACGCTATCGGGGCTGGTGTGGTGGCGCTACCGCGGCGAAGACCGCAGCCACGTCCAGCGCGCCACCGGCAGCGAGATCGGCAAGGCGTTCGTGTTCGCCCTGCCCGCATTGGCCCTGCCCTTCGTGATCCGCTACGCCGTGGTCGAAGGCATCGCCACCGCCACCGAAGTCTCGACCATCGGCATCGTCTACGCCTTTGCCATCGGCCTCTTGATCTACCGCAAGTTCGACTGGCGGCGGCTGTTGCCGATGCTGATCGACACGGCGTGCCTGTCGGGGGCGATCCTGTTCATCATCGGTACCGCGACCGGCATGGCCTGGGGCCTGACCCAGTCCGGCTTCTCGCGGGCGCTGGCGGCGGCGATGACCGGGCTGCCCGGCGGGTCGGCGACCTTCATCGCGGTCTCGATCCTGGCCTTCGTGATCCTCGGCAGCGTGCTCGAGGGTATCCCGGCGATCGTGCTGTTCGGGCCGCTGCTGTTTCCGATCGCGCACCAGGTCGGCGTCCACGAGGTGCACTACGCCATGATCATCATCCTGGCGATGGGCATCGGGCTGTTCGCGCCACCGTTCGGAGTCGGCTATTATGCCGCCTGCGCCATCGGGCGCGTCGATCCGGCCGAGGGTATCCGGCCGATCTGGGGGTACATGCTGGCGCTGTTGATCGGCTTGATCATCGTTGCCATCTTCCCCTGGATATCGATCGGTTTCCTGTAAAGCACCTTGCGGATGGGATAGAGCCATGAGTGCAGCTCAAAACCAGTACTCGATCGGGTTGGACAAGACGCCGGCCAACTACGTGCCGCTCTCGCCGCTGAGCTTCCTGGCGCGCTCGGCCGCCGTCTATCCCGACCACATCAGCGCGGTCTATGAGGGCCGCAGCTTCATCTGGAAACAGACCTACGAACGCTGCAAACGCTTTGCGTCCTATCTCGCGGGCCGTGGCATCGGCCATGGCGACACGGTCGCGGCGATGCTGCCTAACATCCCGGCGATGAACGAATTGCACTTCGCGGTGCCGATGACCGGCGCGGTGCTCAACGCGCTGAACATCCGCCTCGACGCGGCGTCGATCGCGTTCCAGCTCGAGCATGGCGGCGCCAGGATCATTCTGGTCGATCCCGAATTCTCCGGCGTGATCGCGGAAGCCTTGACCCTGATGACGGGCGCGAAGCCGTTCGTGATCGACGTCGATGACGCGGCCTTCGGCGGCGGCAAGCGGATCGGCGAGATCGAGTATGAGGCGGCGGTCGCGGCGGGCGATCCCGGCTTCGTCGAACGGCCGCCGGCCGACGAATGGGATGCGATCGCGCTGAGCTATACGTCGGGCACGACGGGCAATCCCAAGGGCGTCGTGACCCATCACCGCGGCGCCTATCTCAACGCGGTCAGCAACATCCTCGCCGGCAATCTCGGCCAGCATCCGGTCTATCTCTGGACGCTGCCGATGTTTCATTGCAACGGCTGGTGCTTCCCCTGGACGATCGCCGCGACCGCCGGCGTCAATGTCTGCCTGCGCAAGGTCGATCCGGCCAAGATCTTCGAGCTGATCCCGAGGCACGGCGTCACCCACATGTGCGGTGCGCCGATCGTCTACAACACGCTGATCAACGCGCCCGACGCGCCGAAGGGCGGCAAGGCAAAGCCCGTTGTCGGCCTGATCGCCGGCGCGGCGCCGCCGGTTGCGGTGCTCGAGGGCGCCGAGCGCATCGGCATCAAGCTGACCCACGTCTATGGATTGACCGAGGTCTACGGCCCCGCCTCGGTCTGCGCCGAGCAGCCGGGCTGGGACGAGCTGTCGGCTGATGCGCGCGCGCAGCTGAAGCGGCGTCAGGGCGTATCCTATCCGCTGCAGGAAGGCGTCACGGTGCTCGATCCCGAGACCATGCGCGAGGTGCCGCGCGACGGCGAGACCATCGGCGAGGTCATGTTCCGCGGCAACATCGTGATGAAGGGCTATCTGAAGAACGCGACGGCGACGCAGGAGGCCTTTGCCGGCGGCTGGTTTCACACCGGCGATCTCGGTGTGCTCGACGAGCACGGTTACGTCATCATCAAGGACCGCTCCAAGGACATCATCATCTCCGGCGGCGAGAACGTCTCCTCTGTCGAGGTCGAGGACATCCTCTACAAGCACCCGGCGGTGCTGTTTGCGGCCGTCGTGGCAAAGCCCGACCCGAAATGGGGTGAAGTACCTTGCGCCTTCATCGAACTGAAGGACGGCGCCAAGGCGACCGAGGCCGAGATCATCGCCTATTGCCGCGAGCACATGTCGGGGTTCAAGACGCCGAAAGCCGTGGTGTTCGGCGTGATCCCGAAGACCTCGACCGGCAAGATCCAGAAATTCCTGCTGCGCAACCAGGTCGGATCGGCCAAGGCGATCTCGGCCTGAGCCGTCAGCCAGCCCGATCGAGCGTCAACCGCATGCCGTCATAGGCCGGGATGACGCCGGCCGGCAGGCTCTGCCGCAGCACCTCGTAGTCGAGGTCGGAATGCATGTTGGTGATGACCGCGCGCTTCGGCTTGAAGCGCTCGATCCACGACAGCGCGTCCGCAACACTGAAATGGCTGGGATGCTGCGCATAACGCAAGCCGTCGACGATCCAGAGATCGAGACCTTCGAGCGCCGGCCAGCTCTCCTGGGGGATGTCGTGCAGATCGGGCGTGTAGGCGGCGCCGCCAACGCGGTAGCCGAGCGCCGGGATCTTGCCATGCTGCACCAGGAAGGCCCCGAGCTTCAGCGGGCCGCCCTTCCCCTGGACCGTGTGGCTCTCGCCGGCCTCGATCGAATGCCGCGTCAGGATCGGCGGATAGTCGCTGCCTTCCGGCGCGATGAAGCAATAGGAGAACCGCGCCATCATGTCCTTGGCGGTCGACTGGTTGAAGTAGACCGGGATGCGGCGGCGCTGATGCAGCACGACCGAACGCAAATCGTCGATGCCGTGGGTCTGGTCGGCATGCTCATGCGTCAGGAACACCGCGTCGATGTGCTCGACATTGCTGTCGATCAGCTGCTCACGCAGATCGGGCGAGGTGTCGATCACGACCCGCGTGGTGCCGTGCTCCATGGTGCGCTCGGCCATGATCGAGCAGCGGCGGCGGCGATTCTTGGGATTGCCGGGGTCGCAGGCGCCCCAGCCGAGTGCCGGGCGCGGCACGCCGGCGGACGAGCCGCAGCCCAGAATGGTCAGTGTCAGCGTCATGCAGCAACCTTCGGCGCCGGCACCTTGGAGAACAGCCGGAAGAAGTTTTCGGTGGTCTGCCGCGAGATCTCCTCCAGGGAGACGCCGCGCGTTTCCGCGAGCACCTTGGCGACCTCGACGACATAGGACGGCTCGTTGCGCTTGCCGCGGAATTTGCCGGGCGCAAGATACGGCGCGTCTGTCTCGACCATGATGCGGTCGGCCGGCAGCTCGGCGGCCAGCGCGCGCAGCGCGTCCGACTTCTTGAAGGTCAGGATGCCCGTGAACGAGATCGACAGCCCAAGCGCGATCGCCTTCATCGCGAGCTCGCGGCCGCCGGTGTAGCAGTGCAGGACGGCCTTGAACGCGCCCTTCGCGACTTCATCCTCCAGGATGCGACCGCAATCCTCGTCGGCCTCCCTGGTATGGATGACCAGCGGCAGCCCCGTTTCGCGGGCGGCGGCGATGTGCGCGCGAAAGCCGCGCTCCTGGGCCTCGCGCGAACCGTGCTCGTAGAAATAGTCGAGCCCCGCCTCGCCGAGCGCCACGACCTTCGGATGCTTCGTCAGCTCGATCAGTTCGCTGGCCGGGATGCCGTCCTCTTCATCGGCATGATGCGGATGGGTGCCGACCGAGCAGTAGACGTCGGGAAAGCGCTCGGTGATCGCGAGCAGGCCGCCGAGCCGCCTCACCCGGGTCGAGATCGTGACCATGCGGCCGATGCCGGCCGCTTCGGCACGCCCGACGATCCCGTCGAGATCGTCGGCGAAATCAGGGAAATCCAGATGGCAGTGACTGTCGACCAGCATGAATTTCGAACCGCTCACTCGGTCTTCGGTTCCACATAGCGCGGGAACACGCCAACAGGCGCCGGCAGGACGGTGCCCGGCTTGATGCGCTCGGCGACCGCGGCAAAGCCGCGGGCGTCAGCAGCTATACCGAGGCTGTCGAGCATCTTGCCGCAGGACTCCGGCATCACGGCCTGCGCCATGATCGCGATCTGGCGCACGACCTCGGCGGTGACATACAGCACCGTCTTCTGGCGCGCGGGATCAGTCTTCGCCAGCGCCCACGGCGCCTCGCCGGCAAAATAGCGGTTGGCCTCGGCGACCACGGCCCAGACCGTGTTGAGCCATTGATGGATCTGCTGCGTCGCCATCGCGGTCCGCGACGTCTCCAGCATGGCGTCGGCCTGCGCCAGAATCGCCTTGTCGTTGTCGCTGAATTCGCCGGGCTCCGGCAGCACGCCGCCGAGTTGCTTGGCGATCATCGACAATGAACGCTGCGCCAGATTGCCGAAATCATTGGCGAGGTCGGCGTTGATGCGCGCGACGATGGCCTCGTGATTGTAGTTGCCGTCCTGGCCGAACGGCACTTCGCGCAGGAAGAAGTAACGCATCTGGTCGACGCCGTACTGCTCGGCGAGATTGAAGGGGTCGACCACATTGCCGACCGACTTCGACATCTTCTCGCCCCTGTTGAACAGGAAGCCGTGCGCATAGACCCGCTTCTGCACGGGAATGCCTGCCGACATCAGGAAGGCCGGCCAGTACACGGCGTGGAAGCGGATGATGTCCTTGCCGATGATGTGGACGTCGGCCGGCCAGTAGCGCCAATGCTTGTCGCTCTCATCGGGATAGCCGACGCCGGTGATGTAGTTGGTCAGCGCGTCGACCCAGACATACATCACGTGCTCGGGATCCTCCGGGACCTTGACGCCCCAGTCGAACGTCGTGCGCGAGATCGAGAGGTCCTTGAGCCCGCCGCGCACGAAACTCATCACCTCGTTGCGACGCGAATCCGGGCCGATGAAATCGGGCTGGCTCTCATAGAGGTGCAAGAGCTTGTCCTGGTAGGCCGAGAGCTTGAAGAAATAGCTCTTCTCCTCAACCCACTCGACCGGCGTGCCCTGCGGGCCGCGGCGGACATTGTCCTCGCCGACTGTGGTCTCATCCTCGGCGTAATAGGCCTCGTCACGTACCGAGTACCAGCCGGCATAGGCGTCGATGTAGATGTCGCCATTGTCCTGCATGCGCCGCCAGATCTCCTGCACGGACTTGTGGTGCGCAGGCTCCGAGGTGCGGATGAAGCGGTCGAACGAGACGTTGAGCCGCTCGTCCATCTCCTTGAAGCGGGCAGCGTTGCGGGTCGCAAGATCGTGCGGCGTCATCCCCTCACCGGCCGCGGTCTGGATCATCTTCTGTCCGTGCTCGTCGGTGCCGGTCAGGAAGAACACGTCCTTGCCGTCGAGACGCTGGAAGCGCGCCAATGCGTCGGTCGCGATCGCCTCATAGGCGTGGCCGATATGCGGCTGACCGTTCGGATAAGCGATTGCGGTCGTGATGTAGAAGACGTTGCCGCGGTCCGCGGCGGGCACCGGGATGGATGCGGCCGCAGGAGCCGCCGCTGCGGATTTGGGCTGCTTCGGCGCGCGAACCTTTGCTGGTCTCGGCGCCTTCTCGGCAACGGGAGCCACCGGCAGAGCGGGCTTCTTTGCCGCGGGTGCGACGGCTGCTGCGGCTGCTTTCTTCGGCGGAGCCTTGGTGGCCTTCGCAGCAGCCTTCTTGGCCGTGCTCTTGGCCGACTTCTTCACAGTCTTCTTGACGGCCTTTTTGACGACCTTCTTCGCTGCCGATTTCCTGGCGCCCTTGGCTCCGGTCTTGGATTTGGACTTGGCGGCCTTCTTCGCTTTCTTGGCGACGCGCCCGGCCTTCTTGGCGGCGCGCGATTTCGCCGTGGCTTTGCCGGTCGCGCGAGCGGGCGATGCCTTCTTCGTCTTCTTGGCTTTTTTCGACGATTTCTTCTTAGCGGTCGCCACCACGGAATCCTTTGCAGATCGAAACGAGATTGTCGGGAGTGTTGTCAGACGGATGTGTTGTCAGACGCGGCGTCTATCGGGTCGCGTCCGCGAGCATCGAAAACACCGAGAAAACCAGCGGCTTGCGCTCCAGATTGTAGGCTTCGGTATCGCGCGCGGCGCGGACGATCTTTTCCCATACCTCCGCCAGCCGTGCAAGGCGCGGCAGATTGGCATTGGCGTCGCCCGTGCGCATGCGCTCGCTCATCCAGCGATCGATGCCGTCGATGAAAGCGGCGAGCGCGACGCGGTCACTGGTGCCAAGCGCTTCGCCCAGCGCATGCAGCTCGCGCGGATCGACGCTCGGAAGCGTCGCGAGCAGCGCGGCCGTGCGTTGCTGCAGTTTCAGCGCATCGCCGCCGAGCAGCGACAGCGCCCGCCCGACGCTGCCTTCGGATGCTGCGGCGGCTTCCAGTAGCGCCGGATCGTCGGCTTCGATATCGGTTGCGGCCGCGGCCGCGCGCACCACGTCGCTCGTCTCCAGCGGCCGCAGCAGCAACTTGCGGCAACGGGACAGGATGGTCGGCAGCACCCGTGACGGTGCGTGGCTGACCAGGAGGAACAGCGATTGCTGCGGCGGCTCCTCGAGGATCTTCAGCAGCGCGTTCGCGGCGTTGGGATTGAGCTCGTCGACGGTATCGACGATGCAGACGCGCCAGCCGTCGACCGCAGCGGTCGAGCCGAAGAACGAGATGGTCTCGCGCGTCTCGTCGACCGTGATGACGGTCCGCATCACGCCGCGATCGTTGAGGCCGCGCTCGAGCACAAGGAGCCCGCCATGGGCGCCCGCCGTGATCTGGCGTGCCACCGGATCTGATGGATCGACCCGCAGCGTCGGCGCCGCCTGAATCTGGGACGATTTCGGATTGCGAAACGCCAGCACGAACCGCGCCATGCGGTAGGCCAGCGTCGCCTTGCCGATGCCCTGCGCGCCACCGATCAGCCAGGCGTGCGGAATTCGTCCGCTGCGATAGGCATCGAGCAAGGCGGTCTCCGCCTCGCGATGCCCGAACAAATCCGGCGTTTCGCGCGGATGGCGGGCGGCGCTCTCCTGTTCGACCTTGCGCGCGCTCATGCAGGATTGTCCGCCGTGAGCGCTGCGCGCAGATGCTCGCGCAGCGCGGCCCATATCCTGGCCGTGACCGTATCCGGATCCGCCGTGGCGTCGATCAGGACGCAGCGCTCCGGATCTTCGGCCGCGATCCGGCGGTACGCGTCACGCAAATCCTGATGGAACTTGATGCCTTCGGCTTCGAAGCGATCGGCGGTGGCGTCGCCGCGTCGCGCAGCGGCGCGTTGCAGTCCGACCTCGACCGGCACGTCGAGGATGAAGGTCAGATCAGGCTTGAGATCGCCGATGGTCACGCGCTGCATGGCGTTGACGAGTTCGGGCGACACCTGCCCGAGCTGGCCCTGATAGGCCCGCGTGGAATCGAAGAAACGATCGCACAACACCCAGATGCCCTGATTGAGCGCCGGCAGGATCACGGTGCGGACATGGTCGTCGCGTGCAGCGGCAAACAGCAGCGTCTCGGCCTCCGGCCCGAGCAGCTTGCCCATTCCCGACAGCACGAGGTGACGGATGATCTCCGCCCCCGGCGAGCCGCCCGGCTCGCGGGTCACGATCGCGCGTAGCTTGGCGGCATCGAGCCGTTCGGCAAGCTTGCGGATCTGGGTCGATTTCCCCGACCCCTCGCCGCCCTCAAAGGTGATGAAGCGACCGCGCAAGCTCGGCCGTTGGACTGCTGCTTCCGCCATGTCAGAGCTTCTCGACCCCTGCGCGGAACATGCCGATGACCAGCTCCTGGGCGCCGTCGAGCGCACGGCGCATCGTCGATCCGGTGCCGACGGCGTCCGCCGCGAAAACCGGAGTTTCCATTGCGACATTGGCGCCGCGCCACACCCGCACTACCCCGATCTTCTGGCCGGCGGTGATCGGCGCCTTGACCGGGCCGCTATAGATGACGCGCGCGAGCAGCTTGTCGTTGCCGTTCTTCGACACCATCACCTTGATCGGATCGGGGCTGACGAGCTTGACCGAGCGGCTCTCGCCGCCGAACACCCGTGCATAGCCGACCGGCTGATTGGCCGCGATCAGGGTCCGGGTCTCGAAGCTGCGGAACCCCCATTCCAGCATCTTCTTGGCTTCGGTCGCGCGGTCCTCGGAATCCTCGAGGCCGTTGACCACGACGATCAGCCGCGTGTCGTTCTGCACGGCCGAGCCGACCATGCCGTAGCCGCCTTCCTTGGTGTAGCCGGTCTTCAGGCCGTCGGCACCGGGCAAGGCGTTCAGCAGCGGATTGCGGTTTTGCTGGCGGATCTTGTTCCAGGTGAATTCCTTCTCGCCGAACAGCTTGTACCGTTCCGGGTAGGTCAGGATGATGTGGCGCGCCAGCGTTGCGAGTTCCCGCACCGTCATCTTGTTGGCCGGGTCGGGCAGCCCGTTGGAATTGCCGAAGGTCGACTTGGTCATGCCGAGCTCGCGGGCGCGCTTGGTCATGAAGTCGGTCGCAAAGGTATGCTCATTGCCGGCAATGCCTTCGGCGAGCGCGATGCAGGCGTCGTTGCCGCTCGGGATGATCGCGCCATGCAGGAGATCGTCGACCGAGACCTTGCTGTTGATCGCCGCGAACATCGTCGAGGTGCCGGACGGCGCCCCGCCCCGCCGCCAGGCGCTCTCGCTAATCCGGTACTCGTCCGTGAGCTTGATGTCGCCCTTCTTGATGGCGTCGAACACCACCTCGGCCGTCATCAGCTTCATCATGCTGGATGGCGCGCGCAGCTCGTCGGCGTTCTTCTCGAACAGCACGCTGCCGCTGCTGGCCTCGACCAGGATCGCGGTCGGCGCATCGCCGTCGAACCCGCCCTCTTCCTTCTTGGCGCCCTGGACACTGTTGTTGGCGGCATAGACCATTCCGCCGCAACCGATTGCCAGCGCGACCGCGGCCGCGATCAGGCCCCGCCAGCAACGCCCGGCGCGAGCTGACAACGTGCGGGGAACTGCGGTCTGGGCTGCCATCGGCGATGTCCTGAAAGACTGCGTTCTAACAGCTGGAAGTATCGCAAACAACTGAGGTTTCTGCGCTTGTGCATGGCAAGCTGGATTGCCGCCTGCGTTGAACGTCCGTATCCTTGGAACGAGCTAACGTCAGCAGAACCGGCAAACAAGGCGGAAACGCGAATGTCATCCTCCCGTACCATTTCCGCCAACGGCATCGACATGTTCGTGCGCGAGGCCGGGCAAGGCCCGCTGGTCGTGCTCTGCCATGGCTGGCCGGAACTGTCCTATTCATGGCGGCACCAGATCGCGGCGCTGGCCGCGGCAGGCTTTCGGGTCGTCGCGCCTGACATGCGCGGCTTCGGCCGCTCCGGCGCGCCGGCCGAGGTCGGCGCCTACACGATCTTCGATACGGTCGGAGACATGGTCGCGCTGGTTGCCGCCCTCGGCGAGACCCGCGCGATGATCGTCGGCCATGACTGGGGCGCGCCGGTGGCCTGGCACGCGGCCCTGTTCCGTCCCGACATCTTCACGAAAGTGGCCGGCCTCAGCGTGCCGCCGCCATTCCGCGGCCGTGGTCGCCCGCTCGAGACCCTGCGCGACAGCGGCATCACCAATTTCTACTGGCAGTACTTTCAGGCGCCCGGCGTGGCCGAGGCCGAGTTCGAGCGCGACATCGCCCACACCATGCGGTTGGTGCTCGGGCGTGGCGTCTCCGATCCAAGCTCTATGTTCGTCGACGAGGCCAAGGGCTTCCTCGGCAAGCTGCCGGCCGGAATGCCGTTGCCGGCCTGGCTGACCGAGGCTGACATTGCCGAATTCGCCGAAGGCTATCGGCACTCCGGTTTCCGCGGCGGTCTGAACTGGTATCGCAATCTCGATCGCAACTGGGAACTGACCGCGCCCTGGCAGGACGCACAGATCCATCAGCCGTCGCTGTTCATCGCCGGCTCGAATGATTCGGTGATCACCGGGCTGATCGGCGCCAAGCGGGTCGCGGACATGGAGCGCGTGCTGCCGAACCTCAGGCAGAAGCTGATCATCGAGGGCGCCGGCCACTGGATCCAGCAGGAGCGCCCGGACGAGGTCAACAAGGCGCTGATCGCGTTTCTGAAATGATCAGGCCAAGAGCCTGATCTGTAAGCGCATGGCTCAGTAGAGGCCGCGCCCGCTCAGGACTTCGGCCGGTCCCCGCGCATCGATCGGGACATAGGCGGCCGCCGGGCTCGGGCTTGCGGCATAGCGCGCGTCACCCTCATAGGAGACTTCGCGCGGATTGTTCAGGGCGCGGCGGTGCGAGCGGCTCGAGGCCGACATTTCGGAGGTGGCGCTCACCGAGGCGTAATCTGCCTGGGTGTTGCCGAGGCTGTAGGGCCGTCCTTCCGGCAACGGAACGTCGCCACGGATCCGGCCCGAGGAGGACGACATCTCAGGCACGAACGGCCGTGCGGAGGCGACCCGGACCATCGACGGGGACGGCGCTGGAGTACCGGTGCGCAAGGTCGCCATCAGCTGGCGGTCGTCGGACCCTTCGAGCGGCGCTCGGCCGACATATTCGACGCGGACGCGAGCCACGCCATTGCCTTTGAATTCAAGCAGTTCCGCGGCTTTGTTCGAGACGTCTATGAGGCGATTGCCGTGGTACGGCCCGCGGTCATTGACCCGAACGACGAGCGATCTGCCATTGCTCAGATTGGTGACGCGGGCATAGCTCGGCATCGGCAGGGTCGGATGGGCGGCCGTGAGCGAGCCCATGTCGAACACCTCGCCATTGGCGGTGAGGCGGCCATGGAAGTCGTCGCCGTACCAGGACGCCATGCCCTCGGCGCGGTAGTTCTCGTTCTCCTCCGGCACGTAGGTGCGGCCGGCGACAACATAAGGCTTGCCGATGCGATAGGTGCCGCCGCCTTTCGGCACGGGATCACCCAGCGCCACCACGCGCGGGCTCGACGACACCCCGTATTTGGGGTCGACCCGGCTGGCGAACTTGTTCGAGGAGGCACAATTGGCGAGGACGAGGCACGTCGCCACCGCAACGGCGCCGCGCGCCGTCCGGATCATCGAATCTGGCCGTCTAATCCCCATCTGCCCCAAGTACCATTCTGCCGGACCTGCGCCTACTCCGAGGCGTCGAAGTCCCTTGCCGTCGCTGTGCGGCCCACCTCCGCACCAGAGCGTGACGATATCGCAACCGGAACACGGCGGAAATGGGGAGAGCCGGCGGGCGGTGGCGTCTTGGTGAATGGTCTGTTGCGCCTCCTCCGTCGTTCTACTGACCTTCAGCTCCGCCCAACGCCCTCGCCTGTCCCGCTATCAGACACACTGTTGCAGCAAATCATCAGTCGGGGGGCATCTTGGATTCCAACAATTGAATCTTTTTGACTGTGCAAGGCTGCAATCGTTTTCTCGTCCGCGTGGGGCGCAAAGGAAGTTTGCGATGATCGAGACGGTTACAGCGGTGATGGGCCTGGTGAGTGCGGCGATCTTCTTGGCGCACGCCGTGGAAGGCTATCGGTACCGGGCCTGACAGTCCGTTGAAGGTGGAAAGACGCGTCACCTCTTTCCAGGAGTGAATGTTCGGAAAGCTTTAATCAATTCGGATGAGCATCGATTGAAGGCAGGTGTGTCATGCGTAATCACGATTTGGTCTCCGACGGATTTCTGACCCTGACCGCAGCCAGCCTCGTGCTGCTGTGCTCGAGCCTGCTGGCGTTCGCGTTCGGCTGAACGTTTTTGAGGCGCGCCCAAGGGCCGCCTTGCCTCGTCGCCGCCCACCAACTCTCAGGTGAACAAGTGGCCGGCCGCACCTGCGGCATGAACAAGTGAAAGGCCGACCGCATCCAGTGGATGCGTACTTGTGATGTGGCTGCCGTCGAATACCAGTTCGGTCGTTGCTCCCGATGCGCTCTCAGTCAGAAAAACCGCTGAGCCGTTCTTCATATCGGTGACATCGAGAACCGGGTCGTAGTTGCCCGGTAGCAAATTACTTGCAACGAACTTGAAGTTGTCGAAGTAGAGAAGATCGATCTGGCCCGACGAAGACTGCGTCACGATGTCGGCGTGCCCGTCTCCGTTGACATCCGCAACCCCGACGACATTCCAGAATGCCAGACTCGTTAGCGCACTCGTGGTGAGCTTGCCCGCACCGTTGAAACCCAGGAAATCAATCTGCCCGCTCGACGACTGAGTGACAAATTCGGCGTTCGCGGCCCCGCTGAACAGACCGGCGCCTTTAACGTCCCAATAGCTCCCCGTCATCAGCAAAGAGCTCGATAGTTGCCCTGCACTGAAGTTAAGCAAATCAATTTGGCCATTGGACTGGGTAATGACGGCAGGATTTCCGTTCGACGCAAAATCTACGTTGCCGACGACCTTCCAGAATGCTTGCTGCGTCAGGGATGAACCCGTGAGATGGCCGGACGAGTTGTATTGCAGGAAATCCAGCCGTCCGTCGGCGAGCTGGGCGGCAGTCGAAACGGCGATGCCGGGAAGCACGCCGTAAAGGGCTCGCACGCCGTCGATGTCCGATTGAGTGAGATCTGTGACTGCGGGATTGATGACCGCATTCATGACCGCCGGACTGACATTGTAGTGGTCCAGTCCGAGGCTATGTCCGATCTCGTGCAGCGCTACGACGTAGAAAGAGACTCCGCCATTACTGACAAGCTCACCATTGACGAGATGCCAACCCTCATCCATGTCGAACGTAATATCAGCTGCAATCTCCGAACCGCGCGCATAGGAGCTCTGTTCCTCGCCGACGACGTTGTTCTGGCCGTCGATGTGGCTCAGTCCAAGGCGTATTTGATTCCCGGCGGCGTCAGAGACTTCATGAAAGTCGATATTGGCCGCCGATTCCCACCGGTCGAATGCCTCCCTGATCTCGGTCTGGAACATTCCGGTCAGGAAGCTGTCGAACTGAATGAATTGGCCAGTGAAGTTCGCCGCGGCGAAGCTCCAATCAATCTCGCCGGAAGCGGTTCCAAGTGCGCTGGAGCCCCACTTGAAGCCCTCGAGGACGTAGTCAGCCATCAAACAATGCCCTTGGCTCGATGATGCCCTGTGGCCAGAGGGGAAGTCCCAGTCGTTGCGAGACGTCCGAAATCACTGTCTGCACAATGCATAATTTTACCAGCGATTGTCGATTCTGACCACGTTGGCCTTGGTTGTCTTGACAGCATTACCCGGACTTTCCAGCTAGAGCCGGCGGCCGATGGCGGCAGGGAATCTGGGCCAACGGCAAGATGATCTGGATCGAGGCGAAGAAGAGAGGAAACACGGATGACCGGCAGTGTCAGAGAGGGAACGTCCGCCCTTCTCGTCAGCACAGATGGCCGGCTGCTGATGCAACTGCGCGACGACCTCCCACATGTTACCGATCGCGGAAAGGTCAGCCTGTTTGGCGGACGGCGGGAAGGCGCCGAGACTTTCCTCGAATGCGTGGTGCGCGAGATCCACGAGGAGATTGGCTACTACCTGCCGCCCGAGCGTTTTGAGTTGATCGGCCGCTATTCCGGTCCCGATCATGCAACGCCAAACGGTAGGCTTCGCGGCGAGGTGTTCCTTGCGCGCGAGGTGCCCATCGACCAATTGACGGTGACCGAAGGCCGCCTCGAGATCGTCGCCATCGACGACCTCGAACGCATCAGCGGCATGCTCGCGCGCCCGGCTACGTTCGCGCTGGAGATCTTCCTGAAGCGCGAACCGATGACCTGAGCGCTGAAACCAGCGCGCGGATGTGATCGTCGATCATGGCCAACGCGACTGACGGATGAGCAAAGTCGATATCGTCTACGTGCCAGTAAGTCACCCTGTCGGCGACCTCGGGGAACCGGCGCTCGATCAGCGGACGGTGCTCGGCCTCCTTGAGAGCGATCACGAGGGCGGCGTCGTCGAAGTCCGCCAATGAACAGGGCTGCGGAAAGCGCGCTGCGCCTTCCGGCACGATACCGCTGGCGCGAAGACGATCATCGGTGAAGACTGACATCGGCCCGACATTGTCGGGCGATCCCCGCTCGGCCGCGCCTCTGGAGGACGCGCGCCACGCCAGCTGTTCGGCTCTAGCAAGATGATTGAAAAGTTCCTCTGCGTATCGACTGCGATAATAGTTGCCGGTGCAGAGAAAGAGGACACGCTTCATGGGCGTCATGATGGCCAACGTCGGCCCTCGCGGTCAACGGCGTTGCGAGCATGAGCTCCTTTTGGCTCACGAACCGGGCGAATGACGGGCCGGCCCGGGGTTTCTTGAAACGACGGAACCGACCAGTCCTCAATCATCCCTGCCCGTCCCGTTGAGTTGGGTGCCAATTGCGGTGCCAATTTTGAGCAGCAGGCCGCAACCGAAAACGGCCCCAGCGAGGGTTGCTGAGGCCGTCATTCCGTCTGCTGGGGGCGCGGGCGCCAGTGAGCAGGCCGCCTCGGTTCAGCAGAGCGCCGGTACATCCGCGGCTGTCTGAATTGTACTCGATGTCGTAGCGTGCCTGGCGAGGTCTCAGGGGGTACCCCACAGGGCGCATCCGGAAATGGGACCCGTTAGCAAATCAGCAACGTGATCGGCGCAGGCTTCTCTGAGGGACGGGACCGTTGGGGACGCAGCACGGTCACGTTTCGGAGGAGCTGGCGCGCCGGCCCTGAGCGTCGGCTCCTCTTTTGGACCTTGTGTGAGTTAGGCAACAGCCGTCACTCCAGGTACCTGCTAAGCGAGAGACGTTGGGAATTTCAGGGCCCTAGCGCTGGGAATGACAGGGCGCCGCCGGGACAAACCATTTCGGGCCCGGCGGCGTAATTTTTGAGATTTGCCGCGCTGACGCGTGAGAGGCGCCTCGAGAATGTCTGGCGACAAGATTGCTACAAAGACCGTGCTGTTGGCGCTGGCCATAGGCGTTGCGGTATGGGCAACTATGGGGGCGCCCGAGCCAGGCACAAACTCGCCGATGCACGTCGCCAACAGGCGATGAGGCCCTGCCGGCACGGCCCATGCAGTTAAATTGACGCTGGGGATTTCAGTGTCCCAGTTCAGGAAGGAAACGCCGCCGGGCGTGTATTTTTGAGACCGGCGGCGTCTTTTCCTCGCACAGCAAGCTGGCGCGATTGCCCTGCCTGCCCGTCTGGCGGTTTAGTCTCCTTGGCAGATTGGGCGCTGTCGCTTTAGGTCGGCGTCATTCGAGCGGTAAAGAAAGCGCGGGCAGCGGCTTATTGCCCTGCTCGCAACCTGTTCGCCCCTTGAGCGGTAGAACCGGCGTTGAGGCATCCGCCGCAGTCCGGCCCATGAAATGGGTCAGATTAACGGCCGATGACCACTCCACATAACCAACAGTCGAAAAGGCAACCGCTCCCACGATGACAATACTGAGCACTGAAGCGGCGGCTGCTGACGCCAAGCTTTGGCTGCTGAAAAACGGCATCACGATTCTCCGACACCGAGCTGCCACCCATCCTTGCGTTATGCCAACTCGCGATGATCGAGTGTGAACCGCCTCACATTTCACGGGCACTTGATGCCGAGACCGGGCCCGACGATGCCGGTTCACGGCCGGCGGGCCATTTTGCCAATTCAGGTCCAGGCCGCTGCCCATCCGGACAGATTCGTTCTTTGATCTTCGGCCGCAATTGAAGCGTTTCCGGCCGCCTCAATTGGCGGCCTCTTTCAACCGCAATTCATCGAATGGCGCTCAATTGCCTAGTGTTTTCGAACCTTGCTTGGGCCTCTCAGAGGGCATTGTCGATGGCGAGTCCCAGTCAATCATTTTCAGGCAAACGAGGAGTTCGACATAGCTTTGCACTTGCCCTGACCCCGCCAAGAGTTCGCAACTTTCACGCGGTCCTGCCGGGACAGTTAGCCAGATCGAGTTTAGCTGCTGCCGCGCAACCGTCTCGTCACTCACGCACTTGCTCGCGTCCTTGGGAAGTCCCGACGCTTTATCGTCAACGGAAACGTCCGCGCAGAGCGCCTTGATGTCGAAATTGGGAACACTGTCTGAAACTTGTACGGGCGGCTGAGCAACGAGCGACAATGCCAAGAGCGCTGCCTTCATAAGATCTCCCTCCCCGTCCGGTGCGCCCAGCTGGAAGGCGGATTGAGCTGGGACTGACCGCGGCTTCGGAGGCTGTAGCGGCCACCCTCCGCCGCCGACGTACATTGCGCCTTTTTCGCAATTTCTATCCACCACGAACCGCAATGCTGCGGCGCGCTACTACTTTTGCGCACGCGATTTGCCTGCCGGTCTGTTGGTTAGGACTAGTTCGGAATGGCAATTGCCGCGGCTGCCCCGCGGGTTTCGAAGCATGTTCAGCAGGTGCGATCGACAAAAATAGTGCGGTCCAAATCACCCCGACAGTAACGGCGGGGGTTGGCGGTGTATCCGTAAATCCACGGTTCGCCACCTTAACGTTAAGCCGAAAACCGATGCCCGCACCGACGTGGCGTCGTGTAGTGTCTGAGATATTTCATTTTTTCTTCGTCAAGGCCAATTGCCAAAGTTCAGCGATTTAAATCAATGATCGTGGAGTTCGGTATCGCGAGCACGATCGTGGGATCGGTGCTCGCCGTTTATGCAAGGCGGCATCGTTCAGTCATCTTGGAAGCGTGCGCAGGCGCGCTGCTGATTGTCGGCCTCGCCTGCATTGGCGCGGGGCTGCCGCATGTGTGACCCGCCCCTTCAGCAGGGACCGGGCGAATGACCGGCCGGCCGGGTTTCGCTGCCAAGTTCGCGTTGCGTTCGGCGCTGCCCTACGCTAAGGGCCTGATCCTTGATCCGGAAGGGTGGCCGAGTGGTTTAAGGCACCGGTCTTGAAAACCGGCGTGCCCGCAAGGGTACCGTGGGTTCGAATCCCACCCCTTCCGCCACAATTTATTGAATTCACTTTGTTATTTGCCCACGACGATTTCGTGCGCCCAAGTGATCCGGCCCACGGGGCCAGAACCGACAGCCGCATTGATACCGGCGTCGATGCGGCCGTTACGACAATCCCACTATTGTTATGGGCATTGCGGACCAGCTGACATTACGCCGCCGAGACAAACCGTTTCGGCCCCGGCGGCGTAATTTTCGCGTACTGCTCATTCAAAGTTCAATCTCGATCGCCATGTTCGCGCGCACGAGGGTGGTCAAGCCCGCTTTCAATCTTTTCGCTTGCCAAGTTTGGAAGGCTGGATCGGCGTTGAGTTTGTCAACCGCCGCGCCGTAAGCCGAAAACGTCTCGAAATTCACTGAGAAAACGAAATTGCCGGCTTCACCGACGGCGACAGACCAGAACCTTGGTTTGCCACCGTGCTTGCGCCAAAGCCCGGCGCTCTCCTTTGCCAATTCGAGTATTCCTGCGAGGTCGCCGCCTGGATTCGGCTTGACCACATACTGCACGACGACTGCCATGCTACCCTCCAATTGAAATGACAGGGGCGCGCATGTGGCGCTGTTTTCGATAGATGGGGCTTGATCTAGGTCAAGGTATCCAGCGATGCGGCATGCGTACTTTGCCGTCCCGCGTGAACCGCGATGGCATCATCTCTGCAGTTTCGACGGTGCTGGGGATTTCAGTGTCCCAGTCCAGGAAGAAAACGCCGCCGGGCGTGTATTTGTGACACCGGCGGCGTCTTTTCGGGACAATGCCTCTCTCGATCCGGCCGCCGTCACAGCGTCGATACCGGGCGATTCAGCTCCGCGCGAGCTCGGCCGGGATCAGAGCTGAGCTGAAGCGGCTGCGCGATAGCCGACCACCAGATGGCCGCAACGATGGTAACGGGTTGCGCGCCGCCGTATCCAGCAACCTCCCGCAGGGCGTGATCCGCATAAAGTGATCGCTCCGGCGTTGTGCGGTTGTTTCTGAATATTGCTCGGGTTGGAGCCGCGATGGTAGCTCTGACGAGCAATGCGTCGCGCACTACCTTGGGTTTTGGCCGTTACTTTTCTGATTGGTTTTGTCGCTTCCTTTGCGGAGCTGCAGAGGATGCGCAACCGCTTCGGTGAAGTGTCTCAGCACGGCTTTCACGATCATGCCGCGGTGCGCGAATTCATGATACGCGCCGCGCTCGCCGACGCGCCGGCGCCGATCGTTGTGCTTGGCGATAGCATCACCGAAATGGCTCCGCTGCCCCGGCTGCTCTGCGGACGTCCGGTCATCAATGCCGGCGTTGGCGGTCAGACCATCCCGGAGGCAAAGCAGCTCGCCGGGCGCGTGCTGCAGGATCAGGGCGCATTCCTGCTCGTCCTCGCGGTGGGCGCGAACGACGCTGGATCGCCAACGGCGCAACGCGACTTCACCGACCTCATCGATGCCGTCAAGCCGCTGTCGACGCGGCCATTGGTGGTCATTGCCGTCGCAGCTGACGAACGGACCAACCGCGCGATCGAAGCTGCCGCAGTTGCGCGCGGTGTTCGGTTTATCGACCCGCATTTGCCGTCCGGCGCGAAGATGGCTGACGGCATTCACTTCACCGCGGCCGCCTACAAGGCCTGGGTGCCGGCACTTGAGGCGGCGATCTCGGCGGAATGCACGATGTGACGTGCAGTCACGTCTGCCGGATGAACTCCGCGATCAGGCCTGGGATTTCCTCAGGCGCATCCTCGAAACAATAGTGCCCGACACCGGCAAGGCGCCTGACCGGTGCCGCCGGGAAGATTGCGGAAAACAGCGGCAGGAAATGCTCTGCGCGCAGCGTGCGGTCCGCCTCGCCCCAGATTGCGAGCGCAGGTTTGCTGCGAATCAAACGGTCGGCGGCGGGATCAGGCGTCTGGAATTGATGCGCGCCGGTCGCAAAGCCCTTGGCCCAGCCGATCGCACCGAGGCAGTCCGCCGGACGCGCGAAGTGCGCGCCGTAGGCGGCGAGCCAGGCGTCCGTGATGACGGCGTTGTTCTCGAATCCGTTGAGCTTCAGCGTGCTCAAAATGTTGAAGCCGAGCTGTCCGAGAACCGGCTCGAGGTCGCCGCTCGCCTCGGCCTTTGCGATCCATTGAAACCACGGCGAGACCTGCGCGTTGGCGGCGACGCGATCGAACAGATCGCTCTGCCCGAACGGCGTTGGCCCATTGGCGGAGACGATGCGGCGGATCCGGTCCGCATGCCGGGCCGCTAACCCCATGCCGACCGGGCCGCCGAAATCATGCATGACAAGGGTGATGTTGGTGAGATCGAGCGCGCGGACCAGCGCTTCGAGATTGTCGACATGGTCCTGCAGCCAATAGCTGCGATGCGCCGGCGTCGCGCTCTTGCCAAAGCCCATGTGATCCGGAACGACCACCCGGTGCGTCGCACTGAGGCCTGGCACCAGGTGGCGGAACAGATAGCCCCAGCTTGGCTCGCCGTGCAGGCAAAGCACCACCTCGCCGTCCCGCGGACCTTCGTCGACATAATGCATCTGAAAGCCCGGCGCCGCGCTGAAATGCGGCGAGAACGAAAAAGTGTCGTCGAACGTGGCGTCGGCTCGGATCACGGCTCTGACCTCGCATGGTTTCAATTTGAAACCAACGTGTAGCGCTTGAGGTTTTACTTTGCAACCAATATATCCAACCAACGATCCGGGTGGTTTTCCGGCCGCGCCATTGAGCGCCGATCACCCCCAGGGAATGAGTGTTGAGGATCACGATGGCCAAGCGAGTGAGCCACAGGGACTCGATGTGCGGCGTCGCTCGGCCGCTGGATGCGATCGGCGACTGGTGGTCGCTGCTGATTGTCCGCGATGCGTTCGACGGGCTGCGCCGCTTCGGCGAGTTTCAGAAGAGCCTCGGGCTTGCCAAGAACATCCTCTCGGCCCGGCTCCGCAATCTTCTGGCGCACGGCATCATGGAGACGGTGCCGGCAAGCGACGGTAGCCCCTACCAGGAATATGTGCTGACCGAAAAGGGACGCGGGCTCTTCCCTCTTCTCGTCGCGCTCCGGCAGTGGGGTGAGGACTTCTTCTTTGAACCCGACGAGGCGCATGTGCTCCTGGTCGACCGCAAGAACGGGCTGCCGGTGCGGCGGCTCGAGTTGCGCGCGCAAGACGGACGCGTCGTTGGCGCGGAGGACACGATGGTGCGGCTGCCGCCGGCTTCACCTGAGTGAGAAGTGCACGTGTCGCGCGCGCCATCAACTGCAACCGGATGTTAACGCTCCGTGCCGCAGCATCCGCGCGTGGAGGTTCGACCAATGCAAACATTCCGGATTTCGCTGAGCGATGGGACGCGGCAATTCCACACGGCGATTCAGGCGCCGGACCCCGCTTCCGCGCGCATCAAGGCCGCCTACTTCTTCGATATCTCGAAGTGGCGGATTCTGAGCGTGTCGCTGAGTGGAGCCAGCGCCGCGGCGGCGTAATCGCTGCGCGCTCTACGCCATCCGGTCGAGCTCGGCGGCCGCAAGTCGTGCGATGGTAAGGTCGATTTCGGCGAGTGGATCGCCGTCCCCCAGAAACCAGGCTGCCGACAAGCCGGTCCAGGCCACGATCCATGACAGCAGGCGCCGGCGATCCAGCCGCGCGGCTTCAACGACGATGTCGAGCCGCCGGGCAAAGCGTCCGGGTTCGGTCGCGACCGGCCGTGTCGGATCTGCAAGATCCGGATTGGTGAAGATGTTGGCGAAGTCGAACCCGCGCTCGCCGACAAGATGCTTCGGATCGATCGCAAGCCAGCCGTGCGTGCTGAAGTCGAGCACATTGTCATGGTGCAGGTCACCATGCAGGACCACGATCTCACGCTGATTGCCCAGCAGAGCTTCGGCAACTTCCGCCGATCGGTTCAGAATGCCGCCATGCACCCGCGCCGCGGGCCACAACTCACGAAACCAGTGCGTCAGCGGCGTCAGATCCGGCCGCGGCTTCGCTCTCTCGGCGTGAAGCCGATCGGCCGTTGCACAGAGAATCCTGAAGGCCTCGTCGTCCCGGCCGGTTCGCGCCATTTCGCTGAGCGAAGCCGATCCCATCGCCCTCTCGAGCAGAAGGGCGTCGCCGTCACGGGCAAGAACCCGCGCCGCACCTTCGCCGTCCCACCACTCCATCACGACGGCGCCGAGGCGTTCGTCCGGCTCGTGCGAGAGCTTGAGCATGGCCGGCTCGCCATGCCGGCGCACCGGCAGCAACCGTGCGGCGTGCGTCACGATCGGGTCGCCGTCGGGGACAAGACTCCAGGCCGAGAGATAGGGAGCGAACATTTGGGTGGACTGACCGGGGACGAAGAAGCGAGCCTCGTGGTTCTAATCATTGCTTCCGCGCGCTGCCACGCCGGTTCCCTGCGGCGCATCGTGGCAGGGCCACGCGAACCGGTTCCCCGCTGCCCTGCCCATGTTGGCTGATGACAGCCCCCACCCATCTCGCGCTACAATGTCGCAGCCGGTGCTACGGAGGGTGTGGCGATGCCGCGAAAGGGAATTACCGGACACGACGAATGGGTGGTCACGGAGGCCCTGGCCACAGCGCTGGTGGCGCTCGAACAGTTGCCGTCAAAGCATCAGCCGCGCGCGCATATGGAGGATGTCCGAAAAATCCTGACCGCCAGATGTGAGGCCGGCGCCGTCACGCTGCATCTTGCGCAGGCCAAGTGCCGGTTGTTTCCCGATACCGATCCCCTGACCATCTACGAGGAATATGGCCTCAAGGACGGGCTAGGCTAGCGCGCCGCCTGCAGTATTAGTCGCGGCTGACGCGCCAGATCGTGCCGTTGCCGTCTTCGGAGACCAGCAGCGCGCCGTCGCGCGCGACAGTCACACCGACCGGACGGCCCCAGACCTCATTGTCGCCGATGACGAAGCCGGTGACGAAATCCTCGTACTCGCCGGTCGGCACGCCGTCCTTCAGCCTGATGCGAATGACCTTGTAGCCGGTACGCTTCGACCGATTCCACGAGCCGTGTTCGGCGGCAAACGCATCGCCGCGATATTCCGGCGGAAAACTGCTGCCGGTGTAGAAGGTCAGGCCAAGCGACGCCGAGTGGGCCTGCAACAGCACGTCAGGGACCGTCACCTTGTCCTTCAGGTCTGGCCGCGCGCCGGCATGCGCGGGGTCTTCGTTGCCGCCAATGTAGTACCAGGGCCAGCCGTAGAACGCGCCTTCGCGGACCCGTGTCACATAGTCGGGCACAAGATTGTCGCCGCGGCCATCGCGCTCGTTGGTCGAACACCACGGCGTACCGCTTCCGGGCTGGATCGCAAGTCCGACGCAATTGCGGATCCCGGTGGCAAACAGCTTCTGGTTCTTGCCATCAGGATCGAAGGCGAGCACGGCGGCGCGGTCGGTCTCGTCGCCCCAGGCAGCGCCGAGCGCATGGTCGCGGCTCCAGGCCTCGATGCCCTTCGGCGGCCGGCCCAGCCCCTCGCCTGCGTTGCCGGCGGAGCCGACCGACACCAGCATCCGCTTGTCGTCCGGGGTGAACACGATATCACGCGTGGAATGGGCGTAGCCGGGCGGCAGCCGGGCGACGATCGTCTCGGGCTTTCCCGACGCCTTGAGATCGCCGTTACGGTAGGCAAAGCGCACGACGCTGTCGGTGTTGGCGACATAGAGCCATTGCGGATTGTCACCGCTCGGGAAGAACGCGATGCCGAACGGCTGGTTCAAGCCGGTTGCGTAGACTTCGTTGGTCGCAGGCCTGGCGGCGCCGTCGGCGCTGCGCAGGACACGCATGCGGCCGGAGCCGGTTTCCACGACGAAGATATCGCCATTGGGCGCGGCCCGGATGATCCGCGGGCCGCTGAGCCCGCTCGCAAACAGTTCGACCTTGAACCCGGCCGGCACCTGCGGCGTGGCCGATGCAGGTCTCGGCATGACGCGCGGAAACTTGCTGCTCGACGCCGTTGCCCCGGGCTTGGGTAAGTCCTGCGGCGTGATCAGGCGCACCGTGCCCGGCTTGTCGCGTTGCCAGTCGCCGAAGGCTTCCGCGCCTTTCAGCACGGGCTCGGCGCCCAACCGCGTGATGCTGATCGCCGCGACGAAGACGGCCGACAGACCCGCACCGGCAAGACTCGTCCTGGGCATATGCTCCTCGCGCGATTTCCCTTCGGTCACGCCGTTCATAGCGCGGTTCGGCCGGCTCCCGCGTTCACAATGTCGTCTGCTTTAATGTCCCTTCGGCGGTGCCGTCAGATCGACCGGTTTGATGATCAGCGCCAGCGGGATCATCACGAGGCCGATGATCGAGAGCATCCAGAACACGTCGATATAGGCGAGCAGGTCGACCTGCCGCTGCAAGGTCTGGCCGACCCAGGCGACCGCCTGGGACGCGGCGTCCGATGCGTTCGACCCCTGCGCCTGAAAGAAGCGCGTCATCGTGTCGATGGTCTGCTGATACCCGAGATCGGACGGCGCGGCATGCTCGATCAGCCGGCTCTGGTGGAATTGCTGGCGTTGCGCCAGTGCCGTCTGGGCGAGTGCGACGCCCATCGACCCGCCGATATTGCGCGCGACGTTGATCAGTGCCGAGGCCTGGTTGGTCTTGTCCGGCGGCACACCGTCATAGGATGCCGTCGTGACCGGCAGAAACAGGAACGGAAGCCCGGCGGAGAGGAAGATGCGCGCGAGCGCGGCGTAGCCATAGCTGATGTCGCCGTTCAATCCCGTCAGGTGCCACATTGAGAATGCGACGATGCAGCCGCCGATCGCGATCAGATATTTCGGCTGGACGCGGCTGACGAGGTTGCCGACCACCGGCATCAAGATCAGCGTGACGATGCCGCCGGGCGACAGTGCGAGCCCTGCCAGCAGCGCAGTATAGTTCAGCTCGGTCTGCAACAGCTGCGGCAGGAGCTGCGTCGACGAGATCAGCACCGCGCCGGTGCACAGCATCACCAGGAAGCACGATCCGAACTGGCGGCGTCCCAGCAGACGGAGATCGACGATCGGGTCCTTGCGCGTCAGCTCCCAGGGAACCAGCGCGATCAGACAAATCGCCGAGGCCAGCGCGAAGCCGACGATCATATTGGAGCCGAACCAACCCTTGCGCTGGCCTTCGTCGAGCACGAATTCGAGCGAACCGAGCCCGATCGCGACCAGCACGAAGCCGATGTAGTCGACGCGCAGGCCGTCCTTGAGGAGTTGCCTGCGCTCCTGCTCGGCACCGGAGGGCTCCTTGACCAGCGTCCCGACCAGGAACAGCGAGAGCAAGCCCATCGGCACGTTGATCAGGAAGATCCAGTGCCAGCTATAGGTATCGGTGATCCAGCCGCCGAGCGTCGGCCCGACCACGGGAGCAACCACCACCGCGACGCCGTAGATCGCGAACGCCTGGCCACGCTTGGCCGGCGGAAAGGAGTCGGCGAGGATCGCCTGCTCGCTCGTCGCCATCCCGCCGCCGCCAAGGCCCTGGATGATCCGGAACAGAACCAGCGCCTCCAGGCTCCAGGCAAGCCCGCAAAGCAGGGACGCAAATGCGAAGGTGCCGACGCAGATCATGTAGAAGCGCTTGCGGCCGATCACGGTCGAGAGCCAGCCCGAGATCGACAGCACGATGGCGTTGGCGACCAGATAGCTGGTGATGACATAGGTGCTCTCGTCGATGCCGACCGCCAAGCCGCCCGCGATATGGCGCAAGGCCACATTGGCGATCGTGGTGTCCAGCACCTCCATGAACGTCGCGATCGAGACGACGAAGGCAATCATATAGGGATTATGTCCGCCGGCAGCCGAACGCTCCGGCGACCAGGCCGCGCCGCCGCCTGCCGCAACGTCGGTCATCGCACCCTGGTCCAGGGCACGACCGACATGCCCGGCCCGATCGGAACGTCATTCGGCCAGTTGTCGATCACGATCTTCACGGGAACGCGCTGCACGACCTTGACGAAATTGCCGGTCGCGTTCTCCGCCGGCAGCAGGCTGAACGCAGTGCCCGAGCCCGGCTGAACCGAAGCCACGCGGCCGGTGAGCTTGCGCCCCGGATACGCGTCGATCCTGATCTCGACCGGCTGGCCCGGGCGCATGTCCGTCAGCTGCGTTTCCTTGTAGTTGGCGGTGATCCAGACCTCGTCGGGAACGAACATCATGACGCTCTGGGCCGGCGCCACATAGGTGCCGACCGCGCCGCTCAGTTTGACGACGCGCCCGGATTGCGCCGCGACGATGCTTGTATATCGCAGGTTCAATTTGGCCTGATCGAGCTGTGCCTGCGCCTGCTCCAGCGATGCCTTGCTGCTCTTGAGCTGAGCCTCGAGCGTCTTGACGCCGAGCTCGGCCGCGGTCACTGCCGTCCTGGCGCGGCTGGCATTGGCCTGCTGGGCGTCGAGATCCGAGCGGGTCTGCTGCTGCCGCTGCACCGTGCCCGCGCCCTTTTCGACGAGGTTCTGGGCGCGCTCCGCCTCCTCCCGCGCGAAGTTCAATTGCGCCTCGGCCTGCTGCTGCTGCGCCTTGGCCTCCTTGATCTGCTCCTGCTGGCTGTCGATCTGGGCCTCGACATTGGCGATATTGGCCTCTGCGACCGCGACCTGTGCGCTGGCCTGATCGACGGAGATCTTGTAATCGCGCTCGTCGATCCTCGCGAGGAGATCGCCGGCACTGACGTGCTGGTTGTCGGTGACGGGGACCTCGACGACGTAGCCGCCGACCTTTGCTGCCACCGCAAAGCTGCGTGCGGCCACGAACGCGTCATCGGTCGATTCATAGTGACGCACGTTGAGCCAATAGCTCACTCCACCGGTGATCGCGAGCAGGAGCAGACAGGCGCCGACTGTGGCAAGCAGCCAGTGCTCGCGGAGCCGATCACGCATCGGTGGCTTGCGCCCGGTCTCCTGCTGCGGCGAGGATTCGTGGTCGGGTCGCGTTTCTTGCTCGGGATTGCGCTCAGGCTGCCGCGGCTTCTCCGCGGACGGCCCGCGCTCACGGGTTTGGGCATCCACGGCAGCACCTCAAGCCACGAACGGAGCGGTCAAGCTTCGTTAACCGCAGCGTCCGGCGCTTGGTTCCTGTTCGGCCGGGGCGCGCTACACGGCTCTGGAACTGACCAAGGGCTTGCGTTCGGCTGCCGACGGTTCGCGGAACGCCGGCGTCTCCCCGACAAGCGCCTTGAGCGGAACCGTGAGCCGGCACACCAGGCCCTCGGCGTGCCAATCGAAGTCGGCGCGCCCGCCGAGCTGGGTTTCGATGCTGGCGATCACGCTTCGGGTGCCGAAACCTTTCTGCTTCGGCTTGGTCACGGGAGGTCCGCCGGACTCCACCCAGGCCAGGATCAGTGTGTCGTCGTGCAATTCCCAGGTGATCGCGAGCCGGCCCGACAGCACCGAGAGGCTGCCATATTTGGCGGAGTTGGTGACGAGCTCATGCAGCGCCAATGCCAGCGTCTGCGCGGTCGCGGGCTGCAACTGCACCTCCGCGCCATCGATCTGGATCTGCCCGGCCTCCGAATACGGCGCGATCTCCTCGGCGACCAGCCGCCGGATTTCAGCGCCCTGCCAGCTCGACAGCGACAGCACCGTGTGAACGCGCGCCAGCGCCGTGATGCGGCCCTCGACCGCCCGCACATAGGCGGTCACGTTCTGCGCGCGCGTCAGCCGCACGATCGATTGCGCCAGCGCGAGCGCGTTCTTGGCGCGATGGTCGACCTCGCGGGTCAACAGGCTCTGCCGCTCCTCGGCCTTCTTGCGATCGGTGATGTCGACGGTGACGCCGCTCACCCGAACCACCTTGCCGTTGCGGTCGCTGGTGGCCGCGGCCGTGCCGACGCACCAGCGCACCTCGCCGTCCGGCCGCATGACGCGGAATTCGGTTTCGTAGGACGTCTGGCCCTTGCCGAAGCCAGTCCAGGCTTGCCGGAGGTGTTCGACATCGTCGGGATGAAACAGCGCCTGTATATTGTCGGAGGTGAGCTTGAAGGACTTCGGGTCGACGCCGAAGATCTTGTATTGCCCCTCGTCCCACATCCAGTCGCCGTTGACCCAATCCCAGTCCCACGAACCCATCTTGCCGGCGGCAATCGCCATGCTGCGGCGCGCCTCGCTCTCGACCAGCCGCGTGGTCGACTGCTCGAGCTCGGCGGTGCGCGCGCGCACGCGGTCCTCGAGCTCCGCGTTGAGGCGTTCGAGCTGCCGTGTCTTGCGGTAGAGCTCGGCGAACACGCGGATCTTCGCCCGCAGCACCTCGGGCACGACAGGCACCGGCACGTAATCGACCGCGCCCATCTCGTAGCCGCGAAGCCGGTCGATATCGCTGACCTGGATTGCCGAGATGAAGATCATCGCGGTCTTCTGGAAGCGCGGATGTTCGCGGATCATCGCCGCGAGCTCGAAGCCGTCGAGTTCGGGCATGCAGACGTCGACCAGGATGACCGCGACTTCGTTCTTGAGCAGGAATTCCAGGGCCTCGCGGCCCGACGACGCGGCGACGAGCGTCTCGCCGAGCTCCTTCAGGATGACCTCATAGGCCAGCAGCTTCGCCGGCTGGTCATCGACCAGAAGGATGTTTACCTTTTCGTGGTCCATCATGTTCGATCGCCGATCAGCGGTGCAGCCACATGCGGATCGCCAGCAGCAGTTGCTCGGTGTTCACGGGTTTCGCCAGATAGTCGGACGCGCCTGCCTCCAGGCATTTCTCTCGATCGCCTTTCATCGCCTTCGCGGTCAGCGCGATGATCGGCAGCCGCGCGAAGGCGGGGTTTTGCCGGATGGCGCCGATGGTCTGGTAACCGTCCATCTGCGGCATCATGATGTCCATCAGCACGATCGCAATCCTGGGATTGGATTCGACCAGCGAGATGGCCTCGTGACCGGTCGTCGCAGTCAACACCTTCATACCTCGCCGCTCCAACACGCTCGAGAGCGCGAAGATGTTGCGGGCATCGTCGTCGACCAGCAGCGCGGTCTTGCCAATAAGATCCTCGTCGGAACTATTGAGCTTCTCCAGCATCCTCTGTTTTTCGACGGGCAATTCCGTGATCACACGGTGCAGGAACAGTGACGTTTCGTCGAGCAGACGTTCCGGCGATTCCACGCCCTTGACGACGATGCTGCGCGCCATCGTGTGCAGTTCCGCGTCCTCCTCCGCCGAAAGTTCCCGGCCCGTAAACACGACAACGGGAATATTGGAGAGCGTCTCGTCCTTGCGGATGTGATCCAGCACCTCAAAACCGCTCATGTCGGGCAGGCGCAAGTCGAGCACGACGCAGTCGTACGGATTTTCGCGCATCGTTGAGAGCGCCCCTGCCCCGGTGCCGGTGGTCACGATCTCGATATCCTCGTGCCCGAGCAGTTCGGTAATGCTGAGCTGCTCCGCCGCATTGTCCTCCACGATCAACAGGCGCTTGCGGCGCGGTCTGGCGTATTCCTTGATCTGCGACAGCGCGGCGCTGACGCCTTCCGTCGTCGTCGGCTTGTTGACGAAGGAGAAAGCGCCGCGCGCCAGCGCGTGCTGTCGGTCCTCGTCGAGCGTGATGATCTGAACCGGAATGTGACGGGTCAGCGGATTGTGCTTGAGCTGGCTCAGCACCGTCCAGCCCAGCATGTCGGGCAGGAAGACGTCGAGCGACACCGCGCTCGGCTGGAACTGCTTGGCCAGGTCCAGCGCTTCGGCGCCGCGGCTTGCGACCAGCACCTTGAAGCCCTTGTCGCGCGCCAGATCGATCAGCACCCGCGCGTAATGCGGATCGTCCTCGACGATCAGCAGGATGGTGTCGCCGGGTTCGAGATTGAGCCGGTCGTCCGGAAGCTGCTCGATCACACGCTCCTGCGCACCCGACGCCTGCAGCGCCGGTGCCGGCGTGTGCGGCATCGGGAACGGTTGGGCCTGCTGACGCAGTGCCACCGAGGGGCCGGCATATTTCAGCGGCAGATAGAGCGTGAAGGTCGAGCCCTTGCCCGGCGCGCTGCGCAGATGGATCTCGCCGCCGAGCAGACCCGCGAGCTCACGGCTGATCGCCAGTCCAAGACCGGTGCCGCCATATTTGCGGCTGGTGCCGGCGTCGGCCTGCTGGAACGCCTCGAAGATCAGCTTCTGCTTGTCTTGTGGAATGCCGATGCCGGTATCCGACACCTCGAACGCAACGACCGCAGGCGCCGCATTGAGGATCGGATGCTCCATACTCCAACCGCCGAGCGCGGCCGACACGGTCAGGCTGACGCCGCCTTCCGCGGTGAACTTGAACGCATTCGACAACAGGTTCTTGAGCACCTGCTGCAGCCGCTTGGAGTCGGTAACCATGCTGCGCGCAAGATTGGCGTCGACATCGATGCTGAACGAGAGATGCCGGTTCTCCGCCTCGTGCCGGAACGGCCGTCCGACGGTCTCGAGCAGGCTCGATGTCAGGATTTCCTCGGCGTCGACCGTCACCGTGCCGGACTCGATCTTGGAGAGATCGAGGATGTCGCTGATCAGGTTCAGCAGGTCGGTGCCGGCGCCGTGAATGGTGCGGGCAAACTCGACCTGTTTGCCGGTCAGATTGCCGTCGGGATTTTCGGTGAGCTGCTGGCCCAGGATCAGGATCGAGTTCAGCGGCGTCCGCAACTCATGCGACATGTTGGCAAGGAATTCGGATTTGTACTTCGAAGTCAGCGATAGCTCGGTCGCCTTCTCTTCCAGCGCGCGCCGCGCCTGCTCGATTTCCTGGTTCTTGCGCTCGACGTCGACATTGCGTTCGGCAAGCTGCTGGGCCTTCTGCTCCAGCTGATCGTTGGTCTGCTGCAACTCCTTCTGCTGGGTCTGCAGCTCGCCGGCGAGCTGTTGCGACTGCTTGAGCAGCGCCTCGGTCTGCATCGTCGCCTCGATGCTGTTGAGCACGATGCCGATGCTGTCGGTCAATTGTTCGAGGAAGGTGATCTGCGAGGTCGTGAATGAGGAGATCGAGGACAGCTCGATCACCGCCTTGACCTGGTTCTCGAACTGCACCGGAAACACGACGAGGTTCTTCGGCATGATCCGCATCAGCGCCGAATTGATCGGCACCGCATCGCCGGGAATCTCGGAGACGAGGCGCTGACGCTTGTCGAGCGCGCATTGGCCGATCAATCCCTCGCCGAACTGGACGATCTGCGGATGCGGATTGCTGCTGTCGCTGGCATAGGCCGACAAGAGGCGCAACTGCGCATTCTCGGGATTGTCGACCTGGTAGATCACGCCCATATGCGCGTTGATCAGCGGCGCAAGCTCGGTCAGCAGCAGCCGGCCGACGGTCGCAAGATCGCGCTGGCCCTGCAGCATGTTGGTGAAGCGCGCCAGATTGGTCTTCAACCAGTCCTGCTCGGTGTTGCGCTCCGTCGTAAGACGGAGGTTGCCGATCATCGTGTTGATGTTGTCCTTGAGCTCGGCGACCTCACCGCGGACGTCGACCTGGATCGAGCGCGTCAGGTCGCCCTTGGTCACGGCGGTCGCGACTTCCGCGATCGCGCGCACCTGGGAAGTCAGGTTGGCCGCGAGCAGGTTGACGTTGCCGGTGAGATCCTTCCAGGTGCCGGCCGTGCCGGGCACGTTGGCCTGACCGCCGAGCCGTCCCTCGACGCCGACCTCGCGCGCCACGCTGGTGACCTGTTCGGCGAAAGTCGCGAGCGTCTCGGTCATGTTGTTGATGGTGTCGGCGAGCGCGGCCACCTCGCCCTTCGACTTCACCGTCAGGTTCTGCTTCAGGTCGCCGTTGGCGACCGCGGTCACCACCTTGACGATGCCGCGCACCTGCTCGGTCAGGTTGACCGCCATGACGTTGACGGTGTCGGTGAGGTCCTTCCAGGTGCCGGCAACGCCGCGCACCTCGGCCTGGCCGCCGAGCTTGCCCTCGGTGCCGACCTCGCGCGCCACGCGCGTCACCTCGCCGGCGAAGGCGTTGAGCTGGTCGACCATGGTGTTGATGGTGTTCTTGAGCTCGAGGATTTCGCCCTTCACGTCGACCGTGATCTTGCGCGAGAGGTCGCCGCGCGCCACCGCGGTGGTGACTTCGGCGATGTTGCGCACCTGGGTGGTCAGGTTCGCGGCCAGCAGGTTGACGTTGTCGGTGAGGTCCTTCCAGGTGCCGCCGACGCCGGGCACCACGGCCTGGCCGCCGAGCCGTCCTTCGGTGCCGACCTCGCGCGCCACGCGCGTCACTTCGGCAGCGAACGAGCGCAGCTGCTCGACCATCGTGTTCAGGGTGTCCTTGAGCAGCAGGATCTCGCCGCGCACGTCCACGGTGATCTTCTTCGACAGATCGCCGCCGGCGATCGCGCTCGCGACCTCGGCGATGTTGCGGACCTGCGCGGTCAGGTTCGACGCCATGAAGTTGACGTTGTCGGTGAGATCCTTCCAGGTGCCGGCGACGCCGGGCACTTCGGCCTGGCCGCCGAGCTTGCCTTCGGTACCGACCTCGCGCGCCACGCGCGTCACCTCGCCCGCAAACGCATTGAGCTGGTCCACCATCGTGTTGATGGTGTTCTTGAGCTCGAGGATTTCGCCCTTCACGTCGACGGTGATCTTGCGCGACAGGTCGCCGCGCGCCACGGCGGTGGTCACCTCGGCGATGTTGCGGACCTGCGCGGTCAGGTTGCCGGCCATCGAGTTGACGTTATCGGTCAGGTCTTTCCAGGTGCCGGCGACGCCGGGCACGTTGGCCTGGCCGCCGAGGCTGCCGTCGGTGCCGACCTCGCGCGCCACGCGCGTCACCTCGCCCGCGAAGCGGTTGAGCTGGTCGACCATCGTGTTCAGCGTTTGCTTCAGCTGAAGGATCTCGCCGCGCACGTCGACGGTGATCTTGCGCGACAGGTCGCCGCCGGCGATCGCGGTCGCGACTTCAGCGATGTTACGGACCTGCGCGGTGAGATTGCCGGCCATCGAGTTGACGCTGTCCGTCAGGTCCTTCCAGGTGCCGGCGACGCCGGGCACCTCGGCCTGGCCGCCGAGCTTGCCGTCGGTGCCGACCTCGCGCGCCACGCGCGTCACCTCGCCCGCAAACGCGTTGAGCTGGTCCACCATCGTGTTCAGCGTTTCCTTCAGCTGAAGGATTTCGCCCGACACGTTGACCGTGATCTTCTTCGACAGGTCGCCCTTCGCCACCGCGGTCGCGACCTCGGCGATGTTGCGGACCTGCGCGGTCAGGTTCGACGCCATCGAGTTGACGCTGTCGGTGAGATCTTTCCAGGTGCCGGCGACGCCGCGCACTTCGGCTTGGCCGCCGAGCTTGCCTTCGGTGCCGACCTCGCGCGCCACGCGCGTCACCTCGCCCGCGAAGGCGTTGAGCTGATCGACCATCGTGTTGATGGTGTCCTTCAACTCGAGGATTTCGCCGCGCACGTCCACCGTGATCTTCTTGGAGAGGTCGCCGCCCGCGACCGCCGTCGTCACGGCGGCGATGTTGCGGACCTGCGCGGTCAGGTTCGACGCCATGAAGTTGACGTTGTCGGTCAGATCCTTCCAGGTGCCGGCGACGCCGAGCACGTTGGCCTGTCCGCCGAGCTTGCCTTCGGTGCCGACCTCGCGCGCCACGCGCGTCACTTCCGACGCGAAGGCGTTGAGCTGGTCGACCATGGTGTTGAGCGTTTCCTTCAGCTGGAGGATCTCGCCCGACACGTTGACCGTGATCTTCTTCGAGAGGTCGCCGCCGGCGATCGCGGTCGCGACGTCGGCGATGTTGCGGACCTGCGCGGTCAGGTTCGACGCCATGAAGTTGACGTTGTCGGTCAGATCCTTCCAGGTGCCG
>NZ_JADFUD010000008.1:124826-220062 GCF_054820065.1 Bradyrhizobium sp. UFLA06-06
GCAACGCCGGGCACCTGGGCCTGGCCGCCGAGCTTGCCTTCGGTGCCGACCTCGCGCGCCACGCGCGTCACTTCCGACGCGAACGAGTTGAGCTGGTCCACCATCGTGTTGATGGTGTCCTTCAGCTCCAGAATCTCGCCGCTGACGTCGACCGTGATCTTGCGTGACAGGTCGCCGCGCGCCACGGCCGTGGTCACGTTGGCGATGTTGCGCACCTGGGCGGTCAGGTTGCCGCACATCGCGTTCACCGAGTCGGTGAGGTCCTTCCAGGTACCGGCGACGCCGGGCACGATCGCCTGGCCGCCGAGCTTGCCGTCGGTGCCGACCTCACGCGCCACGCGCGTCACTTCCGAAGCGAACGAACGCAGCTGATCGACCATCGTGTTGATGGCTTCCTTCAGCTGCAGGATCTCGCCGCGAACGTCGACCGTGATCTTCTTGGACAAGTCGCCGTTGGCGACCGCGATCGTCACCTCGGCGATGTTGCGGACCTGGCCGGTCAAATTGTTGGCCATCGAGTTGACGCTCTCGGTCAGGTCCTTCCAGACGCCGGTCACTTCGGGCACCTGGGCCTGGCCGCCGAGCTTGCCCTCGGTGCCGACTTCGCGCGCCACGCGCGTGACCTCCGAGGTGAACACCGAGAGCTGTTTGATCATCGTGTTGACGATGTTCGCCGACTGCAGGAATTCGCCGCGCAGCGGCCGGCCCTCGACGTCGAGCTGCACGGTCTGCAGCAGGTCGCCCTGCGCCACCGCGGCGACCGCGCGGGTGACCTCGCGGGTCGGCCACAGCAGATCGTCGATCAGCGTGTTGACCGAGCTCTCCATATCGGCCCAGGCGCCGCTGGCGAGGCCGAAATTGACGCGCTGGCGGGTCTGTCCCTCGCGGCCGACGACCTGGCCGACGCGCGCCAATTGCTGCGCCATGCGCTCATTGGCGGCTGCGATTTCGTTGAAGGCGTCCGCGATCTTGCCGTCGATGCCGAGATAGTCGCCACGCATCCGGACCGAGAAGTCGCCGGCGCGCATCGCTTGCAGCGACTGCAGCAGATCGTGCGAGGAATCGAGGCTTCCGTTTGATGATTGGCTGCGGCGTGTATCAGCACGGGGACGAGGCGGCGAACCGAGATCGGTCATGTAATTTCCCCTACGCGCTGGCCGCGAATCCAGAGACTCGGCAATGCCAGTGTGACCATAAGAATGACTGCCCTTGATCTATTCAAGCGGGAAAACGCCAAAACCGCAATTTGTGACGCAAACCGAGTACCTTAATCGCGACTGGAACCAAAAAGTTCCAACCGCCGGCGGGACTTTTCTGAAGGCCAACCCAAGGCGGTCGGATTACCCCGCAGTCCTCATGTTCGCATGGAACATTGGCTTTCCCCGCGCGTTTCGGGCGGGGGCAGGATCGGTGATGGTTAAGAAATCAGAACAGCTCGAACGCGGTATTGTTGCGAACCGGCGCAATTTTCGGCCGGCGGCTGGCGGCGTGGTCGACTACGCCATTTGCATGCTCGCCCCCGATGGCCGGGTCATCAACCGGAACAAGGGCGCTGAGCGCATCACCGGCTATCCGGCCAAGGCGATCCTCGGCAAGCACTTCTCGATCTTCTATCCTGCCGAAGACCGCGCATCCGGCGTTCCGGCGAAAGCGCTGCAGATGGCGCGGAAGGAAAAGCACTCAGCGGCCGAAGGCTGGTGTCTCCGCAAGGACGGATCGCAATTCTACGCCGCTGTGGTCATCGATCCGATCCATGAGAAGCGCAAGCTTGTCGGCTACGTGATGGTCATCCGCGACATCGCCGAGCGGCATCAGGCGCGCGAGGACCTCGAGGCCAGCGAAAGTCAGTTCCGTCTGCTGGTGAGCAATGTCACCGACTATGCGCTCTATATGCTGACGCCGGCTGGTATCGTTGCCAATTGGAACGCCGGCGGTGAGCGCATCAAGGGCTATTCGCCCGGCGAAATCATCGGCCAGAGCTTCTCGCGGTTCTATACGCCGGCCGATCAGGCCGCCGGCAAGCCGGCCCGCGCGCTCAAGATCGCGCAAGAGACCGGGCACTATGAGGAGGAAGGCTGGCGGGTCCGCAAGGACGGTTCGTTCTTCTGGGCGAGCGTCGTGATCGATCCGATCCGCGACAGCGACGGCAGCCTGGTCGGCTTTGCCAAGATCACACGGGACATTTCCGAGCGGCGCGAGGCGCAACAGAAGCTCGAACAGGTGCAGCGTCAGCTGGCGGAGTCGCAGAAGATGGATGCGCTGGGCCAATTGACCGGCGGCGTCGCGCACGACTTCAACAACCTGCTGATGATCATCTCCGGCAATCTGCACCGGATCAAGCGCGAGGTGACAAGCGAGCGGAGCAAGCTTGCGCTCAGCGCGATCGAAACCGCATCCGAGCGTGCCGCGTCCCTGACCAGGCAGCTCCTCACCTTCGCGCGTCGGCAGAGTGTCAATCCGCAGACCATCAATGTCACTGACAGGATCACCGCGGTGCGCGAGGTTTTGACCAGCGCACTCGGCGGCGCGATCAAGTTGAACATGGAGATCAGAGCGGATCTCTGGCCGATCTTCGTCGATCCGACCGAATTCGAGACCGCGCTGATCAACCTCGTGGTCAATGCGCGGGATGCGATGGCCGGCGGCGGCACGCTGACCATCGCGGCGTGCAATGTCCCGGAAGCCGCCCAGGTGGTCGTCAGCGTTACCGACACCGGCGAAGGCATTCCTGACGATGTCATGAACAGGGTCTTTGATCCCTTCTTCACTACCAAGCCGGTCGGCAAAGGGACTGGCCTTGGGTTGTCCCAGGTTCACGGTTTCGCGCACCAGGCGGATGGCCGGGTCGAGATTACAAGCGCGCTCGGCAAGGGCACGACGGTCAGCATCTACCTGCCGCGGGGGACTGCGGCCGCAAAGTGCACGGCTACGGGGCGCAGCGTGCCCGGCTCGGCCACGATCCTGCTGATCGAGGACAATCCCGCCGTCGCCGATGCGAGCACGGGCCTGCTTGAACAGCTCGGCTACACCGTGCACTGGGCGTCGAACGCAGAGGCGGCCTTGTCGGAAATCGACACCAACGGGATCGACGTGGTGTTCAGCGACATCGTCATGCCCGGCAGGATCGACGGACTGAAGCTGGCGCGCACGATCCGCGACAGGAAGCCCGAGCTGCCGATCCTGCTGACGACAGGCTACAGCGAGAGCGCGCGCGACGTGAGGTCCGACTTTCCGGTGCTGCGCAAGCCGTACCACATCCACGACCTCAGCCGCGAACTCGCGAAGTTGACGGGGCACGGGGTCGACAGCGCGACGAGCGGGCCATCCGCCGACGCTTCGGGCGAGTTCGATGCCATCGCGCATGACGTCGCGGCCAGACCAAAGGCGAAAGCCCGCTCCTAGTTCAAAATGGAAAGGCTAGCGTTCCGCCGGCCAGCTTCGCCGCACCAATTGCACCCGCTCGATGCGGCTGCATTGCTCGCAGCGGTACTGAAGGATATCCCTGCCCTCACTGCCCGGATGGCTGCTCTCGAGCCGCATCGTCCTGATGCAGCTGATGCAGGAGATCAGCGTCAGCAGCGGACTGCGATCGTCATTCATCGATGCCCGCGGTGGCGCGGTCGGATCGGCGATCATGGCGCTGGGCGATGCTATGGTGTTGGCTCTCACCAGAAGAAAATGCAGATCCTGCGGCTCGGGTTCCCGCCTTGAAACCTGATTTGGGCCTGAGCCGCTGTTCGAGGCTCCCTTCTTTGGTCGAACGGCCCGATCACACCCGAGCGTTGCTGTGACTGGGCCCGGGCTTCTTCGCCTTATCCAGCTTGGCCTTCGCACCGGCACGGTCCTCGAAGCTCCGGCTGAGCCGCTCCCGCACCGTGGGGAGACGCTCGCCGCCGCCGGCGGCCTTCCACCGGCCGACGAGCTCGGCCACTTCGGCTCGCATCGCCATCAGCCGGTACGACGCTTCACTGCAATCGAGGTCGCGGTTGACCTGATCCCGGATCGACGCCTCGACCAAGGTCATCTCGGCTCGCAACGTGCTGATCTTGCGCCGAATTTCATTGATTTTATTGTCCATGGCTTGTTAGAACAAAAATAGAACATATTGTCAAGTCACGATCCAGCAAGCGAGGCAAGCAATGAGCGTGGCAGCGGTAAGATATGGTGGGGTTGCGGAGCGCCTTGGCGGGCTGATGACCCGCGCCCAGGCGCTGCGGTTGAGGAGCCTTGCCGAGGAGGCCTATCAGCCGAACCAGTACGCGCGCGACCTGACGTCCGAGGAAGCCGAACGGCGCATCGATGCGCTGAGGGCGGAGATCGCACTGGCGGATTCTTTCTGAACCGTCCGCTCCAACCGGGCCGGACGTCCCCTTAAGGCTTTGATATAGCGGCGCAGCTAGGTCTGTTCCTGTTATTGCTGCTTTGTCCTATTGCTGCTTGGTCCTGGGGGAGCCTGACGTGCTGGAGCTGGAGAAGCGGTCGCCGCTTGCGTTCCCGATTACGCTGAAGGACGGGCGAACGCTCGCGACGGTCGGCGACGCCGCGGACTACCTGTCGGCGCTGAACCTGGATCAGCGCGAGCGCGGGTACTGGAAGACGGCGATCATGATGTTCAACAACGCCATGCGCGAGCCGGGCTATCTGAAGATCGCAACCATGAACCTCCGGTCCGCGCTCGTGTATGACCGCCTGGTCGACGACGTTGGCTCCTGATTGTGGTGCGGCGGCTACAGCCGAATCGGCGGTGGTCGCGTAAGGCCCTGTTCGTTATGGCCGCAAACAAGGTAACGGCGGTACACGCGACGGCCGGGCGCGCAATGCGCTTCAGCCGTACTCTCGGGTCGCCTTGGAGGGCCAAGGGAACACCAAGGCGGCCCATTTCTTTTCAAAGCAGTTTCGCGCGGACGAACAGGATCCGCAACGCGTTGGTCGCCTGCACCGTCAGCATGGCGTTGCCGGCCGCTCGCTCGAGCGCAACCAGCGCCTCGTCATGCAGCGAGCGGAACTCCATCCATTCGACGGCGCTGAGATTGCTGATGAAGCGATAGGCCTGGCCGACGGTCGCAAGCGTCACCGTCTCGCCGTTCAGCCGCACCTTGAACGTCGCCTTCAGCGGCGTGTCGGATTTGGATACGTCACCCATGGCGGGGTTGTGCGCCGCGCCGCGTTAATGTCAATCTAATTTCTCTGCGTTCGCCTCGGCGCGTCGGCCCCAATGAATCGCAATGTCTGTTAGCGTTTCGTGGGGGTGATTCGTGACTGATCTTGCCAACACTGCCTATCTCGATGCGCTCAATGCCGAGCAGCGCCGTGCTGTCGAGCACGGGGTCGGCAAGGATTGCATCGTCGGCGCGCCGCTGTTGGTGATCGCGGGCGCGGGGTCCGGCAAGACCAACACCCTCGCCCATCGCGTCGCGCATCTGATCGTCGCCGGCGCCGATCCGCGCCGCATCCTGTTGATGACCTTTTCGCGGCGCGCCGCCGCCGAGATGGCCGGCCGCGTCGAGCGCATTGCGCGCCGCGTGCTCGGCGATCGCGCCTCGGTCATGACCGATGCGCTGAACTGGGCCGGCACGTTCCACGGCATCGGCGCGCGGCTGCTGCGCGAATTCGCCGAGCGTATCGGCCTCGACCCGGCCTTCACGATCCATGACCGCGAGGATTCCGCGGACCTGATCAATCTGGTCCGCCACGATCTCGGTTTCTCCCGTACCGAAAGCCGGTTCCCCACCAAGGGCACCTGCCTTGCGATCTATTCGCGCTGCGTGAACGCGGAGATGCCGATCGAGGCCGTGCTCGGCCAGTTCTTCCCGTGGTGCTCCGGCTGGGCCAGTGAATTGAAACAGCTGTTCGGCGCCTATGTCGAAGCCAAGCAGCGGCAGAACGTGCTCGATTACGACGACCTCCTGCTCTACTGGGCGCAGATGGTGACGGACGCCGCGCTGGCCGAGGAGATCGGCGGCCGCTTCGACCATGTGATGGTCGACGAATATCAGGACACCAACCGCCTGCAGTCCTCGATCCTGCTCGCACTCAAGCCCGCGGGACGCGGGCTCACCGTGGTCGGCGACGACGCGCAGTCGATCTATTCGTTCCGCGCGGCCACCGTGCGCAACATCCTCGACTTCCCGGCCCAGTTCAGCCCGGCCGCCGAGATCGTCACGCTCGACCGCAACTATCGCTCGACGCAGCCGATCCTCTCGGCCGCCAATGGCGTGATCTCGCTCGCCAAGGAACGCTTCACCAAGAACCTGTGGACCGACCGGACCTCGACGCGCAAGCCGCTGCTCGTCACGATCCGCGACGAGGCCGATCAGGCCCGTTACATCGTCGAGCAGGTGCTGGCCAATCGCGAGGAAGGCACCCTGCTGAAGCACCAGGCGGTGCTGTTCCGCACCTCCTCGCACAGCGGACCGCTGGAGGTCGAACTGACCCGCCGCAACATTCCGTTCGTGAAATTCGGCGGCCTCAAATTCCTCGACGCCGCGCATGTCAAGGACATGCTGGCGCTGCTGCGCCTCGCCGCCAATCCACGCGACCGGGTCGCAGGTTTTCGCATCCTGCATCTGTTGCCCGGCGTCGGACCGGCCTCGGCGCAGCGGGTGCTCGACCGCATGACCGAGGCCGCCGATCCGATTGCTGCGCTCGTCGCGCTGCCCGCTCCGCCCCGCGCCGGTGCGGACTGGCGGCTGTTCGTGGAGACCATCGAGAACCTCCGCTACTCGGAATGGCCCGTCGACATCGAGCGCGCCCGCCTCTGGTACGAACCGCACCTCGATCGCATCCACGAGGACAGCGAGGTGCGCCGCGCCGATCTCATTCAGCTCGAGCAGATCGCCGCCGGCTACCCGTCACGCGAACGTTTCCTCACCGAACTCACGCTCGATCCACCCGATGCGACCAGCGACCAGGCCGGCGTGCCGCTGCTCGACGAGGATTATCTGATCCTGTCGACGATCCATTCCGCCAAGGGGCAGGAATGGAAATCCGTCTATGTGCTCAATGTCGTCGACGGCTGCATGCCCTCCGACCTCGGCGCCGGCACGTCGGCCGAACTCGAGGAGGAGCGCCGCCTGCTCTATGTCGCGATGACCCGCGCCAAGGACGATCTGCATCTGCTGGTGCCGCAGCGCTTCTTCGTCCACGGCCAGGCCGCCAAGGGCGACCGCCACATGTACGCCTCGCGCACCCGCTTCATCCCGGAACGATTGCTGCCGATGTTCGAGCGCACCACCTGGCCGCGCGCCGCAACAGCGCAAGCATCCTCGGCCAACCGCGCGCCGCCGATCGACATCGGCGCCCGGATGCGCGGCATGTGGCGCTGATGGCGGCCCCGAACGAGTTTTGACGCGGCCTGGAACGAACTTGCCGGCCTCGCGTTGAGGCGCGTTCGTAATCGGCAAACGACCATCCCCGACGGCTTCGGCGCGCAGTTGCATGCTGGAGCCGTCTTTTTTGCGCCGCGCCAATTCACGCGAAAGCCAATTCACGCAGGAAACAGTGTGACGGGCTGGTCGAAGCCCTTCAGGGTGTAATCGGCACCGGTTGCCGTGATCATGTCGCGGGTTCGATCCCGCACCGCCGTCGTCACTAGAATCTCGCCTGACTTGGCGGCCGCCTGCGCGCGTGCCGCGCGATTGACCACGGTGCCGACTGCCGTCAGATCGCGGTGGGCCTGGCCGAACTCACCGAAATTGGTGTCACCGCTATCCATCCCAATTCCGATGCCGATCTCGAGGTCGCCGGCGCCGATCGCCCGCACCAGCGCGTCGTGCCTGTCGCGAAAACTGCGCTGGATCTGGCGCGCCGCGAGCAAGGCCTGCACGGCATGATCGTCGCGCCGCACCGGGAAATTGAAGATCGCGAACACGGCGTCGCCGATGGTCTTGTTGAGGATGCCGTCATAGCGCCAGATCGCGGCGGCGCAGTCGTCGTAGAACGCGTCGAGCAGCGAGGTCAGCCCGTCCTGCGCGATGGTCTGCGTCAGCGTGGTGTAGCCGCGCAGATCGGCGAACAGGATGGTGGCGTCGATGGTCACGGCGCGCGCCTTCATGATCTTCGAGAAGGCCATCTCGCAGATCGTGCATGTATTCGGGTTCATGCGGCTCGGCCGGACGCCGAACAGACGGAACGGCGCCGACAAGGGCCCGCGCAACGGGATCGGCATATGCAGGTTTTGCCAGCAGCCAAGGCAGATCGTTGCAGGTTCCGGGGTCATCGGCGGATCACCTGCTGTTCCAGCAACGAAACCCGACCGCCTTGGCACGCTGGTTCATGGGCGTCCCCAATCGAGATTGCCGCGCTCAGGCGGTCGCCACGAAACTCACTCCAATTCGCGTCTTCTTGCTCCAGATTACCTGGCACTCATAAACGACAGAGGCGTCGCGGGCCATCACCAGGCGGAATCTGTGCGGGACGAAGGCCGGATTCTCGACCTCAATGGCTGCCCCTTCCGGCGAGATGTTCACGATCGTGCAATGCATGACCGAACCGCCCGACGAGACATAGCCGGGTTCATTGACCTCGGTTCGCGGATGCTTGCGCTTTTCGTCCACCCAACCTGCTCCCCGCCTTCTTCACGTAAACGTGGGCGATCGGCATTGCAGGAGTCAACGGCTCCGGCGGCCCCCATCGGGCTTTCGCACCACCATTTGTGCGCAGCAGTAAGCCGAACCGCTTATCGCGCCAGTGCAGATGAGCCCCGCGTCGGCGCGGCTTGTCGTTCGTGCAGGCGCGAGGATAGCCTCATCCTATGGGCGATGCGCTGGCGCGACGCACGCTCCGAACAATAATGAACAGGCGCCATGGGGAAACGCGCCATGTTCGAGATTCTCGATCGCCGGACGACTCTGACCGGCAACCAGATCAAGATCCTTGCGGCGGCGATCATCGGCGATGCGCTGGAATTCTTCGACTACTTCCTGATCGGCTTCGTGCTCGCGTTCCTGATCGGACCCTGGAAACTCACCTTTGGCCAGTCGGCCACCGTGCTGATGAGTTCCGGCATCGGCGCCATCCTCGGCGCCTATCTCTGGGGCTGGCTCGCCGACCGGGTCGGGCGGCGTATCGTCTTCATCGGCACGGTGCTGAACTTCTCGATCGCGACCGGCCTGCTCTATTTCACACCCGATAATGGCTGGGTCTATCTGGCAATCCTGCGCTTCTTCGTCGGTACCGGCGTCGGCGGTCTTTATTGTGTCGACCTGCCGCTGGTGCAGGAATTCATGCCCTCGCACAAGCGCGGCTGGGTCGGCGGCCTCGTCACCTGCGTGATCCCGCTGGGCGTCGGCCTCGGCGCGGTGCTGGGAGCCGTCATGGGAACCGATCAGTGGCGGCTGTTGTTTGCGATCGGCGTGCTGCCGTCGGTCCTGGTGCTGCTGGTTCGGATCTGGGTCCCGGAGTCGCCGCGCTGGCTGTGCCGGCAAGGACGCTATGACGAAGCCCGCAAGTCGCTGGCCTGGGCACTGCAGGTTCAGCCGTCGGAGCTGCCATTGCCGAGCGCGGCGGATGCCGGCCCGATCGTCAAGACGAGCTGGTTCGACCTGTTCAAATATCCGCGCAGCCTGCTCGTCTCCTGGCTCGGCAATGCCGGCGCGCAGACCGGCGTCTACGGCATCACGCTATGGGCCCCCGCGCTGTTCGTGCTGCTGCTGAAGGTGACGCCGCAGGAAGCCGCCAAGATGATGATCCTGCTCAGCATCACCGGCTTCCTCGGCCGCATCTCGTTCTCCTGGTTCTCTGAGCTGCTCGGACGGCGCGTTGCCGGCGGCCTGCTCGGCTTCGGCGCCGGCGCGCTGACCATCATTGCCGGCTACCACTACGACGCGACTTTGTTCGGCATGTCGGCGTTCTGGCTGCTGTTGGCCGCCACCTTCTTCTTCGCCGATGGCGGCTTTGCGATCGTCGGGCCCTACGCGGCGGAGGTCTGGCCGTCGCATCTGCGCACCACGGGGATGGGATCGGCCTATGGCTTCGGCGGCATCGGCAAGATCATCGGGCCGGTCGGGCTGGCGCTGATCGTCGGTTCGAGCAACTACCTCAAGCCTGACGTGCCACTGACCCAGATCCCGACGGCCTTCGTCTATCTCGGCTGCTGGTTCCTGATGGCGGGTGCCGTCTATTTGTTCTTCGGGCTCGAGACCCGGGGCAAGTCGATCGAGCAGATCGACAAGGAGCTCAACGCGACGGCTGACGTCGCGGCCTCCGCAACGATCCGGCGCGCCTGAGGGAGGCGAACATGAATGTGACTGCTGCGGACCTTACCGGTGATCGCGACGTGATCGCCCGCGCCGAGGCGATCAGGGACGCGGTGGCGGCCGCCTCCAACGATATCGAAACGACGCGCCGCCTGCCGCCCGACCTGCTCGACCGGCTGCATGAGGCGCGGCTGTTCCGCCTGCTGCTGCCGCGTTCAAGCAACGGGATCGAAACCGATCCCGTCACCTTCTTCCATGCCATCGAGACCATCGCCAAGGCGGATGCCTCGACGGCGTGGTGCCTGAGCCAGGCCGGCGGCTGTGCAATGTCGGCGGCCTATCTCGACCTGCCGGTCGCGCAGGAGGTGTTTGCCGACCCGCGCGCCGTGCTCGCCTGGGGCCCCGGCCCGAAGGTCAGAGCGATCGAGTGCGAGGGGGGCTACCGCGTCACCGGGGTCTGGTCGTTTGCCTCGGGCGGGCGGCACGCCACCTGGCTCGGTGCGCACTGCCCGGTCTATGCCGCGGACGGCTCGCCGCGCCGGGATGCCAATGGCGAGCAGGTCGAGCGCACCATGCTGGTGCGGACCGAGGACGTCGCATGGACCGACATCTGGAACACGGTCGGATTGCGCGGGACCGCCAGCGACCAGTTCGCGCTCGACGACTTCTTCGTCCGCGCGGACCATTCGATCACCCGCGAATTCGACCGCGAGTGCCGCGAGCACGGGCCGCTGTACCGGATGAGCAACCACACCTGCTACCAGATCGGCTTTGCCGGGGTCGCCTGCGGCATTGCCCGCAGCGCGCTCGACAATTTCGTCGACGTCGCCCGCAACAAGGTGCCGCGCGGCATGACGAAGACGCTGCGCGACAATGCCGTGGTGCAGTCCGGCCTCGCCCAGGCCGAGGTCAATCTGCGCGCTGCCCGCGCCTTCCTGCTGCAGTCGATGGCCGACATCTGGAAGGACCTGGTTGCTGGCGATAGCATCACGGTCGCCCAGCGCATGACGATCCGGATGGCGGCCACGCACGCGATCCACAAGGCGCGGGAGGCCGTCGATTTCGCCTACAACGCCGCCGGCGCCACCGCGATCTTCGACGGCCATCCGCTGGAGCGGCGCTTCCGCGACATCCACACCGTGACCCAGCAATTGCAGGGCCGCTTCAGTCATTTCGAGACTGTCGGCGCCTGGATGCTGGGCGTCGATGCCGACCTCAGCTTCGTTTAACCCGATTTCTCAAGGAGAAGAACCATGCCATTGGGTGGACTACAGCATTACACCATAGAGCCGCAGGACCTCGAGCGCACCAAGGAGTTCTATTGCGATGTGCTCGGGCTCGAGAACGGCGAACGGCCACCGCTCGATTTCCCCGGCTACTGGCTCTATTCCGGCGGCCAGGCCACAGTCCATTTAATGGGCACCCGCAAGCCGCGCGACGGCATCGTGGTGCGCGGCACCGAGAAGAAATATGACGACACCGGCCGCCTCGACCATATCGCCTTTGCCGCCAGCGACGTCGAGGCCGTGCGCAAGCGCCTGCTGTCGAAGAACGTCACCTTCCGTGAGCAGATCGTGCCGCGCACCGGCGACACCCAAATCTTCCTCTACGATCCGGACGGCGTCGGCGTGGAGCTGAACTTCCCGAAGAGCTAAGCGCCGGCGTTTCCGGATCGCTGATTGCCAGAGCCGTCCGAAGGACATCGGCGCTTTTCCGCGCCAATGTCCCGGTCATTGACGGCTCAATCCGCGCTGGCCTCAGGCGCTGTGGATGGTTCCCGACAAGGCCCTGACTCGGCCATCACTCGGGCGTGATCCGGTCCGCTTTTCTTCAACATTGAATGACGAATTAACCGGGCCGCGCCGCTGCGGCAGAATAGCCGGGTGCTGCGCCTTTAACCTACCCCAGGGCTTGGTGGCCCGGCTATTCGTCCCCACTTCGCCGGCGAGATTTCCTCAGTCGAGCCCGCGTTCGTGGCTCAGGCGGACCATCTCGTTGATGAAGATTTGTTTCTGCTTGTCGTCGAGGCTGGCAAACAGCGGCTCGGCGGCGTCGGCAACGCCGCGCTGATCGACCGCCCGGTCATTGAGGAACTGAGCCTCGTTGCGCATCTGCTCGATGATGTCATCCGGCGGATCGCGCTGTGCCCGCGCGATGCGCAGGTTAAGGCGGTCGGCGCCGTTGTGGCCAAGATAGTGCATCGCACTGTTGAAGCCGGCCCAATTCTTCTCCTGCTCCGGCGTCAGGTTGAGCTCCTTCTTGATCCGTTCGATGTTGGCGTCGCTGTTGGCGACGATCTGTTCGGCCGTCAGCTGCGGCGCGCCGGCCTGGGTCAGCACGGTCGGCGCTTGCTTCGCCCCTTTGTCCTTGGCGCCGGCCTTGGCCGACTTGGAGGCCTTGGCGCCGGCCGCCGGGGCCTGCGCGTTCTTGCCACTGCCGGGAGCGTTATTGCCATTGTTGCCGGTCAATACTCCGGTGACGCCGGTCACCACTCCGACAACGCCGCCGATCGCTCCGCCGAGAACGCCGCCGACCGGCCCGGCGGCCTTGTTGCCCTCGCGCGCACCCTTTTCGACGCCCTGCACGATCTGCGCATCGACCATATGAGGTACTGCGAGCAACGTGACGGTGGCGGCCCCAACCGCGGCGCACAATCTCCATTGCGCTCGCAGCTTCGCTACCGGGATGAGCATGATCGGGTCTCCGTGATCGGTGGTGGATTGCGGACTTGATGCGGGGGTAGGTTCGACGAATCCGGACTGTAGCGTTTCCGGCTTCGGCAAGTCTATCGGCCGCGCCGGGCATCACCATGGCGGAACAGAGTTCGCCGAGGCTTGACCGGAAACCTGCGGCTCAACGGCGCACCGTCTGCTTCCTTGTCTGCGTCACCCTCTGCGTGCATCGCAGCATGATCGCGAGACGCGCGGCAAACCGCCGGCAACTGCAATGATGCGAACGACGCTGCCTGCTATTTGACCACAACGTTAGTTCTACGTGGCATCAGCATCTCGTTTCTCGACAGATGCCGGCAATTCTGTTCTGATCGGTGTCAACGCAATCCCGCGACGTCGCGCAAACGCGACGCACAAAAACAACAACGGGATTCAAAAAAGTCTTTTGTCCGTTGGCTACCAGGGAGGGAATGCCATGTCACGGAAGAAGCTCTCGCGCCGAGAATTCGTCGCGGCGACAGCGCTGTCATCGGCCGCGCTGATTACAGCCCCCTACGTGCGTGGCGCCTACGCAGCCGGAAAGCTCTCGATGGGCTTCTGGGATCACTGGGTGCCCGGCGCGAACAGTGCGTCCACCGAGCTGGTCAATGAATGGGCTGCCAAGGAGAAAGTCGAGGTCCAGATCGACTACATCACCAGCCAGGGCAACAAGAACATCGTCACCATCGCGGCCGAGGCGCAGGCGAAATCCGGTCACGATATTTTCCAGATGCCGACATGGTGGCCCCAGGCCAACGCCGAGCTGCTCGAGCCGGTCAACGACATCATGGATCCGCTCCTCAAGCTGAACGGCGACGTCAACGGCACGGTGAAATATCTCGGCCAGGCCGGCGGCAAATGGCTCGGCGTTCCCGCCAGCGTCGGCAGCCAGATCAAGGGTCCCTGCTCGCGCATCGACCTGATGAAGAAACACGCCAACATCGACGTGCAGGAGATGTATCCGGTCGGAAGCGAGCCGAAAGCCGATAACTGGACCCTCGATACGTTCCTCAAGGCGGCTGAAGCCTGCCACAAGGCCGGATTCCCATTCGGTATCGGCCTTGGCGAAACCAGCGACAGCGTCGACACCGCCGGCGCGATCTTCCAGTCGTTCGGCGCGCAGCTGGTCGATGCCAAGGGCAACCTCACCGTCAAGACCGACGCGGTGCGCCAGGCCCTCGACTACTACAAGAAGCTGCTCGCCTTCCTGCCGCCCGATGTGGCGGCATGGGACGACGCGTCCAACAACAAGTGGCTGGTCGCCGGCAAAGGCGCGATGATCCTGAATCCGCCGAGCGCGTGGGCGGTCGCCAAGCGCGATGCTCCGCAAGTCGCGGAGCAATGCTGGACGCACGGGTTCCCGGCCGGGCCGAAGGGACGCTTCGCGCCCTATCTGCCGTTCTTCTGGTCGATCTGGTCGTTCTCGAAGAACAAGGAGGCGGCCAAGAGCCTGCTGTCCCACCTGTCGCAACCTGCATCGATCGAGAAGATGGTGGTCGCAAGCGGTGGCTATGACCTGCCGGCCTACGAAAAGCTCACGACCTTGAAGGTCTGGGCGGAGCAAGCGCCGCCAAAGGGGACGCTCTACCACTATCCGAACCCCTACAAGCACCAGACGCTGTCGATTGCGGCCTCGCCCGCGCCGCCCAAGATCGCGCAGCAGATCTACTTCCAGGCCACGCTGACCAAGATGTGCCTGCGGTACTACCAGGGTGAAAGCATGGAAAAGACACTCGCCTGGGCCGAGGGCGAGTGCGAAGGCTTCATGCGAAGCTGACGACAAGCGAGGTCTCGCGCGACCGCCCGTAATGTTGGCCGCGCGAGGTCCCGTCTTCACATCCCAGCCGTCGGACCGGCGAGCTGTGCAACCAACCCGCGCGAGGGACCTGCGTTATGGTTGATGTCGCATTCCAATCCAACCGCGCAGCCGCTGCCCAGACGGGACGAAGGCGCGTCGGCCTGCGCAACGCGCTGCGGCGCAAGTCGATGGCCGCGTTCCTGATGACCTTGCCGCTGATCCTCCTGATCGCGATCCTGGTGCTCTACCCGGCCCTCTACTCCTTGCACCTTGCGACGCTGAACAAGGCGATGACGAAGTTCGTCGGGTTCGGCAATTTCGAGTTCCTGTTCAAGCGCGACACCTTCTGGCTGGTGGTCAAGCAATCCTGCATTTTCGCGATCTCGGCGGTGATCTTCAAAGCCCTGATCGGCTTCATCGTCGCGCATTTCGTGCACAACGTACCCGCCAACAAGCAGCGCAAGTGGCGCGGCATGCTGCTGGTGCCGTGGGTGATCCCGCCGGCGATGAGCACGCTGGCGTGGCTCTGGCTGTTCGACCCCTCCTACAGCGCCTTCAACTACACGCTTTCCTTCTTCGGCATCGGGCCGATCCCGTGGACCGGCGATGCGATGTGGGCGCGCTTCTCGGTGATCCTGGTCAACGTCTGGTACGGCGCGCCGTTCTTCATGATCATGTATCTGGCGGCGTTGAAATCGGTACCCGACCAGCTTTATGAGGCGGCCGCGATCGACGGCGCCAATTGGTGGCAGCGCATCTGGTACGTGACCCTGCCGATGATGCGCAACATCATCGCGATCACGACGCTGTTCTCCCTGATCGTGACCTTCGCCAATTTCGACATCGTGCGCATCCTGACCGCGGGCGGCCCGCTCGACCACACCCATATCTTCGCCACCTGGGCATTCCGCGTCGGCATCGAGGGCAGCGATGTGCCGCTCGGCGCCAGCGTTTCGCTGTTCATGGTGCCGATCCTCGCGGTCGCGGCGATCTTCATCCTGCGCGACATCACCAAACGCGGGAACGAAGCCTGATGAGCTCGCTGACGATCGACAAGTCCGGACCGACCCGCAAGGTGAAGTACGGCAGCATGAGCCGCGACCGCGCCTGGGCGCTACGCTGGTCCTATTTCTTCCTGGTGCTGTTTGCGATCTTTTCGCTGGTGCCGCCGCTCTACATGCTGATCACCTCGCTGAAGAGCAGCGCGGAGATTTCCGCGGCGACCAACCCGTGGTGGGTATATCATCCGACGCTCTCCAACTACGCCGAGTTGCTGACCTCGAATCAGTTCCTGCGCTTCTTCTGGAATTCGGCCTGGGTCTCGATCATCGTGGTCACCATCACGATGCTGATCAGCGTGCCGGCGGCTTTTGCGCTGGCACGGATGAAGTTCTGGGGCTCGGCCACGCTCGCGACCGGCGTATTCCTGACCTACCTTATCCCCGACAGCCTGCTGTTCATCCCGCTGTTCAAGATGTTCGCGGTGATCGGCGACTGGACCGGCATCCAGCTCATCAATCGCTGGTATGTCCTGCTGTTCATCTATCCGACGCTGACGGTGCCGTTCTGCACCTGGATCATGATCGGCTATTTCGCCTCGATCCCGAAGGAGCTCGACGAGGCCGCGATCATCGACGGCGCGAGCTGGTTCCAGACGCTGACCCGCATCTTCATCCCGGTCGCCCTGCCCGGCCTGATCGCGGCCACGATCTTTGCCTTCACCGTCTCCTGGGCTCAGTTCCTCTATCCGCTGGTGTTCACGACATCGACCGATCAGCTGGTGCTGCCGGTCGGCATCATCACGACCCTGATCAAGGGTGACGTCTTCAACTGGGGACAGATCATGACCGGCGCCCTGCTCGGCGCCGCGCCGCCGCTGATCATCTACGCCTTCCTGATGGACTACTACATTGCCGGCCTGACCGCCGGTGCGACAAAGGGTTGAACTTATGGCTGACGTCAGTTTGCGGAAGGTTGTGAAGCGTTACGATGAGGTCGAGGCGGTGCGCGGCATCGACCTTGATATCGCCGACCATGAGTTCGTGGTGCTGGTCGGGCCGAGCGGCTGCGGCAAGTCGACGACGCTGCGGATGATCGCCGGCCTCGAGGACATTTCCGACGGCGACATCATGATCGGCGGCGACGTTGTCAACGACGTGCCGCCGAAGGACCGCGACATCGCGATGGTGTTCCAGAACTATGCGCTCTATCCGCATATGACCGTTGCCGAGAACATGTCGTTCGGTCTGCGGCTGAAGCACTATCCCAAGGCGGAGATCAAGAGCCGGGTCACCGAGGCCGCCCGCATGCTCGACATCACCGATCTGATCGATCGCAAGCCGAAGCAGCTCTCCGGCGGCCAGCGCCAGCGCGTCGCGATGGGGCGGGCGATCGTGCGCAATCCGAAGGTGTTCCTGTTCGACGAGCCGCTGTCCAACCTCGACGCCAAGCTGCGCGTGCAGATGCGGATCGAGATCAAGAAGGTGCATCAGAAGGTCCGCACCACGACGGTCTACGTCACCCACGACCAGGTCGAGGCGATGACGCTCGCCGACCGCGTGGTGGTGATGAACCACGGCAGGATCGAGCAGATCGGCACGCCCAACGAGCTCTACCACAAGCCGGCGACCCGGTTCGTCGCAAGCTTCATCGGCTCGCCCGCGATGAACTTCGTGCCCTGTCGGCTCGAGGACACCGCAGGCAAGCTCAACGTGCGGCTGACCGATCGCCTCGCTTTCGCGCTGCCGCCGGCACGCGCCGCCCGCTACCAGGCGCTCTCCCGCACCGACAAGCTGTTGCTGGGCATCCGGCCCGAGCACGTCATGGAGGCGCGGCCGCATGCCGAACCGGGCATCGAGCCGTTCGACGCGATGCTCGACGTCACCGAGCCGATGGGGATGGAGACCCTGGTTTATTTCACGCTCGAGGGCACCCAGGTCTGCGGCCGGGTCAATCCCAATGCCGGTGCGCAGGATGGCAGCCCGCTCCGATTGGCTGTGGACCTCAACAATATGCATTTGCTAAACGAGGTGACCGGCGCCGTCCTTTGACGGCGCACAAGAAACCTCAAGGGCAGGAAATGGCCACCAACAAGAAGAAGATCTTTATTACCCAGACTCTGTCGCCGGGGGCACGGGTGCTCCTCAACGAGCGGGACGACGTCGAACTCATCGAATTTCCCAACCTGATCTCCGCCAAGGACTTTCAGACCATGCTCGAGCAGCATGCGCCGGTCCATGGCGTGGCGCTCGGCGCAACCCGCTTCGGCGAGGCGGAGCTGGAGGCGTCCAAGGGCATGATGGTGGTGACCCGGATCGGCGTCGGCTATGACGCCGTCGATGTTCCGGCGCTGTCGCGCCGCAAGGTGCCGCTGATGGTCGCAGGCACCGCGAACTCTCCGTCGGTCGCCGAACAAGCCTTGTTCATGATGCTGACGCTGGCCAAGCGCGCGCAGGAAATGCACACGATGGTCAAGGACGGCACCTGGGCGAGCCGGCTCGGCGTGCTGCCGTTCGACCTCTACGGCAAGACCGTGCTGATCGTGGGCTTCGGCCGCATCGGCTCCCGCACCGCCAAGCGCTGCCTCGCCATGGAAATGAACGTGCTGGTCTACGATCCCTATAAGCCCGCCAGCGAGATCACCGCGACCGGCTGCGAGGCCGTGTCGAGCCTCGAAGCGGCGCTGCCGCGGGCGGACTTCGTCACCATCCACTGCCCGAAGAATCCCGAAACGGTCGGGCTGTTCAATGCCGCGCGGATGCGGCTGATGAAGCCGACCGCCTATCTCATCAACACCGCCCGCGGCGGCATCGTCGACGAGAAGGCGCTGCACGACGCGCTGGTGTCGGGCAAGCTCGCCGGCGCCGGCCTCGACGTGTTCGAGGTCGAACCGCCGCCGGTCGGCCAGCCCCTGCACGCTTTGCCCAACGTGATCATGGCGCCGCATGTGGCCGGCGTCACGGTCGAGGCCGTCGATCGCATGAGCGAGCAGACCGCACGCAATATCCTGAGCGTGCTGGATGGCAATCCGCTGCGCCAGAATGTGATCAACCAGGACGTCCTCGGCTGAGCTTTCAGCCTTCCTCGTTTGCGCCGCGGCCGATCCGAAAAGATCGGCCCGGCGATGCGGAGTACCCACATGGCTTTCAAGGAATTCGGCAACTACGATGCGGTCGGTCTCGCCGAGCTCGTCCGCAACAAGGACGTGACGCCGAAGGAGCTGCTCGACGAGGCGATCGCGCGCACCGCCGCCGTCGATCCCAAGATCAACGCGGTCGTCGTCAAGCATTACGACTATGCCGAGCGCCAGATCGCCAAGGGGTTGCCTGACGGTCCCTTCACCGGCGTGCCGTTCCTGCTGAAGGACCTCGATCTGCTCGAGGGCACCCGCACCACGTCGGGCGCCAGCCTGCTGAAGGACTTCGTCGCGGATCACAACGGCACCCTGGCCCAGCGCTTCCTCGATGCCGGGCTTGCAATCTTCGGCAAGAGCTCGAGCCCGGAATTCGGGCTGATGCCGACGACGGAATCCCGCCTGTTCGGCCCGACCCGCAATCCCTGGAATCTCGACCATTCCTCCGGCGGCTCGTCCGGCGGCGCTGGCGCTGCGGTCGCAGCCCGCATCCTGCCCGTCGCGCATGCCAGCGACGGCGGCGGCTCGATCCGGATCCCCGCCTCCGCTTCCGGCGTGTTCGGCATGAAGCCGACGCGCGCCCGCAACCCGGTGGGTCCCGATCGCGGCGAAGGCTGGGGCGGCTTCTCAGTCGGCCATGTGCTCAGCATCAGCGTCCGCGACAGCGCGGTCATGATGGATGCGATCCACGGTCCGGAGCCGTCGAGCCTCTATGTCGCGCCGCCGCCGGAGCGACCGTTCTCGCAGGAAGTCGGCCGCGATCCCGGCCATTTGCGCATCAGCTTCACCGACAAGTCGCCCTATGGCGATGCCATTGATCCCGAGATCGCCGCGGCGGTGCGCGACATAGCCAAGCTGCTGGCGGGCCTCGGCCATCATGTCGAGGAGCGCGCGCCGCCGCTTGCCGCCGATCCCGCCGCAGTCATGACGACCATCGTCGGCGGCAACACCGCGCTGACCGTCCGTCTGCTCGAGCAGCGCGTCGGGCGCACCCTGACGTCGGACGATGTCGAGCGGCTGACGCTCGCCAGCGGCCAGAACTCGGCCAAGATGACGCCGGCCGACTACGTCGCCGCGCAGCTTGGGGCATTCCAGATCTCGCGCGCTCTTGCGACCTTCTTCGAGGGTTGCGACATCTTCCTCAGCCCGACGCTGTGCGCGCCGCCGCTCCGCCTCGGCGAGCTCAACACGATGTCCGAGGACCTGACCCACATCGCGCCGGTGCTGCGCCGCTACATGCCGGGCACCTCGATGTTCAACATGTCCGGACAGCCGGCGATGTCGGTGCCGCTGGCCTGGAACAAGGCCGGTCTGCCGCTCGGCATGATGTTCGCGGCCAAGCTCGGCAAGGAAGGACTGCTGTTCCGCTTGGCCGGCCAGCTCGAACAGGTCCGCCCCTGGAAGGACCGGCGTCCGCCGGTTTGTGCCTAGCGACGCTTTCAAGCGAAGCGGATCCCGCTTCGCTTCAAGGCTGCGCGTCGGAACCGCCAGGGCTGACAAAGGATAGTCAGATCAGGTAGATAAGGAGGGCGTCGGCACGATTCCGCGCGGCGTCAGCTTGGGAGACCAAACCGTGAATGATCCGACCGACAATGCGCTGGCCGCAATCGCGAGCATTCTCGACCAGACGACCACACCTCCCGAGACCTCCAAATCGACCGACAAGACGGCGGACAAGCCAGCTGAGCCCGCCGCGGAGCCGTCGGCCTCGATAGCAATGCCGCCGCCTTTGCCGCCGTCCATCCAGGTCGTGTCCGTCACGGCCGTGTCCGTCGAGGCCGCGCCTGCCGAGCCGACGGCGGTCGAGCCGCCCCCGATCGAGGAGCCCGAACCGGTCGAACAGCCTGAGCCAAGTAAAGCTGAGGCAAGTGAACCGGAGCCAAGCGAACCGGAGCCGAGCGAGCCGGAAGCGGAGCCGGAGCCGATCCAGCCGCCGCCCCAAGCGATCGAGGCCAATGGCTATTCGAAATCCGGCCCTGGCCCGATGGCCGCGCTGCGCTTCCGCTGGACGGTGCGCCAGGACGGCGCCCAATATTATGTCGACGAGACCGTCGGCGAGGCATCGACCCCACTCGTCAACGGCCCGATGGATGGGGATGCCGCGATCAAATTCGTCGACGATCGCGAGGCCCAAGCGCGGCGGCGCTTCGAGCATTTCAAGCACGAGATGCTCAGCCGCACTGCGAGCGTCATTCGGGCGAGCGAGGACAGCAACGAGGCCTGAGACGCGATACGTGCCCTTCGGGCATCGCAATCAGATGCGGATGGAGAAGACCTCGATGTTTCGCGCGCTGGCCGGCCTCGCCCTCGCTTTGCTTCTGTCTGCCGCACACGCGCAGCAGGCGCCGTCCCGGCTCGATGAGATCGTCAAGCGCGGCATCCTGCGTGTCGGCATGACCGGCGACTACTTGCCCTTCACCTATCTCGACAAGGAGACCAAGGCCTTCCGCGGCTTCGATGTCGACATGGCGCAGTCACTCGGCAAGGCGCTCGGCGTCAAGGTCGAGTTCGTGCCGACATCGTGGCCGCAGATGACCAGGGATTTCGAGGCCGACGATTTCGACATCGCGATGGGCGGCGTCTCCATCACGTTCGACCGGCAGAAGAAGGGTCTGTTCTCCACGCCAATCATGCGCGAGGGCAAGACGCCAATCACGCGCTGTGCCGACACGGGCAAGTTTGAGACGATCGCCGAGATCGACAAAGCCGGCACCCGCGTCATCGTCAATCCCGGCGGCACCAATGAGCGCTTCGCGCGTGCCCATGTGAAAACCGCCGAGATCCGGGTCTTCAACGACAACACCAGGATCTTCGACGAGATCGCCAAGGGCGACGCCGACCTGATGATGACCGATGCGTCCGAGACGCGCTATCAGCAGAAGCTGCATCCCGGCGTGCTGTGCGCCGTGCATCCCGACAAGCCGTTCGACTTCGCGGAAAAGGCCTACTGGATGCAGCGCGACGTTGCCTTGAAGGCGTTCGTCGACCAATGGCTTCACATCGCGCGCGAAGATGGCAGCTACGCGAAGATCTACGCCGCGTGGTTCGAATAGCCTGCGTCACGCGCATAATTTGAAGCGCGCGGCCTGAAACCAGACCGCAATCCAGCGATTTGAACCTAAGCCGCAAGGATACGACTCATGTTCTGACCGTGATCTGGGACACGTTCAAGGAGGCGGTCACCGGATAGCCTTGCGAACGGAGTTCCCCGCATCGGAGATCGAGATGAGAAAGCTTCTGGCGATCGCCACGCTCGTACTTGCGAGCACGGCCGCAGCGCAGGCGCAGTACACATTCGATTACGGCGGCCGCACCATTCGCATCGATCCCGATCGCGGCACGGTTTCGATCCCCGGCGTCTACGACAATACCGGCCGCGGCACCAAGCGCGCCAAACGCGACGACACCGAGCAGAAGCGCAAGGCTCCGAAGGAAGCCAACACGGACGCCAGGACGGACACCAAGACGGATTCCCAGACCGCGCCGCCCGGCGCGCCCGCGGCGGCTGCTCCGCCCGCTCCGCCGGCCGTCGATCAGGCCGCCGTCCCACCGGCGGCTGCCGCAACAACGACAGAGCCGGCCAGCACGGGTGTTGCCGCCACGCCGCCTTCAGCTACAGCAGCGACCACACCGCCGCCGCCCGCGCCGCCAGCCGTCCAGCAAACTGCTGCGCCGGCCGCAAAGCCCACCACCGCTCCAACCGTTGGTGCCGCCTCGCCGAACGCTCCAACGCCCAAGCCGCTTGCCAACCCCGTGCAAGCAGCGAACTCGCCGCTCGGCGTCTGGCTCACCGAAGAGAAGGAAGGCAAGATCCGCATCGAGCAATGCGGTGCCAATCTCTGCGGCTACGCCGTCGACAAGAAATCGAACGCCAACGGCGAACAGGTCCTGATCAACATGAAGCCGGGCAAGGACAAGTGGAGCGGCCGCATCTTCGATCCGAACAGCGGCAGCACCTACGATTCCAGCATCGCGATGAAGAGCCCGGACACGCTGCGCGTCCAGGGCTGTGCATTCGGCGGCATGTTCTGCGGCGGCCAGACCTGGACGCGGGTGAATTAATCGGCCGGAATTCGTAGCCCGGATGAAGCCAACGGGTCGCGCGAACGCGCGCCCGATGACAGGCTCCGCGAAATCCGGGGTTTTCATCCGAGAGATTGCCCCGGATTGCGCTTCGCTCCATCCGGGCTACGCATACGCCGGGCTACGCATACGAAAGAGCCCCGCTCGAGAGCGGGGCTCTCATCTTGCGAACTGCTACGACGCTTCAGCCGACCTTGCCGTTGTATTCCTCGTCGGTGACGTGCTCCATCCAGGTCGAATAGACGCCATCGAGCGCCTCCTGCATGGCGATGTGGGTCATGCTGTTGTCCGGCGAGGCCCCGTGCCAGTGCTTCTCGTTCGGCGGAATCCAGACGACATCGCCGGGACGGATCTCCCTGATCGGGCCGCCCTTGGCCTGCACGCGCCCGATGCCGGAGATCACATACAGCGTCTGTCCGAGCGGATGGGTGTGCCAGGCGGTGCGTGCGCCGGGCTCGAACGAGACGCGCGAGGCGTTGAGCCGCGCCGGCGCAGGCGCCATGTTGATCGGGTCCTGCAACACGGTGCCGGTAAAATTCTCCTTCGGCGCGCGGCGGGTCGGCCGCGAGCCGGAAACGTGGATGTCCATGGGGTTACCTCCCTTTCTTGACGTTATTTCTTGGTGGCGGCGTAGCGCGCCTTGGTCTCGGCATTCATCGGATACAGGCCGGGCAGCTGGGCGCCATTGTTCACCTCGTTGACGATCCAGGCTTCCATCCGTTCCTGCTCCGGCCCCTCGGCCAGCACGTGATCGAGAAACGCCTGCGGGATCAGCACCGCGCCGTCCTGGTCGGCCACCACCACGTCGTTCGGGAATACGGCAACGCCGCCGCAGCCGATCGGTTCGCCCCAGCCGACGAAGGTCAGACCTGCAACCGACGGCGGAGCCGCGTAGCCGTCGCACCACACCGGCAGGCCGGTGCCGAGCACGCCCTCGACGTCGCGCACCACGCCGTCGGTGATCAGCGCCGTCACCCCGCGCTTGGCCATGCGGGCGCAGAGGATGTCGCCGAAAATGCCGGCGTCGGTGATGCCCATGGCATCGACCACGGCAATGCAGCCCGCCGGCATCGCCTCGATCGCGGTGCGGGTCGAGATCGGCGACGACCAGGATTCCGGCGTCGCCAGATCCTCGCGGGCCGGCACGAAACGCAGCGTGAAGGCCGGTCCGACCAGCCGCTTCTGCCCCGGCTTCAGCGGCTTGGTGCCGCGCATCCAGATGTTGCGCAGGCCCTTCTTGAGCAGGACGGTGGTGATGGTGGCGGTGGACACATGCGACAGCGTCGCGATCGCTTCGGCGGACAGTGACATCTGGAAAGAGTGCTCCGATGGAGGAAAAGACCGGCGCATGTTGCCGGGCAAAGGCTTTGCGTCAAGGGCTGCGCGAAAAAGCTGCGATCATCCAAATTTATCGGCGGCATGCCGATTAATTTATTGAAGTTGCTGCATCATTTTGCACTAAGCGAATTCCGTTTTATCTCGAAACACGCTAGCTTGATGGCTGACGACAGCGCTTGACCCAATGGCCGAACCCTTAAGTCCTCCCCGCCTTTTGCCGAGTGGCGACAGCGCCATCACGGTGGAATTCAGCCGCACCATCGATGACGCCGCCAACCGGCGGGTGCTGGCGCTCGACCGCGTGATATCCGCCGAGCCGATCGCCGGCATCACCGAGACCGTGCCGACCTACCGGTCGCTGCTGGTGCATTACGACCCCATCCAGATCACTTTCGATGCGCTCGGCGAGCAACTGCTGGCACGCGCCGCCAAGGCGCCGCCGACCGAGACCGGAACGCGGCGCTGGCGTATCCCGGTGACCTATGGCGGCGAGCACGGCATCGATCTCGAGGATGTCGCGAAGGCGCTCCAAACCACGCCCGACCAGATCGTGGCCCGCCATGTCGCCGGCGACTATCGCGTCGCCATGATCGGCTTCACGCCGGGCTGGTCCTATCTCAGCGGACTGGAGAAGTTCCTGCACATGCCCCGGCGCAAGGATCCGCGGCTCCTGACCCCGGCCGGCACCATTTCGATCGGCGGCATCCAGACCGGCGTGCAGTGCCTGGCCGGCCCGAGCGGCTGGCACCTGCTCGGCCGCACGCCAGTTCGAACCTACCAGTTGCATCGCGATCCGACCTTCCTGCTCGAGCCGGGCGACGCCATCACCTTCAACGCAGTCGACGCCAAGACGTTTGCCGAACAGGACCGCGCCGCCGAGGCCGGCGAGTTCGTCGCTGAACTGGTGACGCCATGAGCAAGCTCGTCGTCACCTCGATCGGCCCGGCAAGCTCGGTGCAGGACGCTGGTCGTCCGGGCTCGCAGCGCTACGGTCTCGTGCCGAGCGGTGCGATGGACCGGCTTGCGCTGGCCGCCGCCAATACGCTGGTCGGCAACGACCTGTTCGCCGCCGCGGTCGAGATCGGCCCGTTCGGTGCCAGCTTCACCGCGCGCGGCAGCGCGGTGCGTGTCGCCCTCGCCGGCGCGTCGCGCAATGCGGATATCGGCGGCCGGCCGGTCGCGTTCGACAGCTCGGCGACGCTCGCCGAAGGTGAGACGCTCACTCTCGGCTTTGCCCGCGGCGGCTCGTTCAGCTATCTCGCGATCGAGCACGGCATCGAAGGCGAGCCGATGTTCGGTAGCCTCGCCGTCAACGCCCGCGCCGGACTCGGCAGCCCCTACCCGCGGCCGCTGCAAAGCGGCGACGAGTTGACGACGCAGGCCGCGAGCGGCGCGCCCGAACGCCGCATCGAATTGCCGGCCGCGACCGATGCGCCGATCCGCATCGTGTTCGGCCCGCAGGATGACGAGTTCGCCGAGGACCACAAGAAGCTGTTGGTCGACAGCGAGTGGAGGATCTCGGCGACCAGCGACCGCATGGGCTATCGCCTCGAAGGTCCCGTCATCAAGCATCTCGACGGCCACAACATCGTCTCTGACGGCACCGTGAACGGCAGCATCCAGGTGCCCGGCAACGGCCAGCCGATCGTGCTGATGCCGGACCGCGGCACCAGCGGCGGCTATCCGAAGATCGCGACGGTGATCACGGCCGATTTCGGCCGCTTCGCGCAGATCTCGGCCGGCCGGCCGTTCCGCTTCAAGGCGGTGACGATGGCGGAAGCGCAAGCCGAGGCAATCAAGTTCCACGAGCTGCTGCGTTCCCTGCCCGACCGCCTCCGCGGCATCGAGGATTTTGGTCTCAACATCGAAGCGCTGCGGGATGCGAATGTCGCGGGTCAGGCCGTCAACGCCGTCGATGTGTCGACCTGGCAAGTTGCGCTACCCTGAATCTGTACAACAACAGACGGATCGATCGTCATGACCTCAACCATCGACCTCAATTGCGATCTCGGCGAAAGCTTTGGCCCGTGGGAAATGGGCAATGATGCCGCGATGATCGAGCTTGCGACCTCGGTCAACGTCGCCTGCGGCTTTCATGCCGGCGATGCCGACATCATGCGCAAGACGGTCGAGCTCGCGAAGGCGCGCGGCGTCAGCGTCGGCGCCCATCCCGGTTATCGCGACCTGCACGGCTTTGGCCGCCGCCCGATGCCGGGACTGACGTCCTCGGAGATCGAGAACCTGATCGCCTATCAGATCGGCGCGCTGCAGGCGATCGCGACCGCGGCCGGCCACAAGGTCACCCATGTGAAGGCGCATGGCGCGATTTCCAACGTCGCCTGCGAGGACGACATGACCGCAAGGGCGATCGCCAATGCGATCAAGGCGGTCGATCCGAGCCTCGTGTTCGTGGTGCTCGCGAATTCGAAACTGGTGCGTGCCGGCGAGGCTGCCAATCTGCGCATGGCGCATGAGGTGTTCGCCGATCGCGCCTATGAGGACGATGGCAACCTGGTGTCGCGCAAGAAGCCCGGCGCGGTGCTGCACGATCCCAAGGCGATCGCCGATCGTGTGGTGCGGATGGTGCAGGACGGTGCCGTCGTCTCGGTCACCGGCAAGGTGATCAAGATGCAGACCGATACCGTCTGCATCCACGGCGACACGCGCGGTGCCGTCGAGATCGCGCGCGGCCTGCGCGAGGCGCTGAAGCAGGCGGGCATCACCGTTGCACCGTTCAAGACCGCGCACTGAGCCGCGAACGCATCGATCAAAAAAAGGGCCGGCCGCCGCGCTGGCCCTTTAGATTCCGTTAAGAGTCTTCTTAAACCCAAACTTGCCGTTTGATTGTTAGGTGCAGCTTCCGAGCCTTTGATTGTCCTCTTAGGAAATTGGGTACGAAAGCATGTTCCGCACCAGCCTCTCCCTCACCATCGCCGCGGTTGCTACCGCCGCCTTCACCAGCGCGGCATCCGCCGGCTGCTACAGCTGCTATACGCCGCCGCCGCAGCCGTGCACGACCTGCTATCAGGTGCAGAGCGTGCCGCCGCAATATCGCACGGTGCAGGAAACCGTCATGGTGGCGCCGGGCCGCGTCGTCGCGCATCGCACGCCGGCGCAGTATCGCACCGTGATGGTGCCGAAGACGGTGATGGTCGCGCCCGAGGGCGTCGCCTATGAGCGCATCCCGCCGCAATACGCCACCCAGGAGCGCGTGCAGATGGTCTCGCCGGGCTATTCCTACTATGCGCCGGTTCAGCCGACCTGCAACACCTGCGGCGGCGGATACGGCTACTGAGCTGCCAGCATCCACCCAACACAAAGCCGCCGCCTGAGGATATCGGGCGGCGGCTTTTGAATGTTCCGAAGCGCCTAGAACGGGTGGACGGACAGCGTGCCGAACACGATGGCCGCGATCACCGCAAAGGCGCTGTACAGCGCCGCCGTGTGAATTCCGGTCCCGGACTTCCGTGAAATGTTTCGCGCGTAAAGGTGCAGGCGGGCTTCCGCCGATAGCTCGCGCATGGTCGATCTCCAACGCCCCATTCTCGGGCATATGGAATATCGTTCGCGGGCGGATTCAAGCGGGCGGCAAAAATAGCGATGCCGCCGCCTTCGGGAACCCGGTTCCGAGAGGAATATTCCTCCTCGCGCGCTCGACCGAGAATCCTATTCGCTGCAATTCGAGGCGTCGGGAACCCGCACCAGTCCCGCACTAACCAAAATCTCGAAAACAACCCCATGCAAAGTAGCCGGAGGCGGAGTTGCGTCGCGCTCAGGCCTTCCAGCGCCCGATCTTGAACGCCGCCAGATGCCCGGGAACGTCGCTCGGGTCGAACGGCGGGCCGGCGAAAGCCCCAATGGCACTGGAGGCGCCGGCCGGGCGACCCGACGCGGCGTCGTAGAGGTCGGGCCTGAACACGGCCATGGCGGTCTTCAGCGCCTCCGGCCGGTACGGCGCCTGGCCCCAGCGAACCATCTGCGCATAGAGCCAGGCCGCCTGCCCCGGGTCAGGCCGCGCCGCTGCCTCGCGCCCGACCAGCAGATAGCGATTGCTCTCGCGCATGGTGCCGTCGGGCGAGATCTTCAGCTGGCCATCGAGCGTACGTTGGATGACGCTGGCATCGACGCCGATCCGCTCGGGCGGCGCCAGGATGCGCGCGACCTCGGACCGGTTCTCGGGCCGCTCGATGAACTCCACGGCGCGCAGATGTGCGCGCACCAGCGCCGCCACGATATCGGGATGCTTCTCCGACCAGCTCTGCCGCACCGCCAGCACCTTTTCCACCGCGCTGAGCAGGATGTCGGAGACGAAATGCAGGATGTGGCCGATGCCGAGATCGACCGCGATCGAATTCCAGGGCGCGCCGACGCAGAACGCGTCGACATGGCCGTTGGCGAGGCTGTCGACCATATAGGGCGGCGGCAGCACCACGAGCTGGACGTCCTCATCGGGATCGACGCCGCCGGCGGCCATCCAGAACCGCAACTGGTAATTGTGGGTCGAGAACGGGAAGGTCATGCCGAAGGTCAACGGCTCCGCCCCGCTCTTGCGCCGCTTGGCCACCACGCGGGCGAGCGCCTGTGCGGTTGCCATCGGATCGAAGCGGTCGCCGTCGAGCTCTTCCATCAGCGCGGCGTGCAGCGCCGGCGAGACCGTGATGGCATTGCCGTTGAGCCCGAGGTTGAAGGGCGCCGCGATCGGCACCTTGACGTGACCGAGCCCGAGGCTCGAGGCGATCGCCACCGGCGCCAGCAGATGGGCGGCATCGAACAGGCCGATATTGAGCTTGTCGCGGACGTTCGACCACGACACTTCCCGCACCAGCGTGACGTCGAGGCCTTCGGAAGCGGCAAATCCCTTGTCGACGGCAACGATCAGCGCGGCAGCGTCGACCAGCGGAATGAACCCGATGCGCAAAGATGTGGTCATTTCAGGAGCTCCGACGCCGTCAGGATCGATTGCGCGATCTCGCCGATCTTCTTTTTCTCGCGCATCGCGGTCGAGCGCATCAGCACGTAGGCCTCCTCCTCGGTCAGCCCCTTCACCTTCATCAGGATGCCCTTGGCGCGGTCGATCACCTTGCGCTCCTCCAGCGCATGCTTGGTGCGATCGAGCTCGTCCTGCAATTTGGCGAAGGCATTGAAGCGGGACACGCAGAGATCGAGGATCGGTTTCATCCGCTCCTTCTTGAGGCCGTCGACGATGTAGGCGGAGACGCCGGCCTCCACCGAGGCCTGGATCGAGGCGGCGTCGCTCTGGTCGACGAACATCGCGATCGGCCGGCGGACCGCGCGGCTGACCTGGAACATTTGTTCCAGCACGTCGCGGCTGGGGTTCTCGAGGTCGATGACGATGATCTCGGGGTCGAGCGCATAGATTCGCGAGAGCAGGCTCTGCATCTCGCTGATATGCACGACATCCGTATAGCCGGCCTCCCGCAGTCCCTCCTCCAGGATGGCCGCTCGGATCGGGCTCTCGTCGACTATGACGATCTTGGGAGACGACTCAGCGCTCATCGACGACTCTTAAGGACCCGGCAAGGCCATCCATATCATGCCGGAAGCCCCGGGAAAGGGTTGTAATTCTCGGCAATTGGGACTAGCTCCTGCCCATTCATCAGGCAGATCAGAGATATGCAAGAGGCCGCGGCGCCGAAAGTGAGCTTTGTGTCCTTGGGGTGCTCCTGAGACAACAAATTTAAACTTTTGAGCCGCCCACTCCCAAGGAAAAACGGTGCCCGAAGGCAGACTTTCATCTGAACCATCAACTCGTCAAAGCGTGCACTCATTAATGCGAGATGTCGGCTTCCACAGGCGAAGCAGAACTCATGTGCTCAATCCGTGCTTCACCGGTCGTGAATCCACTTCCGACATCACCAGTACCGGCGGGCTCCCGTCCGCCTATTCTCACTAACACTGATCCCTGCTCAGGGCTTGATAAGCGCCCCTATTCCTCCAGCGTCATCTAGGTGGTGCGCCGCACGCTGATTTCGAAACGCCGGCTCTGTGCGAGCTTTTGACGCGGCTGGGATGTCTCAAAGTGATCCACACGCCTATCGGATTTCCGTTACCATTTAGATGATCAAAGATGGCCTTGGCTGAACTTGATCAAGACGCACGCTGGCGACGCCTCTCAGTGCGAGGTGATCGCGTGACGCTAAGCTCAGTCGCCACACCCTGATCCTCCGGGCCTTCATCGATATTGCGGTGAGGCATCTGACGCGTGCCAGCGTTTTCGAGAGGAGGAAACCTCATGAAGCGTAGCGCAATCGGAATGTTCATCGCGTCATGCCTCATCGGGACCGTGACGCTTATGCCGCAAGATTTGCAAGCTCAAGATGCAAAGGTAAGGATGGCGATGGAGACCATGGAGTCGATGGCGCACAAACTCGGCCCGCCAAAACTTGATGGGACGGATTCCGTCGCTGGCAAGGAGGTCCCTGCCATCTACTTCGGTTCAACGAAGATGAACAACAATTTTGAATTAGTGGATGATGTCGTGAAACAAGCTCAAGGCACGGCTACGATCTTCGTGAAGAGCGGCGACGAGTACGTACGGGTTGCGACGAACGTGAAAAAGGACGATGGCTCGCGAGCGATCGGTACCGTTCTGGATCCGAAGGGAAGAGCGATTGAATCCATTAGGAAGGGAGAAGCCTTCTATGGAGAGGTCGATATCCTCGGCAAACCTTACATCACAGGCTACAAGCCAATACGGGACGCCTCGCAAAATGTGATCGGAATCTACTACGTCGGTTACATGAAATAGATTGCGGCGTGATCCGTTAGGCATTGCCGGCTCGGAGAGCTCGGGCAATTGAACAGGACTGCCGTGCGGCACGACATGCTATAGCCTCCGGACAGGGGCCGACTGTCCCTTTCCGGAGGCCAGGTCCGAGTTTGGCCCATCGCGTTGGCTGGCGGATGTCCGCTTTGTGCCGCTTGTGAGTGTTAAGCAGACGTTCAACCAGCCGGCTGATAGAGCGCATCCTTCATCGCTTCGGTAAGCTCGATCGGAACGAGCTTCCACCCACCAGGAACTTTCAGTTCCCTTGGCACTCCTTGATTTCATTCACTATGCAGGACTCTCAATTTTCCATCACGGGAACATGCCGAGCAGTTGAATTTTTCCATCGGATCAATTAGTTGGATCGCCATATCCGAACAATTCAGATCATGGCTCCAGACGACCACATGGAACGAGCGCCCCATATTTCATTCGTCAGTCTTGGCTGCCCCAAGGCGCTGGTCGATTCCGAGCGCATCATCACCCGGCTGCGCGCGGAGGGCTATGAGCTGGCGCGCAAGCATGACGGCGCCGACATCGTCATCGTCAACACCTGCGGCTTTCTCGACAGCGCCAAGCAGGAATCGCTCGCCGCGATCGGCGAGGCCATGGCCGAGAACGGCAAGGTCATCGTCACCGGCTGCATGGGCGCCGAACCCGAGCAGATCGAGAGCGCCTATCCCGGCGTGCTCTCGATCACGGGGCCGCAGCAATATGAGAGCGTGCTGGACGCCGTGCACCGCGCGCTGCCGCCGGCGCACAATCCGCATATCGACCTGGTGCCGCCGCAAGGCGTCAAGCTGACGCCGCGGCACTACGCGTATTTGAAGATTTCCGAAGGCTGCAACAACCGCTGCAGCTTCTGCATCATCCCGAAGCTGCGCGGCGATTTGGTGTCGCGGCCGGCCAATGACGTGCTGCGCGAGGCCGAGAAGCTGGTGAAGGCCGGCGTCAAGGAATTGCTCGTCATCTCGCAGGACACCTCGGCTTACGGGGTCGACCTGAAATACGCCGAGAGCCCCTGGCAGGATCGCAGCGTCCGCGCAAAATTCTTCGATCTCGCCAAGGAGCTCGGCGAGCTCGGCGCCTGGGTGCGGCTGCAATATGTCTACCCCTACCCGCATGTCGACGAGGTCATCGGCCTGATGACCGAGGGCAAGGTGCTGCCCTATCTCGACATCCCCTTCCAGCATGCGAGCCCCGATGTGCTGCGCGCGATGAAGCGCCCGGCTGCGCAGGAGAAGACGCTGACGCGAATCCAGAAATGGCGCGAGCAGTGCCCCGACCTGACGCTGCGCTCGACCTTCATCGTCGGCTTCCCCGGCGAGACCGATTCCGATTTCGCCTATCTGCTCGACTGGCTCGATGAAGCGGGGATCGACCGGCTCGGCTGCTTCAAATACGAGCCGGTCGCCGGCGCCACGTCGAACGCGATTCCCAATGCCGTGCCCGACGAGGTCAAGCAGGAGCGCTGGAATGCGCTGATGGCCCGCCAGCAGAAGATTTCGACGAGGCGCCTGAAGCGCAAGGTCGGCACCCGCCAGCAGGTCATCATCGACGAGGTCGGTCCGACGGTGGCGAAGGGCCGGTCAAAGGCCGACGCGCCTGACATCGACGGCGCCGTCTACCTCACCAGCCGCCGCCCGCTGAAAGTCGGCGAGATCGTCACCGCCAAGATCGAGCGCTCCGACGAATACGACCTCCACGGCAGCGTTGCCGGATTCTGACGCTTGACATGTTCCGGCGTTCGGCTGTATGGGCGTGCGCCATGAAGCTGAACCGGACCCACCGCCGCGCCATCTGCCGTCGTCGCACCCGCGACGATGCTGGGCTGCGCCGTGTCCGACGCCATCGCTGATCTTATAAATCAGCCAAGGTTTTCGAGAAGGCCGCGCCCCCAAAGCGCGGCCTTCTCGCTTTTCGGCCAGCCCCTTCCACACCGACCCCAGAGGAGAACGACATGACCAACGCTACCCATCCGTTCGATGCGCTGATGGACATCACCGCTCGCCCCGAGGTCGTGTTCGTGCGCGGCGCCGGCTCATACCTCTGGGACGCCAATCGCAACCGCTATCTCGACTTCGTGCAGGGCTGGGCCGTGAATCCCCTCGGCCACTCGCCGGTCATCGTGGCCGACGCGCTGGCCGCGCAGGCCAGACGGCTGCTCACGCCAAGCCCGGCGTTCTACAACGAGCAGAGCCTGAAACTGGCAAAGCTGTTGGTCGACAACAGCTGCTTCGACCAGGTGTTCTTTGCCAATTCGGGCGCGGAGGCCAATGAGGGCGCGATCAAGCTCGCGCGCAAATATGGCACGAAGTACAAGAATGGCGCCCACGAGATCATCACCTTCGAAGGCGGCTTCCACGGCCGCACGCTCGCGACCATGTCGGCCTCGGGCAAGAAGGCGTTCGAGCCCCTGTTCGAGCCGAAGGTCTCGGGCTTCCGCAAGGCCCGGCTGAACGACATCGAGTCGGTGCGAAAGTTGATCTCGTCGTCGACGGTCGCGGTCATGCTGGAGCCGATCCAGGGTGAGGCCGGCGTCTGGCTCGCGACGGATGCGTTTTTGAAGGAGTTGCGGGCGCTGACCCAGCAGCGCGGCCTGCTGCTCATTGTCGACGAGATCCAGACCGGCATCGGCCGGACCGGAAAGCTGTTCGGCTATCAGCACGCGGGGATCGAACCCGACATCATGACGCTCGGCAAGGGCGTCGGCGGCGGCGTGCCGCTCGCGGCCCTGCTCGCGACCGAGCATGCCTCGTGCTTCGATCACGGCGATCAGGGCGGCACCTTCAACGGCAATCCGCTGATGTGCGCCGCGGGGCTTGTCGTGCTCGATCAGGTCGGCAAGACCGATTTTCTGAAATCGGTCGTCGATGCCGGTCTTTTGCTCGAGCGCGAATTGCAGCGGCTGTCGTCGCGGCATGGGCTCGGCGAGATCCGGGGCCGCGGCCTCCTGCTCGCGCTCGATCTCAAGATGCCGATCGGCGCGGCCGTCGTCGCCGAGGCGTTCGCGGCCGGCGTGCTGATCAACTCGCCGCAACCGGACACGCTGCGCTTCATGCCGGCGCTGAACGTGACGAGGGAGGAGATTTCCCTTGTCATCGACTGCCTGGATACGGTGCTGACCAAGGTCGGCGCGGCGCGACGGGTGGCGTAGTCGCCACCACCCCGTCATTCCGGGGCGATGCGCAGCATCGAACCCGGAATCTCGAGATTCCGGGTTCACGCTTCGCGTGCCCCGGAATGACGATCTACTTACGGCCGCAATATCGCCGCGCCGGTGGTCGCCCTGCTCTCCAGGTCGATATGCGCCTTGGCCGCATCCTTCAGCGCATAGGCATGGTTGATCGGCACGTGCAGCTTGCCGTTGATCACGGCCGCGAACAGCGTGTCGGCGCCTTCGAGCAATTCCTTGCGGGTGCCGACATAGTCGTTGAGCTTGGGCCGCGTCGCGAACAGCGAGCCGTGGTTGTTGAGCTCGGCGAGCGGGAACGGCGGCACCGGACCCGACGCGTTGCCGAAGGAGACGAACAGGCCGCGCGGCCTGAGGCAGGACAGCGATCCCGGGAACGTGGTCTTGCCAACGCCGTCATAGACGACGTCGCAGAGCTCGCCACGGCTGATCTGCTTGACGCGTTCGACGAAGTTCTCCTCGTTGTAGAGGATGACGTGATCGCAGCCATTGGCGAGCGCGAGATCGGCCTTCGCCTTCGAGCCGACGGTACCGATGACATGCGCGCCGAGCGCCCGCGCCCATTGGCAGGCGAGCAGCCCGATGCCGCCCGCCGCGGCGTGGATCAGCACGCGATGGCCCTGCTCGACCTTGAAGGTCTTGTGCAGAAGGTACCAGACCGTGAGCCCCTTGAGCATCAGCACGGCGCCCTGCTCGTAGGTGATGTGGTCGGGCAGTTTGACGAGCTTGTCGGCCGGGATGACGCGCTCGGACGCGTAGCCACCGAGATTGTAGTAATAAGCGACGCGATCGCCGGGGTGGAAATTGGTCACGCCCGGACCCACGGCCAGGACCTCGCCTGCGGCCTCATTGCCGGCAATGAACGGCAGGCCGGGCGCCTTGTAGAGGCCGGTGCGGAAATAGACGTCGATGAAATTCAGACCGACCGCATGCTGGCGGATCCGGACCTCGCCAGTCCCCGGCGCGCCCACCTCGACGTCCTCATAGGTCAGGACTTCCGGTCCCCCCACCTGGTGCACGCGCACAGCCTTGGTCATGTCATCACTCCCCTCAGATATCAGCGTCAAGCGAGCGAATGCCATCGCGGCCGGCTTGTCAACCAAGCGGGCCGGAACCGGCTACGGCATGGTCCGGAAAAGCGCGAAGCGGTTTTCCCTCGCGACAAACGCGCAGCGTTGGCGCGGAGACAATGCCCATTAGCGCGCCGGCCTCTTGCGGTTGCGCTTGGCCATGACGTTGAACGCCTCGACGGCGGCCGAGAAGGCAATCGCGAAATAGATGTAGCCGCGCGGAATGTGGAATTTGAATCCGTCGGCCACCAGCGCCACGCCGATCAGCACCAGGAAGGCCAGCGCCAGCATCTTGGTGGTCGGATGCTCCGCGACAAACCGCGCTACCGGTCCCGACGAGATGTACATGATGACGCAGGCGATCACGACCGCCGCGATCATGATCTCGATGTCCTGCGCCATGCCGATCGCGGTGATGATCGAATCCAGCGAGAACACCAGGTCGATGATGATGATCTGCACGATCACCCAGAAGAACGCGCTGGCGCTCGGCCTGTCGTCGGCTTCCGCCTCGCGCGCCTCGACCTCGCCGTGGATCTCGTGGGTTGCTTTCGCGATCAGGAACAGGCCGCCGCCGATCAGGATGATGTCGCGCCACGACAACTCGACGTCCCTGACTGATATCACCGGCTGGGTCAGCCCGATCAGCCAGACCAGGATCGAGAGCAGCAGAATGCGGAACACCAGCGCCAGCAGCAGGCCGATCTGCCGCGCGCGCTTGGCCTGTGCGGGCGGGATCCGCGACACGATCACCGACAGGAAAATCACGTTGTCGATGCCGAGCACGATCTCGAGCGCAGTCAGGGTCAACAGCGCCGCCCAGGCTTCCGGGCTGGTGATCAATTGCATCATGCTCTGAAGGCTTTCATCCGGCGGATCACGGTATCGCTGCCGATGATGTAGGCGGCGATGGCGCAGAGCCCGAAGGTAATCGGAGCTCCGACCACGAAGTCGTTGGCAAGCGTGTACATGCCGAGCAGCGCCCATGCGGCGAGCAGCCACAGCGTCAGCCAGCGCAGCCGCACCACACGCAGCGGGTGCAGCACGTGGAACGGCGCGAAGGTCAGCGCGATCAGGGCCGCGACCACGATCGTCGACAGCACCGGCGGCAGGTGCAGCAGGAACAGATAGAACGCCGCCGCATTCCACAGCGCCGGGAAGCCGCGGAAATGGTTGTCATCGGCCTTCATGCGGCGGTCGGCGAAATACAGCGCGCTGGAGACCACGATGCCGATGCCGAGGATCGGCGCGGCCAGCGGCAGCAGCATGCCGCTCGCGGTGATCGCATAGGCCGGCACGAACACATAGGTGACGAAATCAACCACCAGGTCGAGCACCTCGCCCGACCAGTTCGGCTGTAGCCGCACCACGTCGAGCCGGCGCGCCAGCGGGCCGTCGATCCCGTCGATGATCAGCGCGACCCCGAGCCAGGCGAACATGTTGGCCCAGTGCTCGCGCACCGCCTCCAGCATCGCCAGCAGCGCCACTCCGGCACCGAGCGCCGTGAAAATATGAACGGAGAATGCGGCGGTCCGCATCCGTTCTGGCAACGCATCAGGCTGGCTCGAATGCTCCATCGGCCGAAGTGCTATCAGGAATCGGACCGGTTTGCATATGCGGTCTTGCGGCGTTCCGCCGCGCAAAGCTTTGGAAACTCTTGGTGGTTAGCGATGGCTTGAAAATCGGGCCAAGCATGTCAAATGTCCTGATATGGCCGACAGCTCGCTGGATTATGACGTTATCGTAATAGGCGGCGGTCCGGCCGGATTGACGGCTGCGATTGCCCTTGCCGACGCCGGTGCACGGACCGCGCTGCTGGCGCGCCGCGCACCCTATGCCGACAACCGGACCACCGCGCTGCTCGGTGCCTCGACCGATATCCTGGACCGGCTGGACGTCTGGCGGCGCTGCAGCGACCGAGCGGCGGCGCTCAAGACCATGCGCCTCGTCGACGACACTGGCCGCCTGATCCGTGCGCCCGAGGTGCGCTTCTCATCCGACGAGATCGGCCGCGAGCAATTCGGCTTCAACATCGACAACCGCTCGCTGGTCGCCGCGCTCGAGGACCGCGCCGGTGAACTATCCGCGCTGACGCGGTTCGACGATGAGGCCGCCTCAGTGCGGCCGGACGATGCCGCGGTCACCGTGGTGACGCGGCAGGGCCAGTCGCTTCAGGCCCGGCTCGTGGTCGGTGCCGACGGGCGCAATTCATTGTCCCGCGAGGCCGCCGGCATCGCGGTGACGAGCCGCGACCTCGGGCAGTCCGCCCTCACCTTCAACATCACCCACACCCGGCCGCACCAGAACATCTCGACCGAGTTCCACACGGAGCACGGCCCCTGCGTGTTCGTGCCGCTCAGCGGCGTCAGAAGCAGCGTGGTCTGGGTCTCGGCGCCCAAGGAGGCCGAGCGGCTGATGGCGCTCGGCGACGACGAATTGTCCCTCGCCGCCGAGCGGCAATCGCATTCGATCCTCGGCCGCGTCGAAGTCCAGGGCGGCCGTCACGTGTTTCCACTGGCGATCGAGCGGCCGCGGCAATTCGCCAAAAACCGGATCGCGCTGGTCGGGGAATCCGCCCATGTGCTGCCGCCGATCGGCGCGCAGGGCCTCAATATGGGACTGCGCGATGCCGCCGATATCGCCGAGATCACGGGCCAGGCGATCGGTCGCGGCGAAGATCCCGGCGCGCCCAATGTGCTGTGGCGCTACCAGGCGGCGCGGCGCCCTGATGTCGCCAGCCGGACCTGGGCGATCGACATCGCCAACCGATCGCTGCTGAGCGATTTCCTCGGCATGCAGACGGCGCGCGCTGCCGGCCTGCATCTGCTCGGCGCATTCGGCCCGTTGCGGCGACTAGCGATGCGCGAAGGCCTCGCGCCGTCATGGCGGCGCTGAGAACGGCGTACGTTAAGGAAACACCAGCCGTCCGCTCTGGATGAACCACATCACGCTGGTCAGCGTGACCACCGAGGCGAAGGTGCCGATCAGCACCGCGACCGAGGCCGGCTCGATCCAGGTGTCGTTCTGCCGCGCGATCACGAACACGTTGAGCGCCGGCGGCAGCGAGGCCATCAGCACCGCTGTCGCAGCCCAAGGCTGCGCGAACGGGCCGAACAGCAGCATCAGGCCAAACGCCAGCAGCGGATGGATCAAAAGCTTGATCGCGACCACGCCCGGGACCTCCCACGGCACCCGCTCGAACGGCCGCAGCGCCACCGTGATGCCGAGCACGAACAGCGCCGTCGGCGCGGCGGCGTTTTCCAGGAACTGGATGGTGCGATCGAGCGCGACCGGGATCGGGATATGAAACGCGGCGACCAGCGCCCCGAACACGGCCGACATGATCAGCGGGTTCTGCACGATCTGCCGCAGCACCACGCCAAGTGCATGCAGCAGCGAGGGATGGTCGCGGTCGGTGAGCTCGATCAGCAGCGGCACGATTGAGAACAGGAAGATGCTGTCGCAGCAGAAGATCAGCGCGGTCGGCGCCGCCGCCTTGGCACCGAGCACGGCGAGCGCGAGGCCAGGACCCATGTAACCGATATTGCCGTAGGCGCCCGACAGGCCGGCCAGCGTCGCCTCGCGCAGCGTGAGCCCGCCGATCACCTTGCCCGCGACCATCGCCAGGAAGAACGCGAGCACGGTTCCGAGCGTGGTGGCGATCAGGAATGGCGGGTTGTTCAGCTCCGCAAACGGCGTCTTGGACATGATCCCGAACAGCAGCGCCGGCAACGAAACGTAAAGCAGGAAGAAATTCATCCAGGCGAGCCCGCTCTCGGGCAAACCCTTGGCCTTGCCGCACGCGTAACCGATGAAGATCAAGCCGAAATACGGCAACGCCAGATTGAGGATATCGATCATTCTGAAAGTAGTTTCTCGGCCGGATTTCGGGTCGTTTTTGCAGGGCTGGAATCGGTAAAGCGCGGGTTAATTCGGACCTTAGCCCCTAGCATCGGCCACAATGTTGGTCTATCGACGAGCCATGATCAAAGCGCGCACCGCCAAGTTTCAGATCGGGCAGATCGTCCGTCACCGGGTGTTCTCCTTCCGGGGCGTGATTTTTGATATCGACCCGGAGTTCAACAACACCGAGGAATGGTGGCTGTCGATCCCCGAGGACATGCGGCCCCACAAGGACCAGCCGTTCTACCATCTGCTCGCGGAAAACTCGGAGACCGAGTACGTCGCCTATGTCTCGGAGCAGAACCTCTTGCCCGACGAGTCGGGCGAGCCGATCCGGCATTCGCAGGTGGCGGAGATCTTCATCAAGGACAAATCGGGCGGCTACCGTCCGCGCAATCCGTCGCTGAACTGAGGTCCGGCGGCGCTCCGGCGAATGCCACGGCTTTCGCGCTGCCACGCTCACACCCCCTCGCGCCTGGCCAAGACAACCGCGATCGCCCAGACGACAAATCCCGCCAGCGCCAGCCCCGCCCCGACGAGGCCGGTCGACGTCCAGCCATAACCCGCGGCAACCGCCATTCCGCCGAGCCACGGACCCAGCGCATTGGCGACGTTGAAGGCTGAGTGGTTGAGCGCGGCGGCGAGGCTCTGCGCCTCGCCCGCGACGTCCATCAGCCGGGTCTGCAATACGGTGGCGAGCGCCCCGCCCAGCCCGATCAGGAACACGTCGGCGGTCAGCGTCCAGAAATTTCCGGCCGCCAGCGGATAGAGCGCGAGCGTCGCCGCCGACCACAGCAGGAGCCCGCCTGCGGTTGCCATCAGCGCGCGGTCGGCGAAGCGCGGCACGATGATGTTGCCGGCGGTGAGGCCGGCGCCGAACACGCACAGCGTGACCGGCACCAGCGCCGGCGACGAGTGGGTTACCGCCAGCATGGTCGACGCCAGATAGGTGTAGACCGAGAACAGCCCGCCGAAACCAATGGCGCCGATCGCCAGCGTCAGCCAGACATGCTTGCGCCCGAGTGCCGACAGTTCACGCAGCGGGCTCGCATTGCGGTTTGCGGCATCACGCGGGGCGAAGATCAGGACCAGGATCGCGGTCAAGAGCGCGAGACCGGCGACGATCGCGAAGGCCCAGCGCCAGCCGATGGCCTGCCCGACCCCGTTGGCGAGCGGAACGCCGATCGTCGTCGCGATGGTGAGCCCCAGCAGCACGCGGCCGACGGCCGCTGTGCGCTTGTCGATCGGGACCAGCGAGGCTGCGACCAGCATGGCAATGCCGAAATAGGCGCCGTGCGGCAGCCCCGCCATGAAGCGCAGCGCCAGCATGGTGTGATAATCGGGCGCGAGCCCCGAAAGGCCGTTCATCAGCGCGAAGAAGCCCATCAGCGCGATCAGCAGCGTCCGCCGCGTCATGCGCGCCGACAGCACCGCGATGACCGGCGCGCCGACGACGACGCCGAGCGCGTAGGCGCTGATCGCGTGGCCGGCCTGGGGCTCACTGATGTGCAGGTCATGGGCGAAGAACGGCAAGAGGCTCATGGTCGCGAATTCGGCGATGCCGATCGCGAACCCGCCCATCGCCAGCGCGAGATGGACGATGCCGGGATGAAACGCTCGGGGGATGTTGTCCTGGCCAACGCGAACGCCAGCATCGACCGAAGGGCGGCCGGTCGGCCGTTCCGGAGGCCGGGAGCGCGGTTCGCGCCGCTGCGTGCTGACTTGCTGGGACATAGCGCGACTTCCATGACTGCGAACGGCGGCCAGGATTCGCGGAAGAACCACGCGCAGATTTGCGCATCGAAGGCGCTGTCTGCGCTTTCGTCTGGCCTCCCGTATCGGATTTATGATTGTGCTTCGACGCCGGACTTGTCCGGACGAGGCACGAACGATGCGCGCTCATCGCGCGACGCAATCGAACCACCCTTCGATGACCATCGCACACGATCTGCGCGATCACCAGCGCAGCAGGCTGCCAGCAGCCAGTCTGTTTCGCATGACAAAAAAAGGCGCCCTTCCGGGCGCCTTTTGATCGCGATGATCTCGCGTTTTCCTGAACGCGAGATTGAAGTGTTTACTTGGCCGCCGGATTGGCCGGCGCCGGAGCCTGCGCAGAGCCACCGCCCGCGCCTTCCAGCTTCTTGCGCTGCTCTTCGGCGCGCTTCTGCAACTCTTCCTGCAGCTTCTTCGAGTTTTCCTCGAACACCTTCGGATCGGTCGGCGGGCCGTCATAGGCCTTGGCGAATTCGGTGTTGAGCGGCAGCGGCAGCGTCAGCGGCGCGCCGTTCGAATTGATCGCCTGGACCACGAGGTTCTGGCCCTTCTTCATGTTGGCGATCAGCTCGGGCGTTGCTTCATAGTCGGACATGCAGCCGTTCTGGAAGCAGATCACATAGGGCGCCTGCTGCGGCGGGTTGCCGTCGACGATGATGCGGGTGCCGTGCACGAGCTGCATGCCGAGCGGCAGCGTGACGCGCAGGATCTTTTTCGGCTCGCCTTCCGGCTCGATGATCACGGCCGCAATCACCGGCTGGCCGGACTCGATGCGGCCGTCCTTGCCGGTGAAGCACACCTGCTTGGCGTTGGCTTCCTGGCCCTTCAGGCAGAACTTGGTCCAGGGGGCGTAGATCAGCTGGATCTGCTGATCCTGCGCCGGCGGCTGGGCGGCCGCAGCGGGCGGCTGGCCGGCGGCCGGTGCTTGGGCGGGCGCCTGGGCTGCCGGAGCCTTCGGAGCTGCCTTGGGTGCCGCCTTGGGCGCAGCCTTCGGTGCCGCAGGCGCCGGCGCTGCCGGCTGCTGGGCCCGAGCGGCAGGAACCAGGAGCGCTGCAGAGAATGCCGTCGCCGCCATCAGGGCAACAATTCGCCCATGCGGCCGGACCGGGGCGGCCAAGATACGGAAATTCATTGCGGAAAACCCTTTCTGAACGGAAGCCCGAAACCGCTGCAGGCGCCGACACATAGCCGTTTGGGCGGCTGTCTCCTAGTCAATTGAGGCGGATACGTGACAGGCGTTCCCGCCTTCGAATTGCACGCCTTCAATACAGCGGCGCGCGGAAAGATCAATGCCGACAAGCGTATTTGCCCGCATCTCCCGGCGGGTTTCAGCGGCCTGTGATAAACCTCGGGACGTGACGTTTCGCGAATCAAATCCGGCGCCTCACGCACGTGTTCCCGGGCACACTTGGCGCGCCGCATGGGCCGCGATCTGGCTGGTCTTGGCATGGCTGGTCTTGGGATGCATGACGAGCGGGCTGGCCCCTGTGGCGGCCGCCGAGAGCCACGCGATCGCGATGCATGGCGCCCCGGCGCTGCCACCCGACTTTACCCACCTGCCCTATGCCAATCCCGACGCTCCCAAGGGCGGCCGCCTGATCCAGGGTGTGATCGGCACCTTCGACAGCCTCAATCCGATGATCATCCGGGGCGTCGCCGTGCAGCAGGTCAGGGGCTACGGCTATGAGCGCGGTTATGTCTACGAAAGCCTGATGGCGCGGGGCAATAACGAGCCGTTCACGCTGTACGGCCTGCTCGCGCGCAGCGTCGAGACCGACGACGCCAGAAGCTATGTGACATTCCACATCGATCCCCGCGCCCGCTTCTCGGATGGCCGGCCGGTACTCGCCGACGACGTGCTGTTCTCGTTGGCGCTGCTGCGCGACCACGGCCGTCCGATGCACCGTCAGTATTATTCGAAAGTCGCAAAGGCCGAGGCGCTCGACCCGCTCACGGTCCGGTTCGATTTCGGCGGCGTGGCGGATCGCGAATTGCCGCTGATCCTCGGCCTGATGCCGATCCTGCCGCGGCACGCCATCGAACCGGAAAAATTCGAGGAAACAACCTTGGCGCCGCCGATCGGGTCCGGCCCCTACCGCGTGACGGCGGTCAAGCCCGGCGCCAGCGTCACCTTCACGCGTGATCCCAATTATTGGGGCCGCGATCTGCCCATCAACCTCGGCCTCTGGAACTTCGACGAGATCAGGCTCGATTACTACCGCGAGGCCAACGGCATGTTCGAGGCCTTCAAGCGCGGGCTGTATGATTTCCGGACCGAGACCGAGCCGCTGCGCTGGCACGACGGCTATGACTTCCCGGCGGCGCGCAACGGCGAGGTGATCCGCGACACCATCAAGATCGGCACGCCGCGGCCGTCCGAATTCCTGGTGTTCAACAGCCGGCGGCTGAAATTTGCCGACCTGCGGGTGCGTCAGGCACTGGCGATGCTGTTCGATTTCGAATGGGTCAACCGCAACTACTATTTCGGACTGTTCTCGCGCGCCGGCGGTTTCTTCGCCGGATCGGATCTGTCCGCCTATGGCCGTCCCGCTGACGATCGCGAGCGCGAGCTGCTCAAGCCATACCTGTCGCACATCCAGCCCGATATCCTCGACGGCCGCTATCGTCTGCCGGTCACCGACGGGTCGGGACGCGACCGCAGCCTTCTGCGCAGTGCGCTCGCGCTGCTCGCCGAGGCGGGCTACGCACTCGACGGCACAGTCTTGAAGCAGCGCTCGACAGGGACGCCGCTGCGCATCGAGATCCTGGTGACGACGCGCGAGCATGAGCGGATCGCCCTCGCCTATCAGCGTGACCTGAAGCGGGCCGGCATCGAAGCCACTGTGCGGGTGGTCGACGCGGTGCAGTTCGAGCAACGCCGGGTCGGCTATGACTTCGACATGATTCCCATCCGCTGGGACCAGTCGCTGTCGCCGGGCAACGAGCAGTGGTTTTACTGGGGCAGCCAGGCCGCCGATGTGCCGGGCACAAGGAATTACATGGGCGCCAAGGATCCCGCCATCGACGCCATGATCGCGGCGCTGCTCGCAGCGCGCGAGCGGCCGGCCTTCGTCTCGGCGGTGCGGGCGCTGGACCGGGCCCTGATGTCGGGCTTCTACGCTATCCCCCTATTTAACTTGGGAGAGCAATGGATCGCGCGCTGGAATCGGATAGAACGGCCTTCGACCACGGCGTTGACGGGCTACCTGCCGGAGACCTGGTGGCAGAAGCCCGGCCCGCAATCCAGATGATTGGCCGGGTGATGCGACCCGACGCGGCATGATCTGGTCCGACCGAAGCGATGCAACCGACGTTGAACCCGTGAACCAGTCGATCACCTCGCCAACGCTCGATACCCTGTTCAAGCGCACTTTGGCGCGGCAGCCCGAGGCGCTGGCGCTGGTCGACCCGCTCAACAAGCAGCGCATCACCGGACAGACCCGCAAGCGCCTGACCTATGCCCAGGCCGACCGCGCGATCTCGGCGATCGCCGCCCACTTCGTCCAGAGCGGGTTGCCGGCCAACACGGTGATCGCCGTGCAGCTGCCCGGCACGGTTGAATTCGCCCTCACGGTCCTCGCCGCGCATCGGGTAGGCTTGGTGGTGGTGCCGCTGCCGCTGCTGTGGCGGCAGGCCGAGCTGACATCCGTGCTCAACCGCACCGCGGCGCGGGCGATCGTCAGCTGCGGCCGGATCGACGGCGTCTCCTATGCCGACATCGCCATGAACGCCGCGGCGGAAGCCTTCTCGATCCGCCATGTCTGCGGCTTCGGGAATGATCTGCCCGAAGGCATGGCCTCGCTCGACCAGGCGATCCTGGAGGACTCCCGGGCCTCGCGCCCGATGATCGAGGACGGCCGCAAGCCGGCGCTGATCTCGTTCGACGTCACCAGTGAAGGTTTGCGTCCGGTGCCGCGGGCGCATTTCGGCCTGATTGCCGGCGGACTCGCGATGTCGCTGGAGAGCGATCTGCCGCCAGGCGCCACCATCATGTCGGCGTTCGCGCCGATGTCGTTCGCCGGCATCTGCGCGTCGCTGGTGACCTGGCTGCTGTCGGGCGGAACGCTGGTGCTGCACCACCCGTTCGACGAGGACGCGTTCGAGACCCAGTTCAACGATCACGCCTGCAACACGCTGATCGCGCCGGCGCAGCTCGCGCTGCGGCTCGACGAGCGCGGCCTGTCGGAGCGCCTGCCCAGCCTGCGCAACGTGATCGGCCTCTGGCGCACGCCTGAGCAAGTTGCCTCCAGTGCGCACTGGACCTCGCGGCCGGTGACCATGACCGACGTCTATCTGTTCGGCGAGGCCGGGCTGTTCGGCGCCCGCCGCACCGCCGAGGACGGCTCGCCGGCCCTGATCAAGCCGGGGCCGCACAGCGCGCCGCGCGAAGCGCCCGGCGCATCGATCGCCGGCGAGATCCTGCTGACGCCGAAGGGTACGCTCGGCTTGCGCGGCCCGATGGTACCGGTCGCCGCCTATGCGCCGCCGCCTCCGCCCGGCGACAGCCTGATCGCGCCGCCGCCGCGCGATTTCGTCGACACCGAATATGCCGCACGGGTCGATCGCGCGACCGGGGCCATCAACATCACCGCGCCGCCGTCGGGGGTGATGACGGTCGGCGGCTACCGCTTCCTCGCCCAAGAGCTGCAGGAGTGGTCGCGCCGCCTCGGCCAGGGCGCGCTGCTCACGGCATTGCCGGACCGTCTCAGCGGCCACCGGCTGGCCGGACGGGCGCAGGACAATGCGCGCGCCCGCGACGCCCTCACAGAACTTGGGCTTAACCCCTTGATGGTCGAAGCATTTCGCGACCGTGGTGGCGCCGGACTGAGTTAAAATCTTATCATTGCGTTAGTCTTATCATTGTGTTGACGCTGCATTAAGCCATGCGAACTAGCATCGCAGCCGTTTGCTGATCTTAAGCATTGGTTTCGAGCGTTCGAATGTCCCAACAAGGTCCGGTCCTCATCGTATCGGCGTCGACAAAGCCGTCGTTTGCCGCAGTCCTCGATGAGACGAAACTGTTCCCGGTCGTGGTCAGCGACTGGAACGAGGCCGGACGGGCCATCGAGCAGGTCAAGCCGGCAGCGATCATCGCGGCCGCCGAGGGCGTCGACTTCGTCACCCTGTCGGGTCTCGCCAAGCGCGCCGCCGCCCGCGCGCCGTATCTGCCGCTGATCGCGGTCGATCCTGCGACCACCCTGCCCGACACCGTGATCGCATTCTTCCAGAACAAGGGTCTGCCGGATCGGCTGGTCGCCCGGCTCAATGCGTCGTTACGCGTTCGCGGCCTGCATGCCACCGTGATGCGCCGCCTGGTGCCGCCGGCACCGATCGCCCTGTCTGACATCGATCCGATCGGAGAGGCCACCGCGCTGTTGATCGGCCGCGGCGGCGCCTACCCGACGCTGTCGGTCGCGCTCGGCGAACGCGCCGGCGTGGTCGGCGCGCTCAGCATCGAGGCCGCCGCCAAGCATCTCTCGAGCCGCGACATCGACGGCATCGTGCTGGCGGAAGGCTTCACTCCGCGGGTGATGGATGCGTTCCTGACCGTGCTGACCGAGGACGTCCGCTTCCGCCCGTTGCCCGTGATCGTCGCCTCGGGCGAGCTGACGCCGCGATACGAGCTGCCCAATCTCGAGATCGTCACGGCCGGGCCGACGCGCATCGCCGACATGGCGTTGCCGATGATCCGCCAGCACGCCTTCGAGGCGCGGCTCGGCCGCATGCTGAAGGCGATCGACGCCAGGGGCCTGATCGACGCCCGCACCGGGCTGCTCACCAAGGCCGCGTTCGAGCGCGACTTCGCCACCACCGTCTACCAGACCGCCGAGCGCGGCGGCGCGCTTTCGGTGGCGCGGTTCACGTTCGACGACACGCAGCCGCGCGCGCAATTCGACGGCGCGCGGATCATCAGCCGGCTGATGCGCCAGGCCGATTTCGGCGCGGTACATGACGACCGCTCGCTGGTCGTGGCGTTCGCCGGAACCGACCTGCGCAATGCGCAGGCGATCACGCGGCGTCTGGCCAGCGTGATGCGCCACACCCAGAACGGCCGCCGCGACACGCGTGCCGAGCCCGCGGTCAGCGTCGCAACGCTGATGCCGGGCGATTCCGCGATCTCGCTGCTCGGGCGCCTGTTCGGGATGCCGGAGCGCGCGGCGTCGTAAGGCCCGCGGATTTTAGGGCACGGTCATCGCCGGCGCGGCATACCCCATCAAGCCGCTGCGATTTCAGTCCGGCAACAGCCCCATGCCCGCGGCAAGCAGTACGAGAGCCTCCATGATCATATGGGCGCAGAGCTGGGCGGCCATTCCCTGAACGTCCTGTGGCGGGCTGACCGTGTTGAAATCCATCGCGACGATATTCAAGCCTGAAAGGCTGCGCAGCAATTCGATCCCCTCCCGGGCCGACAGGCCTCCCCAGGCGGGCGTGCATACGCCGGGAGCGACCGATGGATCGAACACATCCATGTCCCAGCACAGATAGACCGGTCGCGCGCCGACGACCTGGCTGAATTCCGCGACGGTCTGCGCGAAACCGCGCCGCATCAGCTCCTCGATCGTGACGACGCGAAATCCGAGCGACCGCGTATGTTCGAGCACACCCGGGCAATAGGTGAATCCGCGCACGCCGATGTGCCAGGATCGGCCGGCGTTCACCACGCCTTCCTGCGCCGCATTGGTGAACTGCGTGGCCGCATTGTACTGATCGTCCGGCGTATACGGATATGCATCGGTATGGCTGTCGATATGCAGTGCGACGAGATCCTTGTGGTACCGGGCGGCGGCGCGCATCAGCGGAAGCGAGACCGAACCGTCGCCGCCGATCCCGACCGGCACCGCGCCAAGCTCGAGAATTCGACCGGCGGCAGCCTCGATCTTCACAAAGGCGTCTTCGATGCGTCCCGGCACCAAGGCCACATCGCCGGCATCGACTGCACCCAGCAATGACAGCACGTCGACGTCGGCAAGCGACGGATGATAGCGGCGAATGAGCCGCGACTCCCGCCGGACCTCCAGCGGGCCTTGCCGGGCGCCGACGCGGAACGGATGCGTGCCGCAGTCGAACGGCACGCCGAGCACGGCGGCGCGGCTGCCCGGCCGCGGTAACCCCGCCGGCAATCCCATGAATGTTTCCGGACCCACGAAACCCGCCACGTCGCTCATTTTCTGTTCTCTCTTGTCAGCATGTCGAAAGCGGTCAGCGCGTGCACGCGCGACACCGTCGCCAGTTCGGCGATGTCAGCGTACTCATCCGGCGCGCCCATGTTGTGAGGAGTCGGCCCATAGACCACCGTCGGGATTCCGGCCATTCGAAACCAGCGCGCATCGGAGCCGCCGACGCGCATGTTGATCGCCGGCGCCCTGCCGATGATGTCCGTCGCCGCAGTTGCGCAGCGCGTGACGATCTCGTCACCGGGGCCGGTGTGATTGGGTTCGAAGCAGCGCAACACGCGCCATGTGATGCCGGGCAGATCGAGCACCTCCCGCAACCGCGCGAGAACAGCTTCCGACGTGACGCCGACCGGCAGACGCAGATCGATGGCCGCTCGCGCCTGGCTCGGCACCAGGTTCGGTGACGAACCGCCACTCACCGTTCCGATGTTGACCGTGACGCTCGACAGGACGTCGGCTTCGCCGGCGCCGCACAGCGGTTCGGAGACAGGCCTTGCACGGCGGATGGCGTCGGCGACATTGACCGGCATCGCAACTGCCAGGCTGCGCAGCTCACTCACTCTGTCCAGCGCTTCGCGCAAGCGATCGATCGCATTGATGCCGAGATGGACGTGCGCGCCGTGCGCCGCGCTGCCCTCCGCCTCGATCTCGATCCAAAGGAATCCCTTCTCGCCGAAGCGCAGCACCATCGGTGAACCGGCGTCGCCAATGATCACGGCGTCGCCGCTGGCATGGGGGACCTGGTCGAGCAGGTATTTGGTCCCGTACGGACCCATGCTTTCCTCGTCGCCGGCGAGCGTCAGCACCACCTCTCCCGCCCATGCCTCGCTTTGCTCGGCCAATGCGGCCATCGCGGCCATCGATGCCGCGATGCCGCCCTTCATGTCAGCAGCGCCGCGGCCGTAAAGGCGGCCGCCTACGACCTCTCCGTCGGGATTGACCGACCAGCTCATCCGCTCGCCCAACGGATAGGTGTCGAGATGGCCGTTGAACACGATGCGGCGGCCGGGGGCATGGCCCTTGATCCGCGCGACGACGTTGACGATCTCGGCTGTCCCCGGATGCAGCTCAACCGCAACGCCAGGCACATGCGCCCTGAGAAGATCGGCCGCTAGCGCCGCCACGGCGCGCGTGTCGCCGTCCGGATTCGGCGACGGCACTCCGATCAGCCGCATCGCCAGCTCGACGACCTCGCTGGTCCGATCGCTCGAAACCGCGCGGCGAACTTGATCAACGTCGTGCAAGGCGTGCTTCCCATATGCGGATTGAGTGGGTGAGCGGCCAGCAGATCGCGAAATACACCACCGCGATAAAGGTGAATATTTCCAGCGGCCTGAACGTCGACGAAGACAACTCCATGCCGCGCCGCGTGACCTCGCCGACCGACACCACGGACGCAAGCGAGGAATATTTGATGAGCTGGACGAAATTGGCGGCGAGCGGCGGCAGCACGCTGCGAATCGCCTGCGGGCCAACGATCCGCACAAAGCTCTGCGCGGGCGTCAGGCCGAGCACCTGCGCCGCTTCGCGGTGCCCGACCGGAACGGTCTGGATGCCCGCTCTGAAGACCTCGGAGATGAACACCGCCGAATAGAGCGAGAGACCGAGGATCGACGCGGCCAGCGCATCGATCCTCACATTGAAGACGATCGGCAGCACGTAATAGACCCATAGCAGCTGCACGAGGATCGGCGTATTGCGGACGATTTCGCCGACCGAAAGCGCGATGATGCGCGCGAAGCGGAAACGGGACATCTGCATGATCGCGATGACGAGCCCCAACAGGGTCGCCACCACGAGCGTGACAATTGAAATGAACAGGGTCATTTCCATGCCGGAGGCAAGAAAACCCAGATTGTTCGGGATGACGTCCCAGCGAAAGCTGTAGCTTTGCATCTGATGTCTCAGGGCGCGACGATCGGTCCGAGCTTGTTCTTCTCGGCGGCGGCCTTGAGCCGGCCGTCGAGCTTGATGGTGCGAACGAACAGGTTCACGTAGTTCAGCCAGATCTGGTCACCCTGGTTCATGACGTACGCGTACGGCGTCACGGACAGGTTTTCCGGCGGCGCCACCGTTGTGGTCCAGTCGAACTGGGCATTCATTTTGATCGAGGCCGGATAATCGGTCATGACGACGTCGACGCGTTGCGCCATCAGCTCAGCCGGGGTCGTGGCCGGAGGTGCAACCGCGACGGTCTTGGCGTTCTTGAAGTAGGACCGCATGAAGTTCTCGACATAGCTGCCGAGCGAGACGCCGGCGTTGACGCCCGGCTTGTCGATATCCGCCCAGGATGTGATCGGGCCGCCCTTGCGCACGACGGCATAGACGCCGCTCGTCAGATACGGGTCCGAGAACGCGACGGCCTGCGCACGCTTCATCGTCGCCCCGACGCCGAACATGCCGAGATCGCATTTGTTGGCCTGCAGGTCGGCGATGAAACTGCCAAAGCTGGTCTCCACATAGTCCAGCTTCACGCCCATGTCCTTTGCGAGCTCCTTGGAGAGGTCGATGTCGATCCCCTCGAGCTGTCCGCTATCCGGATTGCGGAACGAAATCGAATAGTACATGGGCCAGATGCAGACCCTGAGTACCCCGCTCTTGGTGATCTCGTAGAGGCGCGACTGCGTCTGCTGGGCAGCCGCCGGCGTCATCGAGAGAAAGAGCGCGCAAACGAAGGCAAGTCGGCGCAGATTTGGCATGAGCTTCAATCTCCTGTCTTGCGGTGATCACTCGTCAAACTGATTGAGAAAGCGCTTGGCGCGCTCGGTCGTCGGCCGTTCGAAAAAAGCGGCGGGCGTGCCGTGCTCAACGATCATCCCCTCGTCCATGAACACGACATGGCTCGCCACGCGCCGGGCGAAGCCCATCTCGTGTGTCACCACGAGCATCGTCATGCCTTCGAGCGCGAGCGTGCGCATGACCTGCAGCACCTCGCGGCGAAGTTCGGGGTCGAGAGCCGACGTCGGCTCGTCGAACAGGAGTATCTTCGGCTGCATGGCAAGCGCCCGGGCGATCGCGACACGTTGTTGCTGGCCTCCGGACAGCCTGGCCGGATAGGCATCGCGCTTCGCCTCCATGCCGATCTTCTGAAGCAGCCGTTCGGCCGTGACGACCGCCTCATCCCGGCTGACGCCGCGCACGCGCATCGGGGCCTCGATGATATTTCCCAGCACCGTCATGTGCGGCCACAGATTGAACTGCTGGAACACCATTCCGATTTCCGGCCGCACCTTGCGGGCAGCGAGCCGCACATCCGACGATGGCCGGGCCTGCGAGACCGTCGCCCCCTCCATCACGACGCGCCCGTCGGAAGGAGCCTCCAGCAGCGCCATGCATCGCAGAAGGGTCGTCTTGCCGGAGCCACTTGGACCGATGATGCAGGTCGACTGCCCGGTGCCCAGCGCAAGGTCCACGCCGTTCAGAACGGTGTGGGCGCCGAAGCGTTTGACCACCGCCTCGGCGGCCAGGACCGACGCGGCGCATGATGCGTGGCTAATGTTCATCCCCGCAGACCCTCCAGACGAGTTCATCCCGAAACATAAGCAAATATAATGCCAATGCTCGTCACGCTCAGATTGCGGTAACATTATCTGGAATTTCGCCGGCGTGATGTGCGAAAATTCCTTGTATTATTGGCGTTTCCCTCCATGCTCATACCACGAGCATCATCGAAACGATATATAGATATTGGTTATGGATCGTCGTCTTGTTGAGATTTTCCATGCTGTTATGCAGCATCGATCGGCAACCGAGGCTGCGCGCGCACTCGGCATATCGCAGCCGGCTGTGAGTACGGCCTTGAAACGGCTGGAGGCGGATGTCGGCTTTGCGCTGTTTCGCCGGGAGAGCCGCCATATCGTGCCTACGCCGGAGGCGCATCTGCTGCACAATGAAGCGATCCGGGCGCTCGCCGGGTTTGCCGAACTGGAGGACGCCGCTGCCGGGATCTCCGCAGGCAAGCGCGGCGTTCTGACGATCGCGAGTCCGGGACCTGGGATCGTCTGGCTTCCGCGCGTCGTCAGCCGCTTCCAGCGCGAGCGTCCGTCAACAACGATCAGGCTCCTGACCCGAAGCTCCGAGAATGTCCGGAGCCTGGTCTCGGCGCGTGCATTCGACTTCGGAGTCGCCGAGCCGCCGTTCGACCGCACCAATGTCGTGTTGCGGCGCTACCGGATGTCGCTCGACTGCGTGATGCCCGCAACGCATGCACTGGCTGACCGGAAAGTCGTCACTCCCGATCTTCTCGAGCGACATGATCTGATCATCACCTCGCAGAGCCGATCGACCTATGCCGCGGTATCGCGCGCCTTCGAAGCCAGCGGTACGCCGTTTCATCCGGCGATCGAGTGTGAATTCTTTGCCGTCGCGCTCAACCTCGTCATCGATGGCGCGGGTGTCTGCCTCGTCGACGCGCTCAGCGCGTCCGAAACGCTCAGGCGAACCAGCGGCGCGAGCGCGCTCGTCGTCCGCCCCTTCGCGCCGGCGATCCACTACGAGGTCGGGGTCCTCAAGCCGACGATCGGCGAACTCAGCGTTCTCGCCGAGCAGTTCCTGAAGCTGCTCGACGACCACGTTGCGCCATATTTGATCCGATCCTGAGCAGGGGCTTGCGTCGAACCGCGTGTCAAGCCGCCTTCTTGCTCTCCGCGAGGTTGGCGAGCTGGCGCAGGATCTCGGTGGTGCCGGCGAGGCGCTCTTCCGGCGTATCCCACTCCTGGAAGAACACCACCTTCATATCGGGCCGCACCTTGGCGGCCTGGCCGTGCTGGCGGATGAAGCTCACCAGCCGCTCCGGATGCGCGAAGCTGTTATCGCGGAATGCGATCACGGCGCCCTTCGGGCCGGCATCGACCTTCCCGACATTGGCCCGGCGGCAATAGGCCTTGATCGCCGCGACCTTGAACAGATAGCGCACCTCGTCCGGCAGCACGCCGAAGCGGTCGCGCATTTCGGCGGCGAAGGCGTCGATGTCCTCGTCGGTGTCGAGATCGGCGAGCCGACGATACAGCGACAGCCGCACGCTGAGGTCGTTGACGTAGTCCTCGGGGATCAGGACCGGCATGCCGATCGTGATCTGCGGCGACCAGCGGTCGGCAGCCGGCTCGGCGACGCCGGCCTTGAGGTTGACGATCGCCTCCTCCAGCATCGACTGGTACAGCTCGAAGCCGACTTCCTTGATGTGGCCGGACTGCTCTTCGCCGAGCAGATTGCCGGCGCCGCGGATGTCGAGGTCGTGCGAGGCGAGCTGGAAACCGGCCCCCAGCGTCTCCAGCGACTGCAATACCTTGAGCCGGCGCTCCGCCTGCGCCGTGATCTTCTGCTGCGCCGGCAGCGTGAACAGTGCATAGGCGCGCAGCTTGGAGCGGCCGACGCGGCCGCGCAGCTGGTAGAGCTGGGCGAGGCCGAACATGTCGGCGCGGTGCACGATCAGCGTGTTGGCGTTCGGGATGTCGAGACCGGACTCGACGATCGTGGTCGACAGCAGGATGTCGTACTTGCCGTCGTAGAACGCGGACATGATGTCCTCGATAACGGTCGGCGGCATCTGGCCGTGGGCGACCGCGACCTTCATCTCCGGCACGTTCTTGTCGAGGAAGTCCTTGACGCCGGCGAGGTCCTCGATCCGCGGCACGACGTAGAACGCCTGTCCGCCACGGTAGCGCTCGCGCAGCAGCGCCTCGCGGATCATCAGGGGATCGTGCGGCGCGACGAAGGTGCGCACCGCAAGGCGATCGACCGGCGGCGAGGCAATGATCGAGAGCTCGCGGACGCCGGTCAATGCAAGTTGAAGGGTGCGCGGGATCGGGGTTGCCGACAGCGTCAGCACATGGACCTGGGCGCGCAGCTGCTTCAGCCGCTCCTTGTGGCTGACGCCGAAATGCTGCTCCTCGTCGACGATCAGCAGGCCGAGATCCCTGAACTTGATGGCCTTGCCGAGCAGCGCATGGGTGCCGACGACGATGTCGACATTACCGTCGGTGAGCCCCTTCTTGACCTGGTTTAGCTCCTTGGTCGAGACCAGCCGCGAGGCCTGCGCGATATTGACCGGGAAGCCGCGGAAGCGCTCGGTGAAGGTCCGCGAGTGCTGGCGCGCCAAGAGCGTGGTCGGCACCACGACCGCGACCTGCTTGCCCTCCAGCGCCACGGCGAACGCCGCACGCAGCGCCACCTCGGTCTTGCCGAAGCCGACGTCGCCGCAGATCAGGCGGTCCATCGGGCGGCCGATCTCGAGGTCCTTCAAGGTCGAGGTGATCGCCCCGAGCTGATCCTCGGTCTCCTCATAGGGGAAGCGCGCGCAGAACTCGTCATAGACGTGCGGCTGCAGCGGGAATTTCGGCGCTTCGTGCAGCTGCCGCTCGGCCGCGATCTTGATCAATTCGCCCGCGATCTCGCGGATCCGGTTCTTCAACTTGGCCTTGCGCACCTGCCAGCCGCCGCCGCCGAGACGGTCGAGCTCGACATTGGCGCTGTCGGTGCCGTAGCGCGACAACAGCTCGATGTTTTCGACCGGCAGGAACAGTTTTGTTTCGGCGGCATAGTGCAGTTCGAGACAATCATGCGGCGCGCCGGAGACTTCCAGCGTCTGCAAGCCCACAAAGCGGCCGATGCCATGCTCGACGTGCACCACGAGATCGCCGGTCGCGAGGCTCGTCACCTCGGAGATGAAATTGTCGAGCTTGCGGCTCGCCTTGCGCGGCCGCACCAGGCGGTCGCCGAGAATGTCCTGCTCGCTGATGACGGCGAACTCGTCGGTCTCGAAGCCGGATTCCATGCCGAGCACGGCCAGCATGGTCTCGTTGCGCGGCGTCGCCTGCACGATCCGCCAGGTGTTGACGCTGGTCGTGTTCAGGAGCTTGTGGTCGCGCAGCATCGCGCCCATGCGGTCGCGCGAGCCCTCGCTCCACAGCGCGATCACCACCTTCTTGCGCTGCGACTGCAGCGCGCCGACATGACCGACCACGGCCTCGAACACGTTGACGTTGCTGTCGGCGCGTTCGGGGGCGAAATTGCGGCCCTGCCGCGCGCCGGCGTCGAACACCTCGGGCGTGCCTTCGGGCACCGCGAACGGCGTCAGCCGCGCCAGCGGCGCATCGCCGAGCAGCTTGGTCCATTCGGCCTCGGTCAGATAGAGCTGGTCCGGCGGCAGCGGCTTGTAGATCGCGCCGCTGCCCGGATGCTCCAGCGCCTCGCGCCGCGCGTCGTAGTAGTCAACGATCTGCGAGAAGCGCTCGCGCGCGGCGTCCTCGCCCTGCGGCTCGATCGCGACCGTCGCGCCGTCGAGATAATCGAACAGCGTGTCCATCCGCTCCTGGAACAGCGGCAGCCAGTGCTCCATGCCGGGATGACGCCGTCCTTCGGAGACGGCTTCATAGAGCTGATCGTCGCGCTCCGGCGCGCCGAACGCGGCGACATAGCCCATGCGGAAACGCCGGATGGTTTCGGTGGTGAGCTGGAATTCGGAGACCGGCACGAGATCGAGCCCGCGCATGTCGAGCAGCGTGCGCTGGGTCTCAGCATCGAAGGTGCGGATCGATTCCAGGCTGTCGCCGAAGAAGTCGAAGCGCACCGGCTGGTCGAGGCCGGCCGGAAACAGATCGAGGATGCCGCCGCGCACGGCATATTCGCCGGGCTCGCGCACCGTTGACGAACGGGTGTAGCCGTTGTGCTCGAGCCAGGCCACGACCGAATCCATCGGCACCACATTGCCTGGCGCAACCGACAGCGCTTGCGCTGCGACCTGGTCGCGCGCCGGTACCCGCTGCACGGCGGCGTTCACTGTCGTGAGCACGATCAGCGGTTTGTCGCTGCCGACCAGCCGCGACAACTTGGCCAAAGCGGTCAGGCGTTGCGCCAAAATGCCTGAATGCGGCGAGACGCGGTCATAGGGCTGGCAGTCCCAGGCCGGAACCTGCATCACGGCGATGTCGGGTGCAAAGAACTCCAGCGCGCGGGCGAGCTGCTGCATCCGCGCGCCGTCGCGGCACACCACGGCAAGGCTCACCGCCGGACGCTTCGGCTGCGCCGCGATGGCGCGCGCCAGATCCGAGATGACGAGCCCCTCGGCGCCCTCGGCGACGTTGGCGATGGTCAGCACCCGGCCGGGCGCGAGCATCGCGGCCGGTGATTTCATCGGCTGTTTCATGCGCTGGGATCCGCGACCCGAAACGCCTTGATGCGGGCAAACAGCGCGGTGGCATATTCGGCCGGCAGCACCTTGTCGCCGGTCAGCGCCGAATAGAGGTCGGGATCCGGCACCTCGATCAGATGCTCGAGCTCGCCGAGCTCGTGGTCGGACAGTTCGCCAATGGTCGCGTCGGCGAAGCGGCCGAGGATCAGGTCCATCTCCCGGGTGCCGCGGTGCCAGCAGCGAAACAAAAGCCGCTTGCGGCGGTCATCGAGCCCGCTGCTCGATCGTGTCGATCCCGTCATGTCCCAAAATCCATCCAACGCCAAAAGCCCGGACGTGCCGGGCGGGCTTGATATAGCCATGGCGAAGGCCGATGTCAGCCCTCATTCGCCGCGTTTTGGGGTTTCCCTGGGCGCATGCCGTCGCCGGGCTTGCGCGCCCGTCGAAGCCTTGTAGACGGGACCCGGCCGACATCAGCTCCAAAAAAAGACGTGGATGCCCGGCACAAGGCCGGGCATGACGGTGTGAAACGGTCTTGGATTCGTCGATGCGCCCAGCCCTGCTCAATCCGCTGTTTGCCCAGGTCACGACCCTGCAAGGGGTCGGCCCGAAGCAGGACAAGCTGCTGCGCTATCTGCTCGACCGCAGCGAGACGCCGCGGCTGGTCGACCTGCTGCTGCATCTGCCGGCGAGCGTGATCGACCGCCGCGCCCGGCCGAAGATCCGCGACGCCGCGGTCGGAACCATGGTGACGCTCGAGGTCACCGTCGACCGCCATCGCCCGCCGCCGCCGCGGAATTCGCGCGCGCCCTACCTCGTCTATGCCAGCGACGACACCGGCGACGTCGTGCTGACCTTCTTCCGCGCCCAGCCCGGCTATGTCGAGAAACTGCTGCCGGTCGGCGAGAAGCGCTACGTCTCCGGCACGCTGGCGATGTATGACGGCATCCCGCAGATCGTGCATCCCGATCGCGTCGTCGATGAAGCGGGATTTGCAAAACTGTCCGGCATCGATCCGGTCTATCCGCTGACCGAGGGGCTCGCGATCGGCTCGCTCCGCCGCGCCATCGCGCAGGCGCTGACCAGGCTGCCGGATCTGCCGGAATGGATCAGCCCCGAGGTGCTGCGCCGCTGCAACTTCCCGCCGATCAGGGAGGCGCTGACCCGCGTGCATGTGCCGGTCGAGCTGACCGACATCCTGCCCGACGGCCCGTTCTGGTCGCGGCTCGCATTCGACGAATTGCTCGCCGGCCAGCTCGCGCTCGCCCTGATCCGCGCCACGCTGCGCCGCCCAGCCGGCGTGCGCAACGCCGGCGATGGTCATCTGCGCAGGAAGATCATCGATGCCCTGCCCTATGCGCTGACCAGGTCGCAGCAAGAGGCGGTCGCGGCGATCATCGCGGACCTGCAGCAACCGGTGCGAATGTTGCGCCTCGTGCAGGGCGATGTCGGTTCCGGCAAGACCGTGGTGGCGCTGCTGGCAGCCGCTGCCGTCGCGGAAGCCGGCAAGCAGGCCGCGCTGATGGCGCCGACCGAAATCCTGGCGCGCCAGCACATCAAGACCATCGCGCCGCTCGCCGAGAGCGCCGGCCTGCGCGTCGCCATCCTCACCGGTCGCGAGAAGGGTAAGGAGCGCCGCGAATTGTTGGCGCAGCTTGAAGCCGGCGAGATCGATCTTTTGGTCGGCACCCACGCGCTGATCCAGGACGATGTGATCTACAAGGCGCTGGCGCTCGCCGTGGTCGACGAGCAGCATCGCTTCGGCGTGCGCGAACGCCTCGCGCTGACCTCCAAGGGCGAGGCCGTCGACGTGCTGGTGCTGAGCGCCACGCCGATTCCGCGCACGCTGGTGCTGACTTACTTCGGCGACATGGACGTCTCCGAGCTGCGCGAAAAGCCCGCTGGCCGCCAGCCGATCGACACCCGCGCCGTGCCGATGAGCCGGATCGAGGACGTCATGGACGGCGTCGGCCGCGCGCTCGCCGCCGGCAAGCTGGTCTACTGGATCTGCCCGCTGGTCGATGAATCCGAGGCCGAGGGCACCGAGCATCTCACCAACGCGACCGAACGTTTCGAGAGCTTGCAGAAGCGGTTCGGCGATCGTGTCGGCCTCGTGCACGGCCAGATGAAGGGCACCGAGAAGGATCGCGTGATGGCGCAATTCGCCGCGCACGAGATCGGCCTCTTGGTCGCAACCACGGTGGTTGAGGTCGGCGTCGACGTGCCCGCGGCGACCATCATGGTGATCGAGAACGCCGAACGTTTCGGGCTTGCGCAGCTGCATCAATTGCGCGGGCGCATCGGCCGCGGCTCGGAAGCCTCGACCTGCCTTTTGCTCTACAAGGAGCCGCTCGGCGAGATGTCGAAGGCGCGGTTGAAAGTGATCCGCGAGACCACGGATGGATTCCGGATCGCCGAGGAGGATCTGAAGCTGCGCGGCGAAGGCGACGTGCTCGGCATCCGCCAGAGCGGCCTGCCCGGCTACCGCATCGCGCGCTCCGAGGTGCACGGCCAGCTGATCACCCAGGCCCGCGACGAGGCGCTGCGGATCATGAAGGACAATCCGAAGCTGAAGGGCGAACGCGGCGAAGCGCTGCGCGTCCTGCTCTACCTCTATGAACGCGACGAGGCCGTGCCGCTGATCGGCGCGGGGTGAATTGCACGGTCATTCCGGGATGCGCGAAGCGCAGACCCGGAATCTCGAGATTCCGGGTTCGCATCTTCGATGCGCCCCGGAATGACTCCCACCTATCCTTCCACCTTCGCCGGCGCGGGCTGAGTTGCCGGCTGCAGCGAGGCGTGGTTGGTCGACGCCTGGCTGGCAATGCGCGCGGCGTTGGCCATGCCGGCGAGCGCGGCGGTGCGCTTCTGGTCGTTGGCGCCGGGCTGCACCACGCCGGCCGACATGATCAGCGTCGCGGCATCCTCGGTGCTCATCTCGATCTCGATGATCTTGCTCTTCGGCACATAGAAGAAGAAGCCGGTGGTCGGGTTCGGCGCGCACGGCAGGAACACCGAGATATGCTCCTCCTCTCCGGGGAAGCTGGCGGCGAGCTCGGTGCTCGGCGCCTGCGAGATCAGCACGATCGACCACATGCCGGGCGAGGGAAACTCGACCAGACCGACGCGGCGGAAGCTCGAGCCGTTGCCGGAGAACAGCGTTTCGAACACCTGCTTCAGGCCGCGATAGATCGCGCGCACCGCAGGGATGCGGCCAAGCAGCCGTTCGCCGAGATCGACCAGGGTTCGCCCGATCAGGTTGGCGGTGAGGAAGCCGAGCAGCGTCAGCGCGATGACCGCGACGATCAGGCCGGAACCCGGCAGCCCGAACGGCAGATAGGTTTCCGGCCGGTAGGCCGTGGGCACAAACGGCCGGACCAGATTGTCGACCCAGTTCACGAACCACCAGGTCAGATACAGGGTGATCGCAACCGGACCGGCCACCACGAGGCCGGTGAGGAAATAGTTGCGAAACCGCGCCATCAGCCCGCGCGGGGCATCCGGGGGCAATTCACCGGTCGAGGCGGGAGGCACTTGGTTGGAGGTCATTGCGGTTCCAAGGTCGTCGAAGCGGCGTCGGAGCGGCCGTAGTCCATCACCCAGCTAAGCCATTCTAGCAGCTTTTTGAAGGGCCGCGTGAAGCCGCGGCTTGCGACTATTCGACCGTGACCGATTTGGCCAGATTCCGGGGCTGATCGACGTCGGTGCCCATCACGACAGCGGTATGATAGGCGAGCAGCTGCACCGGAACGGCGTAGACGATCGGCGCGAAGGTCGCCCCCATGTCCGGCATCACGATCGTCACCAGCGACTGGATCGTCGCTTCCGCCGCGCCCTTGGCGTCGGTCATCAGGATGATCTTGCCGCCGCGGGCGGCGACCTCCTGCATGTTGGAGACGGTCTTCTCGAACACCTTGTCGTAGGGCGCGATCACCACGACAGGCATGTGTTCGTCGATCAGCGCGATCGGCCCGTGCTTGAGCTCGCCGGCGGCGTAGCCCTCGGCGTGGATGTAGGAGATTTCCTTCAGCTTCAGCGCGCCTTCCAGCGCCAGCGGATAGCTGGTGCCGCGGCCGAGATAGAGCACGTCGCGCGACTTCGAGATCTCGCGCGCCAGCTTCTCGATCTGCACTTCGGTGGTGAGCGCTTCCGACATCAGGCGCGGGATCTCGACCAGGCCATGCACCAGCTTGGCCTCGTCGGCATCGGACAGCTCGCCGCGCGCCTTGCCGGCGGCGACCGCGAGCGAGGCCAGCACCATCAGCTGGCAGGTGAACGCCTTGGTCGAGGCGACGCCGATCTCCGGGCCGGCGAGCGTCTGCAGCACGGTCTCGCTCTCGCGCGCGATCGTCGAGGTCGGCACGTTGACGACCGAGAGCGTGTGCGCGCCCTGCGCCTTGGCGTAGCGCAGCGCCGCCAGCGTGTCGGCGGTCTCGCCCGACTGCGAGATGAAGACCGCAAGGTCGCCCTTGCGCAGCGGTGCCTCGCGGTAGCGGAATTCGGAGGCGACATCGAGCTCGACCGGCAGCCGCGCCAGCCGCTCCAGCCAGTATTTCGCGACGAAACCGGCATAGCTCGCGGTGCCGCAGGCCGTGATCGAGATGCGCTGGATATCCTTGAAGTCGAACGGCAGCTTCACCGGCATGGTGACGCGCTCGGTCGCCATGTCCACGTAACGGGCGAGCGTGTGCCCGACCACTTCGGGCTGCTCGTGGATCTCCTTCGCCATGAAGTGGCGGTAGTTCGCCTTGTCGACCAGCGCGGTCGCCGTCGTGTGCTTGATCGCCTCGCGGTGGACGATGGCGTTGTCCTTGTCGAAGATCGTGGCGCCCTTGCGGTTCAGCACCACCCAGTCGCCGTCCTCGAGATAGCTGATCGTGTCGGTGAACGGCCCGAGCGCGATCGCGTCGGAGCCGAGATACATCTCGCCCTCGCCATGGCCGACCGCGAGCGGCGGGCCGTTGCGCGCGCCGATCATCAGATCGTCCTCGCCGGCGAAGATGAAGCCGAGCGCGAACGCGCCGCGCAGCTGCGACAGCACCGCCCTCACCGCCTCGATCGGCTTGACGCCACCCCTCAGCAGATTGTCGACCAGATGCACCACGACCTCGGTGTCGGTCTCGGTCGAGAACGTCGCGCCCTTGGCCTCGAGCTCCTCGCGCAGCTCGCGGAAATTCTCGATGATGCCGTTATGCACCACGGCGACGCGCTCGGTGGCATGGGGATGTGCGTTGTTCTCGGTCGGCCGCCCGTGCGTGGCCCAGCGGGTGTGGCCGATGCCGGTATGGCCGCCGAGCGGCTTGGCCTCGAGCCGGGCTTCGAGGTTCTTCAGCTTGCCCTCGGCGCGGCGCCGCGCCAGGCCGCCATTCTCCAGCGTGGCGACACCGGCGGAATCATAGCCGCGATATTCCAGCCGCTTGAGCGAATCCACCAATTGCTCCGCGACCGGAGCGCGTCCAAGAATGCCGACGATGCCGCACATGCGGTTCAATGTCCCCAAAAATCGCCGAAAATTTGCCAAAGCGGCGACACGGTCCCTTAACGGGAATCGCCGGCCGCAAGATACTCAATAATTATTGCCGATTGCGACACTCTTAAACGGCAAGGTTGATGCGAAAGGCTGGTTAATCGGGGCTAACCATTTTGGCAAGAGCGCGTCAGCGGGGGCCCGCCGGGGCTGGCCACGGTTTCGCCTCCCAAATCGTGGTCCATTCTTGACCCGCGCCGCACGCAGGCGCGCTGACCTCGACGCGAACCACCACAAAGCTTTCGCGATTGGTCCCGTCCAGCCGATAGACATGCCGCAGGTGTCGGCTGGGACACAGGTCGGATCCGGTTTCGGCCTGAAACAAGCCGGCCTCCTCCCTCCATGTGATGAAACCCGGAGTGTCCGTCGTACCGAAGCCGTTCAGCGCGACGTACGGAAACTCCATTGGCTTTGGTCTGCTGACGTCGGAAAGATCGAACGCGCGATGCGATCCGGTCACGGAAAGGCGACAGAACATCAGCGCGAGACGGTGCCCGGCCACTTTCATGAAGCGAACCGGCAACTTCTCGATGTCATCCCTGTATTTGCAGCCGGATTGCTCGGCCGCAAGCGCAAGCACCCTTGGCACCAGGGCCGGATCGGAAATTTCAAAGTCCGTGCGTCCATTGGCAAGACTGCTCCATTCGCGAAGCGCCTCGCGTCGTGCATTGATGCTCGAAGTTTCGTCGCCGCGCGCGACGTGCGCGAGCGGCGGACCGGCCGTGAGAAGACCTCCGAGCAGCACCTTGATCAATCCAGCGATCAGCCGCGCGCTCACGGTTCCCATCCCCGGCCACGCAGCCAGACGTCGCGGCAGGTAACCAGCATGCCGTGCAGTCCGTTCTTGAGGAAAAACAGATAGAGCGCGAACAGCAGCACGAAGCTGAGCCGATCGTCGCCCCAGGAAACGAACTCAGGTTGGTCGTGTGTCTTCCGGGACAGCACCGCCAACTGTCCGGTCTCGGCCCATTGGCAGAGTCGCGCGGCGCTGAAATACGTCACGAGGCTGCAAAAGACTCCAATCAAAGCGGTCGCAGCATGTTTGCGCATGACGTGTTTTGCCTCGTCGCCTCCTAAAAGCGATGAAACCGCCGGCGGCAAACGCCGTTAACCGCATCAATACGTCATTAACGCCTTTCGGCGAGGCCAGCCGACGCCGGAGGTAGTCGGCGCTCCCAGAAGGTGCTCGGCTGCACGCCATGGCAGCGCATCCTCGGCGCGCGGTAGAGACGCACCTGCGATCCCGGACCGGCGCGCGGCGATCCGGTCGACCTCCCCAAATCACTGAAAATTTGCCGGCTCCGCGACACCCTCCCTTAACGAAGCGTCGCCGGTCGCGCCGCGACATCTTCGCCGCAACCGGGCCCGGGCCAGAAAATGACATGGCGAACTGCCAACATCGGCCCCACGGAGATCGCGAAAGCCAATCACGCAGAAAGGTCGCCAATGACTGAAGTCGCAGCTTCCGGCACGCCCACCTTCGAGGTCGAAACCGACGCGTCCAGGCGCTACTGGCACAACGGGAGCCACAACACGCTGCCGCCGCCGGACATGATGGGCGCGTACATGCGCAACCGTCCCGTGTCGAATCAGCCGGTCGAAGCCCGCAAGGCCTGGATCATCGGCAGCGGCATCGCGGGACTGGCCGCGGCCTTCTACATGATCCGCGACGGCGGCATGAAGGGCGACGACATCACCATTCTCGACACCATGCACATCGAGGGCGGCTCGCTCGACGGCGCCGGTGATCCCGAGAACGGCTACATCATTCGCGGCGGTCGCGAGATGAACTGGAACTACGACAATCTCTGGGACATGTTCCAGGACGTCCAGGCGCTGGAATTGCCCGAGGGTTACAGCGTTCTCGACGAATACCGGCTCGTCAACGACAACGATCCGAACTTCTCCAAGGCGCGGCTGATGCACAAGCGCGGCCAGATCCGCGACTTCTCGACGCTCGGCCTGTCGAAGCCGCAGCAATGGGAATTGATCCGCCTGCTGCTGAAGCGCAAGGAGGATCTCGACGACATCACCATCGAGCAGTACTTCAGCCCGGGCTTCCTCGATACCAACTTCTGGTTCCTCTGGCGCTCGATGTTCGCCTTCGAGAACTGGCAGAGCCTGCTCGAGATGAAGCTCTACATGCATCGCTTCCTCGATGCGATCGACGGGCTGAGCGACATGTCGGCGCTGGTATTTCCGAAATACAACCAGTTCGACAGCTTCGTCCGTCCGCTGGTGACGCATCTGCGTGAGCGCGGCGTCAAGGTGCAGTTCGATACCCGCGCCCACGATCTCGACATCAAGGTCGACGGCGATGCCCGCACGGTCACCGCGATCCACGCCAAGGTGGGCGGCGCCGACACCACCATTCCGGTCGGTCCGAAAGATCTGGTCTTCGCGCTCACGGGATCGATGACCGAGGGCACCGCCTATGGCGACATGGACCACGCTCCGGTTCTTCAGCGCGGCAAGCATGATCCGGGTCAAGCCAGCGACTGGACGCTGTGGACGAACCTGGCGAAGAAATCGCCGATCTTCGGCAAGCCCGAGAAGTTCTACGGCAATGTCGACAAGTCAATGTGGGAGTCGGTCACGCTCACCTGCAAGCCGTCGCCCTTCGTCGACCGGCTGAAGGAGCTTTCAGTCAACGATCCCTATTCCGGCAAGACGGTCACCGGCGGGATCATCACCTTCACCGACTCCAATTGGGTGCTCAGCTTCACCTGCAACCGGCAGCCGCACTTTCCGACCCAGCCGAAGGACGTCCTGGTGGTCTGGGTCTACGCATTGCTGATGGACAAGGAGGGCAACTACGTCAAGAAGCCGATGCCGGCCTGCACCGGCCGCGAGATCCTGGAGGAGCTCTGCTACCACCTCGGCATCGAGGACAAGCTGGATGCGGTAGTGGCGAACACCAAGGCCCGCCTCGCCTTGATGCCCTACATCACCGCGATGTTCATGCCCCGCGCGGCGGGCGACCGGCCGCATCCCGTCCCCGCGGGCTGCACCAATCTGGGCCTGATGGGCCAGTTCGTGGAAACATCGAACGACATCATCTTCACGATGGACAGCTCTGTCCGCACCGCGCGGGTCGCGGTGTACACGCTGCTCAAGCTCGCCAAGCAGGTGCCGGACATCAGCCCCACGCAATATGATATCCGGACCATCCTGAAGGGCGCCCGTGCCTTGAACAACAACGAGCCGTTCCCGGGCGAACGCCTGCTGCACCGGCTACTCGACAAGACCTACTACGCCCACATTCTTCCGCCACTGCCCGAGCCCGATTCCACGCGGCGAGGCAGTGCCGAGCGCGAGCTGGCGGGACTGCTCGGCAAGGGCGATCAGGCGCTCGGCGCCATCATCGGCTGGCTGGAACGGATTCGAGAGAACATCTCGACCCGCAAGGGCTAGAGCACGATCCGGGAAAGCGCGATGCAACGCCGACGTCGATCCTTGCCGGACGCCCTAATGCTCAACCCGGTAGAGCCGCCATCGCTCCGGGACGCCTTTGAGCTGGTGCGCGCCGCGGTCCTTGAAGCGGATTTCGGACTTTGACATCAGGTCCTTGACGGCGCTCGAGACCAGCACTTCGCCGGCCCGCGCTTTCGCTGCGACGCGCGCGCCGATGTGAAACGCAAGACCGATCACCTCCGCCCCACTCACCTGGTATTCGCCCGCGTGCAGTCCGACCCTGATCTCCAGCCCCAGTGTGCGCACGGACTCGCGGATTGCGGTCGCACAACGGATCCCGGCTGCCGGCGCGCGGAACGTCGCCAGCACCCCGTCCCCCGTCGTCACGACTTCCTTCCCCCGCAAGGCCTTCAGCTCCCTGCGCACAGCGACATAGTAGTGATTCATCACCGTCGCCCAGCGCGTGTCGCCGAGCCGCGCGGCCTTTTCGGTGGATCGGACGATATCGACATAGAGGATGGTGGCGAGCGCCTGCTTGAGCTGCGAGTCCCGATCGGCGGTTCGGCGCCGGTTCGCGATATTCCCAGCCAGCGGTTCATAGCGATGGCTGCGTCGCCGCGCGATGGCAGCCTTGGTGTAGTCCTGAGCGCGCTGCACCGTGCGGCAGCGAATGGTTTTCTCCTGCGGTGGAAACGTCCAGTAGACCTTTCGCCCGTCGCCCGCGCCATCAACCTGCACGGCGCCCCACTTCAGGAAAACCATCGAGCCGGCCCGTCGAATGCACCATGCCTTCGACGTGTATCCGGAAACGTTCGACTGATGGACTCCGATGCGAAGGAATTTTGGCATGAGCGTCCGGCCGATCGAAGAAGCGTTTGGCAGCCTACCCGGGGTAAAGCGTAGCCATACATTCCCGCGTTGGCAACGGTGCAGGTTTACGGGCTATCGAGAATGCCGGACTTCGATGTTCGCATCGGATCCCGCAAGCGGACGAAGGATTGTATGAGGCCGCACCAGCTCTTCGTCAGCTCCGGCAGTCGCGCCCCTGCCCGTTCAAACCCGCGTCGGCATCGATCGACAGAATTGCCGCGTTTTGCGTATCCGCTATCGGTTGATCTGCATCGCGGAATCGCGCCGGGGTCAGCCGGCTGCGGTCGACCGTCACGCCAAAGATGTCGAAGCGGTTGTAGTAGCCGACCACGTCATGAAACTGTTTCGGCTCGACGCAGCGCTTGAGATCGATCTCCGCGTAGGCGATCCCCTCCTGGTCCTGCAATCCATCGCCGAACACGCTGCCGGTCGGATCGACGAAGAAGCTCGCCGCACGTGGTGTCTGGTCGATCACGTCGGCGATCGTTCGATCGCGTTCAATGAGGAAGGCGCGCATCGCCTGGTCCATATAGCCGGCGGTGACGATCCCGAATACCTTGGCTTCGAAGCAATGGGCGCTGGCCCGGATGCGGTTGGCGGCCACGTTGTCGAAATTGCCGCCGCCTGCCGGGCGCCGGGTGGGCCACATCGGCGGCCAGCTCGAAATGTGCACCTGCTCGCCCTGCGCCATCAGCGCGAAGCGGGCCAATGGATTGGTATTCTCGCCGCAAATCAACCCGCCGATCCGGCCCTGCCGCGTCTCCGCGACCTTGAGGCCCGCACCATCGCCGGACGACCAGACCAGCTTCTCATAGAAGGTCGGAACCAGCTTGCGGTGATGGATGAGAATTTCTCCGGTCTCGCCGATCAGCAGGTTCGAGTTCCACAGCCCCCCGACGCTGACGGCGGAGCGCTCGCTGATGCCGATCGAGACGGTGACGCCGAGGGCGCGCGCCTCGGCGCACAGCCGCGCCACTTCCGGTCCGTCCGCCAGCACCGATTGCTCCGCCATGCGCACGAACAGATCGTGGTTGTCGATCGGAGGCCACAGCGCGGCCCAGACCGGAAAGGCGGGAATATAGGTCTCGGGAAACGCGATCAGCTCGGCGCCGGCCCTCGCCGCCTCGCGAATGATGGCGATCGCCTTTTCGGTGGTCGCCCAGCTGTCGAGGAAGACGGGCGCGGCGTGGACGGCAGCAGCCTTGAAACGAGGGAGCATGTCGAAAATCCCGGCTAGGCGTTTTCCAGCGAAGTGGATACCGGTTCGCATGAAGAAACGCGTCAAAACAAAAATCTGGAGCCCGTTCCGATCCAATCGGAACGGAAGGCTCTAGGATGAGGGGAGCGAAGCGGTATCATCCCTGCCTTGCCGGCGTGCATGGGAATTGTCGCAATGTCGGTTGCGAAGGATCGGAACCGCCACGCGCTGGAACGGGAATTGCTTTGCTGACAAGGGCCGCAATCTCAACGGCCGCAACCTGGAGGCAGATCATGTTCGACACGATCAACTGGGACGATCTGCGGGTATTTCTCTGCGCCGCCCGCGCCGGGAATTTGAGCCAAACAGCAAAGCGGCTGCGGCTCGACCATTCCACCGTCAGCCGGCGCATCGCCCAGATGGAAGCTTCCCTCGGGGTGGCGGTGTTCGAACGCCACCGCACCGGGCTCAAGCTCAACGAAGTCGGCGAGCGGTTGTTGCGTCATGCCGAGCGGGTCGAGAGCGCGGTGATCGCCATTCGCGAGGAGGCCAGCGCCAGCGACACCCAGGAGCTCGTCGGGACCGTGCGGCTCGCCACCATGGAGGGGATCGCCTCGCTCTATCTGGCGCAACGCTTTGCCAAGCTGCGACGCACCGCGCCACAGCTCACCGTCGAACTCGTCACGTCCGCCCAGACAGTCTACGTCCATAAGCGCGAGGCCGATCTGTTCGTGTCCTTCTTCCGGCCACCTGGTCCCGGTCTGATCTCGGAGCGCATCGGCAAGTTTCGGCTCGGGCTATTCGCGAGCCAGGACTATCTCGACAACCATGGGATGCCCGCAAGCCTGCGCGACCTGCAGGATCATTGGTTCGTGTCCTATATCGAGGACCTGATCCAGGTCGATTCGGTGCGCTGGCTCGCCGACGTCGTCGAAGAGCCGAAAATCGCCTTCCATTCCAACAGCATGATCGCCCAGATGAACGCCGCGGCGGGTGGCCTCGGCATCGTGATGCTTCCGAGCTTTGCCACAAGGGACCGGCCCGACCTGATACCCGTGCTGCCCGCTCTCGCCGGCACCGTTCGCGAGGTCTGGCTCAACGTCCACAGCGACCTGCAATTCGCCCCGCGCATCCGCGCCGTCCGCGCTTTCCTGAAAAATACCCTGAAGCAGGACCCCGACATGCAGGTCACGCTGGCCGATGTCGTGCCGCAGCCGCGCACAGCAGATTGCAAAAATCCATAATTCCCTTCCGTCAGCCCCCGGCTGAAGCTCGTCCGATTGGCGCAAGCAGAGCGCGCTGAAGTTTTGAGGGGGCCGATATGCACGTGGTTACTCCCGGCAATGCCGATCTTGCGCCGAGCGGCGTCGCGTTGGCCAAGAAACTGGCCAAGAAGCGGCTCACATTCGGGCTCGTTCTTAGCGTCGCGATGATCGCGATCTATTTCGGCTTCATGGGGCTGTTCGCGTTCGACAAGCCGCTGCTCGGCACCATCCTGATGCCCGGCCTGTCGCTTTGCATCGTGCTCGGCCCGCTCGTCATCATCTCTTCCTTCGTGCTCTGCCTGGTCTACGTGCTGTGGGCGAACCGGGTGTTCGACGCAGGCGTTCGCGAGCTTCGCTAAGGGGACAGGCAAATGGGCAGCAGCACACTTTCTATCGGGTTCTTCTTCGCCTTCATGGCGTTGACGCTGGCGATCACCTATTGGGCTGCGCGTCGCACGCGCACCACCGAGCACTTCTTTGCCGCCGGCGGCCAGGTCACGCCGTGGCAGAACGGCTGGGCACTCGCGGGAGACTTCCTGAGCGCCGCGGCCCTGCTCGGAATTGCCGGCATTGTCACCTCGAACGGCTTCGACGGCATGATCTATTCGATCGGGTGGCTGGTCGGCTGGCCGATCATTCTGTTCCTGATCGTCGAACCATTGCGCAATGTCGGCCGCTTCACCTTCGCCGACGTCGTGGCCTACCGCCTGCGCCAGCGCCCGGTGCGCCTCGCCGGCGCCATCGGTACACTTGCCGTCATCCTGTTCTACCTGATCGCCCAGATGGTCGCGACAGGATCGCTGATCAAGCTGCTGTTCGGCCTGCCCTACACCTGGTCGGTCATCGTCGTCGGCAGCGTGATGCTGGTCTATGTGCTGTTCGGCGGCATGTTGGCGACGACCTGGGTGCAGGTGGTCAAGGCTGTGCTGCTGATGGGCGGCGGCGTCCTGCTCGCCTTCCTCGTGTTGACCCATTTCGACATGAACCCGCTGAAGCTGTTCGCCGCGGCGTCCGAGAAATACGGCACCAAGGTGCTGCAGCCGGGATCGAAGGTGGTCTCGGGTCAATGGGATGCCATCTCGCTCGGGCTCGGCCTGATGTTCGGAACCGCCGCGATGCCGCATGTGCTCATGCGGGCCTATACGGTGAAGGATTCCAAAGCGGCACGGCTGTCGATCCTCTATGCCACCGGCCTGATCGGCGTCTTTCATCTCATGGTCTTCATCATCGGCTTTGGCGCCATGGTGCTGGTCGGCCCCGAGGCGGTGGCCAAGGCCGGAGGCGGCGGCAACATGGCAGCGCCCCTGCTCGCACTCACCGTCGGCGGCAATGCGTTCTTCGGCTTCATCTGTGCGGTCGCGTTCGCGACCATGCTCGCGGTCGTCGCGGGGCTGACGCTGTCGGGCGTCGCCACGCTCTGCCACGACGTCTGGACCAATGTGATCCGGAACGGCACCGCTCAGGAGGCCGAGCAGCTCAAGGTCGCGCGGGTCGCGACTGTTCTGATTTCCATCCTCGCCATCGGCCTGGGCATCGCGTTCGAAGGCCAGAATGTCGCCTTCATGGCGGGACTTGCGTTCTCGATCGCCTGCGCCGCCAACTTCCCTTCGCTCGTGCTCGCCATCACCTGGCGCCGCTTCACGACGCCTGCTGCCGTGGCGAGCATCCTCGTCGGCACGCTGAGCTCGCTGGTGCTGATCTATCTGTCCCCGACCATCCAGGTCGACATTCTCGGCAAGCCGCTCGCCGCGGTCGAGCATCAATGGTGGTTCGTGTCGCTGCGCAATCCCGCGATCATCAGCATGCCGCTATCCTTTGCGGTCGCGATCCTGCTGTCGCTGGTCACCCGCGAGAAGAACGCAAACCTCGCCTTTGACGAGATGCAGCGGCGCATCCTGCTCGGACCGGTCCAGCCGAACACCGACGAGCCGCGCCAGGCGAAGAATGCGGCATGAACCGGGGCACGGGGGACGCAGACGTATGTCTCACTGACCGTTCCACCTATTCGGTGTCGTCCCTGCGAAAGCAGGGACCCATAACCGCCGATGGTTATTGTTTCACGATGCTGGAACGACGAGTCCCGTTCACAACGCCGGCCGCGGAGTATGGGTCCCTGCTTTCGCAGGGACGACAACTTCGTGGAGACTCGGAATCACGTCGCGAGAAGATCACTTCCCCTTCGCGGCCTTCTCCTTCAGCTTCGCCGTGCGGTAGCGCGCGGCGCCGCCTTCGCGGATGGACTGCTCGCTGCGCTCGAGCGCCATCGCATCGTCGGGAACATCCTTGGTGATCACCGAGCCCGAGCCGATATAGGCGCCCTTGCCGATCGTGACCGGCGCGACCAGCGACGTATTGGTGCCGATGAAGGCGCCCTCGCCGATCAGCGTCTTGTGCTTGAGGAAGCCGTCATAGTTGCAGGTGATGGTGCCGGCACCGAGGTTGGAATTGGCACCGACATGGGCGTCGCCGACATAAGAGAGATGGTTGACCTTGACCCCGGCCTCCAGCCGCGAACCCTTGGTCTCGACGAAATTGCCGATCTTCACGCCGTCGCCGAGCGAAGTGCCGGGCCGCAGCCGCGCGTAGGGTCCGAGCTCCACCTTCTTGCCGAGCGTGGACTGGGTGATGTGCGAGAAGGAATGGATCACGGCGCCGTCGTCGATCGACACGCCGGGACCGATCACCACGAATGGCTCGATCGTGACGTCCTTGCCGAATTTGGTGTCGGCGGCGAGATAGATGGTCTCCGGCGCGATCAGGGTCACGCCGGCCTCGAGCGCCTGCTTGCGCAGCCGCGCCTGCATCACGGCCTCGGCCTCGGCGAGCTGCGCCTTGGTGTTGATGCCGCGCACTTCGTCTTCGCTGGTCTCGATCACGACGGCCTCCAGTCCGAGTTCCCTGACGATGCCGACGGCATCGGTCAGATAATATTCGCCCTTGGCGTTGGCGTTGCCGATCTTCTCGATGATCGCGAGCGCCTTCTTGCCGTCGAACGCCATCACGCCGGCATTGCACAGCGTGATCTTGCGCTCTTCGGCACTGGCATCGGCCTGCTCGCGGATCGCAACCAGCTTGCCGTTCTCGACCACCAGCCGGCCGTAGCCGGTCGGGTCGGCGGCACGGAAGCCGAGCACCGCAAGGGCCGCGCCGCCGCGCAGCGGCGCGCGCATACGGGCAAAGGTCTCGGCCGAGATCAGCGGCGTATCGCCGAATGCGATCAAGAGGTCGTCGGCGCCGCGGGCGATCGCCTCGCGCGCCGCCAGCACCGCATGCGCGGTGCCGAGCCGTTCGCGCTGCACGAAGGTCTGCGCGTCGGGCCGCACCCGCCGCGCCTCGGCGGCGACCGCCTCGTGGTCCGGGCCGATCACGACCGCGAGCTGCGATCCCTCGCCGGAGGCCGCGGCGTCGAGCACATGCGCCAGCAGCGGCTGCCCGGCCACCGGGTGCAGTACCTTCGGCAGCGACGAGCGCATCCGCGTGCCCTCGCCGGCCGCAAGCACCACTGTCAGGCTCGTTCGCGCAGTCATTCGCAATCCTCGATGTCGCGCGCAGTTCGCTGCGCAAAGCTCTCTTCGAGGCCGTCTTTAATTGTTTTCCCCGGCAGAAGAAACCGATTCGCCTCGGTGGCGCTCCGGATTCAAGTTCCCGGTCCATTTCCTGTTAATCTTTGCCTCGTGATTCGGCGGGCCTTGAGGAGGGCCAAGCGGGCTTTGGCCAAAGATCGCGACAATCTGGCGGCGGAATTCGACACCGAGAGCACCACCGGCTTTTTGGCCGAGGAGGAAGCTGTGGATCGCCGCATGCTGTGGCGGCTCGGCTCGTGGGGCGTCGCCGCGGTCGGCGCCGTCACCGTCGCGGTGATGGCCAACCAGTCGGCGCTGACGCTGCGGCGCGACCAGGTCGCCACCGCGGACCTCGCGCGACAGGCCCAGCAATCGCAAGCGCTGGCGAAGGAGAGCCACAACGAGACGCGCCGGCTGGCGTCCGCGATCGATACGCTCAACGGCGACCGCGACCGGCTGTATTCGCGCGTCACCACGCTGGAGCAGGGTCTCGACTCCGTGACCGGCGCGATCGCCAGGCAGCCGCCGGCACCAGCGGCGGCACCATCACCCTTGGCAGCGGCGTCCGGTGCCTCGCCCGCAACCGCCAGCTCGTCCCCCGCCGCCTCCGCGCCAACCGTTGCCGCTGTCGCAACGACGCCGCCGGTCGCATTGGACAAGCCGGCGGCGATCGACAAGCCGCCCGCAGCCGGCGACAGCAAGGCGACTGGGCCGATCGAGAAGCCGGTTGCGGCGGCCGAAAAGCCGGTAACGGCCGACAAGAAACTGGCGCCCGCGGCCGCCAAGCCGCAAGCCGCCGCGGAGAAGCCGCCAGCCTCCGACAATTCGCCGCCGAATTCCGCCTCCGCCGCATCGATCGCCAGTCCGATGAGCGCCGCGGCGGCCAGCGCCGAGGATGCACCCGCCGTGCCGGCGCCGATCGCGGACAAGCCGCCCGCCGACAAGCCGGTCCTGGCATCGCTCGATCCTGCGGCGAACAAGGCAACCGAAGCGGTCAAGCCGCCGACCGCCAACGATGTCACCGCCGCACCGATCCCTCCGCTGGTGATCACGGCGGATCCGGACTCCGAGGACGATGCGCCGCAGGCACAGATCCACCGCACCGAGTTCGGCGTCGATCTCGGCACGGCCAATTCGGTCAATGGGCTGCGCGCGCTGTGGCGCGGCCTGTTGAAGTCGAAGGCCAACGCGCCGCTGGCGGCGCTGCGGCCGATCATCGTGATCAAGGAGAACAGCAACGGGCTCGGCATGCAGTTGCGCCTGGTGGCCGGACCGCTGAACGACGCCGGCACCGCCGCCAGGATCTGCGCGGGCCTCAGCCTGGTGCAGCGGACCTGCGAGACGGCGATCTATGACGGCCAGCGGCTGGCCCTCAACGAGTCGCCCGCCGGAGCCAAGCCGGCGCCATCGCATCGGCGGGCCGTGCCGAAGCGCGCCGTCGCACCACCGCCATCGCCGCAGCCGGTCGCCGAAGACAAGAAGCCGGAGCCGACCACGATCTCCTCGATGTTCCGGCGGAACAGCCAATAATCATGTCAGCCAAGGGATTGCGGCCGGATTTTCAACCGATTTCGATGCTCCGACCGAGCTTGTCCCGCAACCCGATCCCGACCATAGTGCCGCGATGACAAAACCTCCGTTCCGCCTCTCCCCCTATCAGGTCCAGTTCCTGATGGTCGTGGGCTTCGTCACCGTCGGCTACGCGCTCTACGTGCGCTATCTGGCAATCGAGTTCTCTCCCGTTGCGCTGGCCTGCGACGCCGGCACGCAGACCATGCTCTGCAAGGCTCGCGCGCTGTCGACCGTACTGTTCAAGAACTCGGTGTTCGGGATCACCGCGCTGGTAATCGCGGTGCTCAACCTGACGCGGCCGTCGATCGTGCTGCTCACCGTCGGCTTGATCGCTGCGGGGCTCGGGATCGTGCTCTACAACGTCGTGCTGTCGGGGCTTGCGATCGGGCTGTTCATCCTGGGTTTTGCGCGGCCCGCGCCCGCCACAGCGTAGCGGCAAGCAAAAGGTACATCACGCAGGTCCATTCCGACTGCCAGTTGATCGTACCCTCATTGTAGACCGTGTAGAGGGCGGCGATCGCCAACAGGCCGGCGAATACGGATTCCGCGAGCGGCCGGATGCCCTCCTTCGGGCGATTGAGCATGGTCAGCAGCGCGAATGGCACCACCGCCATGGTCAGCGAGGCATACGGGAAATCGCGGTAGCGCGGATCGAAGGTGAAGCCGAGCGCGGTTTCGGCAGCAATCACCGTGGTGATGATCAGCACAATCGCCAGCACCGCGCCGATCACGCCCTTGCCGCGATAGTCGCGCGGCCCGATCAACTCCAGGAAGGTCGGCAGCGACCGCCCGGCGATCAGCGCATGCGCCGTCAGCAGTGGCGCGGCAATGCCCGCCGCGAGCAGCACGCCCCAATGCAGCCAGCCGCCGACGCCGTAGCTCTCGTAATACATCTTGTCGCCGGCAATCCCGAGCAGCGCCCCCGCCGTCGTCGCCGAAATGGCGACCGCGATCCAGGCCGACGGCCGCGGCGTCCAGGGCCGGCGGCGCAGCGTCAGCCAGGCCGCGAGGAAGGTGGCGACGGACAGCGCCATGCCGCCCGCCATCTGCAGCTTCCAGTCCGGATAGTTCGTGATAGCAACGCCGGGCGGATATTTCACCTGCCGCTTGACCGAATCGAACAGGCCCCAATTGCCGCCGACCGTGCCCTCGAGCTTGCGCTTCCAGGGCTGGTCGTAGGCCTCGATCAGGTTGACCCGAAAGCCCTCGCGCTTGGCGAGGTCGAGGATCTCGGACACCACCCGCGCCTGGTTGGTGCGCGACGGCAATGCGCCTTCCCGCATCCGCCCCTGGCTCGGCCAGCCGGTCTCGCCGATCAGGATCTCCTTGCCGGGGAATGTCACCGCCATCCGCTTGCGGATATCGTCGACATGCGCCGCGGCGTACTTCGCCTTGACCGGGATGTCCTCCCAATACGGCAGGATGTGAATGGTGACGAAATCGACCGCGTCATAAATCTCGCGGTTCTTCACCCAGTATTCCCAGACGTCGGCATAGGTGACGGGAAGATTGCCCGCCGCCGCCTTCACCGCGCGGATGTTGCCGGCAAGATCGTTGGCGGTCATCTCGCCGCGCAGCAGCACCTCGTTGCCGACGATCAGCGAGGTGACGACGCCGGGATACTCCTTGGCGAGCCGGACCGCGATCGCGATCTGCTGCAAATTCTTGAAGCGGTTGCTGCTGAGCCAGATGCCCTGCATCACCTTCAGCCCGACCTTGGCCGCAACGCCGGGGACCTGGTCGAGGCCGTTCTCGATCGAATAGGTGCGCACGCAGTCGGTGACCTTGGCGAGATCGGTCAGATCCTGCTCGATCTGCTCGACTGGAATCTGCGTGGTGGGATCCAGCGGCGTCTGCGCGCCGCGGAACGGCGTATAGGATACGCATTGCAGCTTTGCAGCGGGATCGATCGGCGCGCGCACGAGCGTAATCGGCGTGGCGAGCCACCACCACACGGATGCAATCACGGCGAGCGAGATCAGGAGAAGCGCCAGCGGCGTACGAAGCGAAATCGGTTCCATCCTCCGGGGGACCGTCGAATTAGCCGGTCACAGCCCATCTGCCAAGAGCGGGATTAGGTCAATACCATGGTTGTCCTGCGACAGTTTTGCGCTGGGTCGATAAAGTTGTGAGTTTGCTGGACAAAATACCAAATTCCAGTCATGGGATTCCGCCAGAGTCTCCGCCGCACTGGAGACCTATTTGGACGGCATCACGCGAGCCGTTAGGATGATCCCGCGGGGGCAGGAACATTATCGGGGAATACATGCGTCGACGGCTGCTTGAGTTGAAGAACACTGCTTTGCGCCACCTTGCCGTAACCGGCCTTGTCACATGCCTTGCGCTCCTGACCGGGGCCGGCGGCGCTTTCGCCCAGAGCGGCACGCCCAATCCGCCCGACCAGGCCAAGCAGCAGCCTGGGCAGGCCGACGCGAACGCCAATGCGGCGCGGGAGGCCAACCAGCGCAAGGTCGAGGAATTCGTCGAGGCCCAGCAGGCGATCAACGGCCCGGCCGGCAACCCGGAATGCGTCTGGCTCGGCCGGCGCGTCGTCCGCCTGATGTGGAACGACGACCTCGACACCGCGTTCCGCCATCTCGACCTCTACGACCGGTTCGGCTGCCCCGGCGGCCACGTCCAGGCGGCGTTCCGCTGCCTGACCCGGTTCGGCGCCCAGATCGACGACAAGGTCCGCGGCAGCCTCGACGGCCGCATCCACGCCTGCTGGATCAACCCGGGCGCGCAGCCCCAGGCCGCGGCGGCCGCCGCGGCTCCCACCCCGGCGCCGGCGACGGCCGGCACCGCCGCACCGGCACCGGCAGCGTCGCCCTCGCCTGCACCGACCCCGTCGGCGTCACCTGCGCCGGCGTCGAAATAGCCGTATCCCGCGACCGGGTCCGGCCGCGATTTTTTTCGCGGCTGGAACGGCTTGCGCCCTTAAAACGCCATCGCGGCACACCAGTTGTTAAATCGGATGGCGGAGATATCTTTCCCTCCGCCATCGTATTGGTCGAACCCAGGGGACGGGTTCGCTTAGTCCTCAATCTCAGGCCCCGTATGGTTTAACCGCGATGCGCGCCGTCGTCGCCGTCCTGTTGCTTGTCACCGCCGCCCACGCCGCCCTGTGGGGTCTCTTCCAGGAGAAGCAGTCGGCGCCCGATTTCCGTGGCACGCTGCCGAGCCTGTCCTACGCCCCGTTCGAGTCGGGTCATACGGTCGCCGACGTTGCCGCCGACACCGAGAAGGTGCGCACCGACCTGAAGAAGCTCTCCACGCTCACCAAAGCGGTCCGCCTCTATTCGTCGACGGAAGGCAACGAGCTGGTGCCGCCGGTCGCCGCCGAGTTCGGCATGAAGGTCACGGTTGGCGCGTGGATCGACAAGGACGCCAACCGCAACAACCGCGAGATCGAAGCCGCGATCAATCTGGCCAAGCGCAACAGCAACGTCATCGGAATCGTGGTCGGCAACGAAACCGTGTTCCGCGGCGAGCAGGTGCCGCTGGAAAACCTCGGCTCGGTTCCGGAGATCGGCGTGCCGCCCGAGGAGTCCGAGCGCATTCTTCGCGAGGAAGCGCAGCGCCTTCACGACGCGGAAATGCAGCCGGATGAAAACGGCAGCAGCGGCTTGAGCAAGCGCGCTGAAGCGATCAAGTGGGCAGTCGCCGAAAACAACGTGCACCGGCTGATCAAGGTGATTCAGCGGGTCAAGAAGTCGGTCAACGTTCCCGTCACGACCGGTGAAATCTGGAACATCTGGCGCGACCATCCGCAACTCGCCAACTCGTCCGACTTCGTCGCCGCGCACGTGCTGCCCTATTGGGAAAACTTCACCGACAAGCAGGCGGTGGACCAGGCGGTCGACCGCTACAATTTGTTGCGCGACTCCTTCCCCGGCAAACGCATCCTGATCGCCGAATTCGGCTGGCCGAGCCAGGGCTACAATCTGCGCAGCGCCGTTCCCGGCCCGTTCCAGCAGGCCACGGTGCTGCGCAACTTCGTCACCCGCGCCGAAGCCATCGGCATGGACTACAATATCGTCGAGGCGATCGATCAGCCCTGGAAGTTCTTCGAAGGCGGCGTCGGACCCTATTGGGGCATCCTCAATGCCGACCGCGAGCCGAAGTTCGCCTGGACCGGTCCGGTCACCGATCCGAACTACTGGAAGATCGCGCTGGTCGCCGTGCTGGTCGGGCTGTTCATGTCGCTGCCGATCCTGCGGCTGGACCAGCCGACCGTGATGCAGGCGCTGCTCTTGTCGGCGGCCGCCAACGGCGTCGGCGCGTGGGTCGCGACGGTGTTCTCCTACTGGACCACGCACTACTTCGTCTGGGGTTCGGCCTTCGCGCTCAGCCTCGGCCTGGTGCTGCTGGTTCCGCTGGTCCTGATCGCGATGGCGCGGATCGAGGAGATCGCGGCGGTGGCGTTCGGCCGCGGCCCGCGCCGGCTGATCGGCAAGAGCGCGCCGCTTGCGCCCGCCACGATCGGCGAGAACGTGAAGTTTCCGAAGGTCTCGATCCACATCCCGGCCTATTTCGAGCCGGTCGAGATGCTGAAGCAGACGCTCGATGCGGTGTCGCGGCTCGACTATCCGAACTTCGAGTGCGTCTGCATCATCAACAACACGCCCGATCCCGACTTCTGGCGGCCCATCCAGGATCACTGCCGGCTGCTCGGCGAGCGCTTCAAGTTCATCAATGCCGAGAAGGTGCAGGGCTTCAAGGCCGGCGCGCTGCGCATCGCGATGGACCGCACCGCGGCGGATGCCGAGATCATCGGCATCATCGATGCCGACTATGTCGTGCATCCGGACTGGCTGAAGGATCTCGTGCCGGCGTTCGCCGATCCGCGCGTCGGCCTCGTGCAGGCGCCGCAGGAACATCGCGACGGCGATCGCTCGCTGATGCACTACATCATGAACGGAGAATATGCCGGGTTCTTCGACATCGGCATGGTCCAGCGCAACGAGTTCAACGCCATCATCGTGCACGGCACGATGTGCCTGATCCGCCGCGCCGCGATGGACAAGGCCGGCGGCTGGTCCTCTGACACGATCTGCGAGGACACCGATCTCGGCCTCTCGATCCAGCAGCAGGGCTGGCTCACGCACTATACCAATGTGCGTTACGGCGAAGGCCTGCTGCCCGACACCTACGAGGCCTTCAAGAAGCAGCGCCATCGCTGGGCCTATGGCGGCTTCCAGATCGTCAAGAAGCACTGGCGGCGCTTCCTGCCCGGCGCCAGCCGGCTGACGCCCGATCAGCGCCGCGAATTTTCGCTGGGCTGGCTCAACTGGCTCGGCGCCGAGAGCCTCGGCGTCGTGGTGGCGATCCTCAACCTGATCTGGGTGCCGATCGTCGCCTTCGCCGACATCGCGATCCCCGACAAGATTTTGACGCTGCCGATCATTGCATCATTCATTGTCTCGCTGGTGCATTTCGTCGCGCTCTACCGGCTGCGCGTGAACATCAAGGCCGGCCAGATGTTAGGGGCTATGATCGCGGCGATGAGCGTGCAGTGGACGGTGTCGCGCGCGGTGGCGCAGGGTCTGATCACCGAGCATCTTGCGTTCGCCCGCACCTCCAAGGGCGGCCTGTCGCGGATGTCGATCGAGTTCCAGGCATTCTGGGAAGCCGTGATCGGCGTGTTGCTGCTGATCGGCGCCGTCGTGCTGGTCGTCACCAATGGCTACAAGCAGGTACGCGAGATCTACATCTTCGCCGGCGTCCTGGTGCTGCAGAGCCTGCCATTCCTGGCGGCGGTCTCCATCGCGATCCTGGAAAATTCGCGGATCAACGAGTTCGCATTCTGGCGCAACAGCGCGATCCGCACCGCGGAACTGATCGGGTTGCGCCCGGTCAGCCTGCCCTCGGTCGCCGCCCCCTCGCAGCCGGTCGGCTCGGAAATCCGCCGCGACAACTAGCGGCGGATCTAGCCGACTTCAAGAAACGGCCCTAACCGCAGGCGCCGGAACGGCAAATCCGGCGCGCCGGTGCACAATTGAGCGCCCCTCGGCTATTGACCCGATGGGCCCTGCCCCCTACACAGCGCGGGCTGGAGCACGATCCCGAGGTGCGGGTTAACCCGCTGACGTCCGGATCCGCTGTTCAGGTGAGTGAGCGCGTAGCTCAGGCGGTAGAGCACGTGACTTTTAATCATGGGGTCGAGGGTTCGAGTCCCTCCGCGCTCACCAAACAAATTCAGATACTGAAGCCAGAAATACAGCCTCCAATCCGGTTTCAAAGTTTCGTCTTGCACATGCGTTGCACACAGTAGTGCGGCAATGACGATAGCCCTCATGTGCTCGGCGCAGCTGCCGCAGGCGCCGGTGCTATTCATGGCTGCGCGGGCCCTGGCGCCGGCTCTTCTTCTTAATTTTGTGTGAACCAAGCCACACTTGTTCGGCGTGATCTTTAGTAGGTTTTCGGCGCTGGGGATTTCAGGGCCCAGAGGCTGGAAGAACAGGGCGCCGCCGGGACAAACCATTTCGGGCCCGGCGGCGTAATTTTTCGGAATGGTCACCGCACCCCCGATGCTCGGATCAGACGCATTCGGACGCCAACGGCTCGTTGCTCTCCCTGTCGCGGTCATCATGCTCGGCGGCGCCCACGTCGGGCCCGCCTGCGGTTCTCAGGACCGGTCGGCGGCGGGTGTATTGCGGCATAAGGCTTGCTCTTTACGTGGCGCAGGGAATTTCAGTGTCCCGGTTCAGGAACAAGCTGTCGCCGGATGTGTCTTTTGGAGACGGCCAGCTGGATTCATTGGGAGGTATCGTTGAGATACGCAGCGCCCCTACCGTCAAGGTTTATCGTTCGGAGAGGAAGCACCGACTGGATGGTCTATGATCGAGAGCTCAAGGGGCCAGCGCAGTTGAAGAAAGACGGCCGCTTCGCCGAGAAGCTGACGAAGGAACAGGCCGAACACATCAAGCAGGCATTGACGGACGCCCTGAAGCCCGAGCCGTAGGCAGAGCTAGCTCGAATACCCCGATCGGTGGCGACACAAACCGCGAACAGATGACATCTGTGTTACCTCGTAAGGTATATGAACAGAGTTGGGCAAAGCGAACGAGGCGCGGCAAAACCGCGGCGCATCAGTGGAGCAAATTAGGCCGTCGCGGAATTCAGCTTTGACTACCGGCCTTTTAGTCGAGCCACCGCCCGTCGCTGCGGAGGAACGATCAGTGAACAGCCCGCGCCGGTGAAGACCACCTGCGCACCAAGAGGAGCGTGAACGCAGGATGCCGAAAGCGCACGAAGCCCAGCGGGCAATTCGGAGCGAACATTCGGAACGCTGCAAGAGTTCAGCCATCAGGCCAACGGCAACTCGCCTTGACCGCCTGTCCAGTCGATGATGTCGATCTGGAGTCCTCGCTTCAACATCTCGGCCTCGAGACTGCCGGCATGCCGTTTCCATTCGGGCGTTGCGCGGACGCGAAATCTTGGATCTTCGCCGGCTGCCTCGAATTGGTCGTCGGCCTTGAGCGCGCCGCGGACGGCTTCGTACATCATCTTCAGGCTGGCGTCGGTGAAGGCGCCGTAGTCCATCGGTCGTCTCCCTTGGCACTGTGACACGCAAAAGGCCGCCACGTAGTCACTCGTGGCGGCCTTCTGCAAGCGGCCCATCCAGACGGCCTGGGACGACGTTGCGTGAGTCGGGTTAATGAAACGTTGTTCGTGCGGCGGCGCGCACTCAGATCGCGATGCGATCGAAGTCGACGGCTATCCGGCTGTTCGGGAAAATCCTCGTCGCCTCCGCCAGAATGTCCTCGTCCGGGTAGCGGCCGGAGATGTGCGTGAGGATGAGCTGCTTGACCCCGCTCCGCGCCGCAAGCGCGGCCGCTTCGCTGGCGGTCAAATGTCCGTAGTCGCGCGCGATGGCTGCATCACGCTCGAGAAACGTCGCTTCGATCACCAGCACGTCGGCGTCCCTGACGTGTTCGGCCAGCCCCTCGGTGGTTTCGGCATCACCGACGATGACGAGCTTCCTTCGCCCCTGGGCGGGACCAAGCACCCGCTCCGGATCGATGGTGCGACCGTCGTCCAACTTCACCTGCCGTCCCTCCGCCAGCTCCCGCCGAACGGGCCCATCGGGCACGCGCAGCGCGAGGAGCCGGTCCGGGAGGAGATGGCGGCGCATCGCGCTCAGAAAGGAGAAAGCGAAGCTGTCCGTATCCCGGTGGCGGACCGGAAAGCAATCGATGGTGAATTCGCCGGCGTCGAGGACTCGCCCCTCGGTCAACGGCACCAGATCAAGCGGGATCGGCGCTCTGCCCTCGCCCCAGAGGCCTGCCAGCATGCGGACGACGACATCGAGCGTGCCGGGCCCGGCATGAATCGTCATCGCATCCGACGTTTGCCGCAACCGGAGGGTCGAAAACAGCCCGGGGATGCCGAGCACATGATCGAAATGCCCGTGGGTCATCAACAGGCGATCAAGCCGCCGAAAGCCGGCGCCACTCCGCAGCAGCTGGCGCTGCGTTCCCTCGCCGCAATCGACCAGAATACGACTGCCGGCTGCCTCGACGAGGATGCCCGGGTGATTGCGCTCGGGAGACGGCACGCTTGCCGACGTTCCCAGAAAAGTCAGCGAGAACATCGCTGCACCTCGCCTTCCGACTGCCGACGGCGGCATGCCGCCGAGATCGTGCAATCTGATGGCAGCGTCGCCCGATGTGTTCAAGCATCTCGATGCCGCCGACGGTCGAGCGAGGCGTCCCGAAGCCGGCGGCTTAAAGGGCAAGCTGCATCTGCGCCATCGGGATCGGTTGTCGTGACCGGCGCACGCGGCGCCCTTGTCACGCCCTCAACCGGTCACAGCCTCAAACATCGAAACAGCTGCGCGAGCGCGGTGTTGGCGGATTGCGCGCGCCGCTCGACGATTTCGGCCGCAGCGGCATAGTTGCGCGCCAGGATCTGGAGCGCGCGGCGGGCATCCGGCAGCGTGGATTGCTCCGCCATCTCCAGGCACTGATGCTCGAAATATCTGAGCTCCTCAAGTTCGGTCATTCGCGAATCGTCCGATCGGGTCCTGCATTTTCGAACTCAGTGCGCCGGCGACCTAGTGAAAGTTTGGCAAGTTTGTTGCGGGGATCGGGCAATCTGGTCGGAGTGTTTCTGGACGCATGATTTGATAGTCACCGCTCCGTGACCGATGCGAGGATGAGCTGCGCGGATCGACAAGCGCGTGCAATCGTTTCACAATGCGGCTGTCTCGCTTGGCGAGCTTTGGAACATGCGCGGCTGATGCGGCATCGAATTGGCTTGTTGGACCAGATGAGGAAACGCGATTGGGCTTTCGTGGCGGTCTGTGTGGCAGGCGCGCTGCTGTTCGGAGTCTGGAGTTTCCAGATGGGTATCGCGTTTCATCGATCCCAGCACGGCGCGACCGACCTCTCCAGTTCGCACCGGCGGAGCCAGGACGGCGCTTCCGCGCGCAGCCCGGCCCGGCTCCAGGCGGATGACGGCGATCAGCAGGCCGGACAGCCGCGATAGGCGCCGCGATCGCGTTCGTCACCACCACATCGCGTCCGACTAGGCCCACGCCAGCCCTGCCATGCCGGCGGCGCCATCGTCATCTGTCTTGGCATGCGTGAGCCGCCTGCGGCGCGTGCTGTCCTTGGCACGACGGTGACGAACGCCAAATCTGTGCAGCGCCATCGGCACATGCCGCATCACGCCGCGGACGAGATCGATGGCCTGCCTGACGACGGCCACAACCGTCGCAACGCGGGTAAAGAAGCCGATCAGGAAGATCATCGAGAAGATGTCGATATAGGCCAGCACATCGCCAACCAGCATCAGCTCGGGAGGAAGCGGAATCCGGTGCCAATAGGCGCCGATGACGATGGCAACCGGGATCAGCGCGATCAGCTTCCGTAACGTCAGCCGATCGAGCAAGGCGGCGAGCTCAACGACCAGGATCTGCCACAGCCAATCGCCAAGCGCGGCCGGCTTGTCGATCGTCCAAGTCTGCCACAAACGCTGCCACATCGCCGCTCCGCCTCCCCTTGCGCACATGACCTGCGCTACGGCTTCGACGACGCCTCGCTGCTGCCTTCGTCTGCGGCGCCTTGCGCGTCAGCCGGATCGGCCGATGGAAAGATGCGCTCATAGTTCGCACGCGCCTCGCGGATCAGACGCGCGCGCTCGAGTTCGGACTTCGAGATGAACCTGATGATCTCGCCCATGTTTGCTCCAAGGCAGAAAAAATGATCCGACCGTCAGCTATGCAACCATCGTGCCCCGACGGTCGCTTGGCCCGACCTCCTCACACCGCTCAGCGGAACGCCCGCGGCGCCATCCGCTGCTGGCTGAAGGCAACGCGCGGATTGATGCCGCAATAGGCGTCGCGGCCCGACGCGGATGCCTGGCACTGCTGATAGGTCTGGTAGCCGCAATAGCCGGGATATCCCTCCTGCCGGCCCTGGATGCACCAGGGATACTCATAGGGATCGGCCGCCGCAGGCGACGCGGAACCGACAATCCAGCTCGTTCCGAGCGCCGCGAACGCCAGAATTGCCCAATTCGTCCTGCGCATGATCGTGTTTCCTTGCTCAATCGGCACCCAGCCGCTGATCTAGGTACGCCGGCACGATCTGCGAGGTTTCCGGGGACCGCCTCAAGAAGCTGTGACGATCGTTCAAAGCCCGCTCGCGGCACGGTGAGCACCGGCTGACCGGTCATCGGCGCTCGCGGCCTCCACACCCCGCTGGCCCGCTGCCCGCCGGCCCATCCCAGCGCATGTAGTTAACCGACGCCTAATCGGGGATACGCGGTTGAAATGTACGACTTAAGCGCGCCGCAAGGCGGCTGCCCTAGTCTCCCGCGCGGCTCAATGGACGACGACACCCGGAGAGGCTCGTCGCACGGGGGATAATCATGCGCAGCGCGCTCATTGCTTCAATGATCCTGTCACTTGCGGTCGGGCCGGCCGTTGCCGGACCACGAATGTCGGGGCCGTCCGAGGCAGCACCGGGCAGCGTCGAGAAATATCGCGGCTACGTCTTCGATCTTTCCGAGAATGCCGACCGCAAGGACGTCACCAGCATCGCCGACATGGTCCGCCGCCAGCTCGACGTCGTGGAAACCGCAGGCTTCAGCCCGAAGGTGTTGCAGTTCTTCCATCGCGTGCCGATCGTTGCCAGCGAGATGGCATGTCTCGACGAAGGCGCGGCGGCGGCCTGCTATGGCTTGACACCACCGGAATGGGACCGCGGCACGACGCGCGACGTCACCATCTGGGATCACGACAAGCAGCAATGGACCAATTCGGATCCGCTCGCGCTTGCGCTCGATTCCGGCATCGGCATCATCAGGATGCGTCCGAACATGATGCGTTACGCGAAGGAGCCGGTGCTGCTGCACGAATTCCTTCATGCCTATCACGCCCGGCTGATGCCGAACGGCTATGAGAACAAGGGCATCAAGGCCTTCCTCAGCCAGGCGAAGTCGAAGGAGCTGTTCGCCAAGGAGGCCTACGCACTGAAGAACCAGCAGGAGTTCTTCGCGGTGACAGCGAGTATCTTCCTGGCCGGCAAGGATTCCGAGCACGAACCCTATACGCGCGCCACGCTGAAGGAGAAGATGCCGGACTACTACAAGTATCTCGTCGGCCTGTTCGGCGCCGATCCCGAGGAAACCAGCGTCACGCCGGTCGCATCGGCCGACTGAGCCCGGCATCCCACAAAAAAACGAGGCCCGGTGTGCCTAGGAGACCGGGCCTCGTTTCTGATGTCCCCCGCCTCGTGGCGGATCAGGTGTTGTCGATACGCGACCTTGTCCGCGCGATCCATCCCGGATGATTACGGGGTCAGGCGCGCGCCGGCCTCACTTGCTGTAGCTGTAGAACCCCTGCCCGGTCTTGCGGCCGAGATGGCCGGCATCGACCATCTCCTTCAGCAGCGGCGCCGGCCGGTATTTGGGGTCGTTGAAGCCGGTGTAGAACACCTCCATCACCGACAGCATGGTGTCGAGCCCGATCAGATCGGCGAGCGCGAGCGGGCCGATCGGATGATTGCAGCCGAGCTTCATGCCGGCATCGATCTCCTCGGCGGTCGCAATGCCTTCCTGCAGCGCGAAGATCGCCTCGTTGATCATCGGACACAGGATGCGGTTCACCGCAAAGCCCGGGCTGTTCTTCGCCGTGATCGCGACCTTGCCGACCCGCTTGGCGAAGGCTTCGGCCTTGGCGACGGTGTCATCGGAGGTCTGCAAGCCCCGGATCAATTCGAGCAGCGCCATCACCGGCACCGGATTGAAGAAATGCATCCCGATGAAGCGATCGGGACGATCGGTCGAGGCCGCAAGGCGAGTGATCGAGATCGACGAGGTGTTGGTTGCGACCAGCGCGCTCGGCTTCAGCCCCGCACAGAGATCCTTCAGGATCTTGATCTTCAGCTCCTCGTTCTCGGTCGCGGCTTCGATCACGAGATCGCAGGCGGCGAGCTTGGCCTTGTCGGTGGTCGCGTTGATGCGCCCGAGCGTCGCGTCGCGGTCGGCCGCGGTCATCTTCTCCTTGGCGACCAGCCGCTCGAGACTGCTCCCGACCGTTTTCAGGCCGCGCTGGACCGCCGCGTCGGAGATATCCACCATGGTCACGCCGAGGCCTGCCGCCGCGCAGATCTGCGCGATGCCGTTGCCCATGGTCCCGGCGCCGATAATGCCAACCGTCTCAATCATCGCATTCGTCCCTCGTCGCTTGCGCGGCCGCGCGGCCGCATCGTCAAAAACGGCGGACCGGAGGGGTCCGCGGATGGCGCATGAATAGCAGTCCGGCCGCGCGGCCGATACAGTGGAAGCCGGTATTCCGGTGGGGTCTATTCGGGGCGCGGCGGGTGCGGCCGCCGTGGCGGAACGGCCGGTCGCGGCGGCAATTGGGTGCGCGGTGGTTCGGCCGCGCGCGACGGTTCGAGCACGCGGTTAAGTCGTACGATCCACCAGGCCAGCTGTCCGTAGCTGCGGCGCAGCGCCGATCCGAATCCCTCGTCGATGTCCTGATCACGATCCATACCCCTATCATTAACGTGCATCCTTGAAGGAACGGTGAGCGCCATCACGCGCAGCGCCGGCAATCGTTAGCAACCTGGCAACCATCCACGCGCCGGCTGTACGCGGCTGCCGGTAGTCTCCCGGATTGCACCGGGAAGTCTCCGCGCTGCAACATCGCAGTGCCGGTCCGACTCGCATTTTGTTGATCGAATTTTCCGCCGAGCGCCGCGACATAAGGACATTAGACGACGAGGGCTACGCCCATGCTTGCCGAGAAATTCATTCTGTTGCTCGAGACATTGCTTAACGGCCAGACCCATTCCGACGGAAGTCCCCGCGTGGTGAGCACCTCGCCCCACATTCCGGTGAAGCTTCCCGGTGGAAGCCAACCGCAAGGCAGCCTGCCTCGCTAGGCTCCTGCTGCCGGCAGGTTAGGTCGCCGCGAGACTTTCAAGGGCGTCGCGGCCACGTCGCTGCGGAATGCTGATCGCGACGTTTGCCTCCGCCAGTTGTCCTGTCGTGACGCACGAAGCCATTTGGCCGGCGCAACCCCTCGCCCGTGATCCAGCTCATAGGTGGTGAAGCCGAGCCACGCTACACCCTCCGGCAACGACGTGGTGCCGCCGTGGACGATAAGACCGACAGCAAGACCGATTTCGGAAGCATCGCCGTCGCAATCTGCGTCGCCGCCTACATCGCGATCATGCTGGCCTATCTCGCCCAATACGATCTCGGCCTGACCGCCGCGCAGACACGCCATCTCTCGATGCTGGCAGCGCTGTTCCTCGCGCTGCCCGTCGCGCTGGATTTGCTGCGCACCGGACCCGGCGACGCTCGCTGACGCGGACACGAACGCGCCCGCCGCCGCCGATCTCCCCTGCCGCAAACACGCCTGCGCAACATAGCGCTAGGTGAAGCGACGCGAATCAGCGTTACTTTGCAACTGATCGCTTCGTGGGATTTGGCGGCATGACCCAGCCCGACGTGTTTGATCAGAAGGTTCTGGATCAGAACATTCGCGAACTGCAGGAATGGCTGCGCAGGGCCTGGCAGCAACTCGCGGACCCCTCGCTCACTGCCTTCTCTCGCCGCGAATTGCGCAACCAGATGAAGCAATGCAACGCCGATTTGCGCGTGCAACTGCAAGCCGCCTCCAAACGAATGCGGGTGCAGCCCGCCTCATCGGGCAGGACGTTCGCCAAGCCGGCGCTGCGGATCCTCGCCTAGAGCACGATCCGGAAACGTGCGAAGCGACTTTCCCTCGCGACAAACGCAGGGCGTTTGCGCGGAGATCATGCTCAAACAATGGGCTGAAGCGCGATGACGATTCAACCCAATCTCATCGCGCCTCAGCGTTTGTCTGGCTGTCACACATGCCAGCGCGCCAAAATGCCGCGATCTCCTGCTGCATGCTGGCCATACGCACCCTCTGCTTGTGCAGGGACGCCCGACAAGGCACAGCAAAACCGCTCGGGTATGCCTATATTGGGCGTCGTGTAGCGGCCAATGCCGCCAATGTTTAGGGACTCCCGTGTTATATCTGGAACTTGCGATCGTGGCGGTCTTGATCGTCGTCAACGGTCTGTTGTCGATGTCGGAGCTCGCGATCGTCTCTTCGCGTCCGGCGCGCCTTGCGGCGCTGGTCGAACGAGGCGTCAGCGGTTCGCGCCGCGCACTTGCACTGGCCTCCGATCCCGGCAAGTTCCTCTCCACGGTGCAGATCGGCATCACGCTGATCGGCGTGCTGTCGGGCGCCTTCTCGGGCGCAACGCTTGGCCAGCGTCTGACCCAATGGCTGCTCGAGCTCGGCGTGTCCGCAGGCATCGCCGACGCGGCCGGCGTCGGCCTCGTCGTCGGCGTGATCACCTACGCCTCGCTGATCGTCGGCGAGCTGGTGCCGAAGCAGATCGCATTGCGCGATCCCGAGTCGATCGCGGTCAAGGTCGCTCCGGCCATGACCATGATGGCGCGGCTGTCGCTGCCGCTGGTGTGGCTGCTCGACCGTTCCGGCAAGCTGCTGCTGTGGGTGCTCGGCCATCGCGAGGATGCACAGGACCGCATCAGCGAGGACGAGATCAAGACGCTGGTGGTGGAGGCCGAGAACGCCGGTGTGCTCGAGCCCGGCGAAAAGGAGATGATCGCCGGCGTGATGCGGCTTGGCGATCTGCCGGTCGGCGCCGTGATGACGCCGCGCCACGAGGTCAGCCTGATCGACCTCGCCTCCCCCGCGGCCGAGATCCTGGCGACTCTGCAGAAGAGCAGTCACTCGCGCTGCGTGGTGTTCGACGGCAACCGCGATCATGCGCTCGGCATCGTGCAGGCCAAGGACGTGCTCGACGTCTATCTCGCGGGCCAGACGCCCGACATCCGCGCGCTCACGCGCGATGCGCCGATCATTCCGGAGACCGTCGACGCTCGCGACGTGGTCGCGATCCTGCGCGACTCCAGAGTGCATATCGGCCTCGTCCACGACGAGTACGGCACCTTCCAGGGCGTCGTGACCAGCGCCGACATCCTCGAGGCCATCGTCGGCGCCTTCCACACCGAGGAAGGCCCGGCCGAGCCCGCCTATGTCCGGCGCGCCGACGGCTCCTATCTGATCTCGGGCTGGATGCCGGCGCTGGAATTCAGCGAACTGCTCGGCATCGCGTTGCCATCGCCGCGGCCGTACCAGACCGCGGCCGGCTTCCTGCTGCATGAATTCGGCGCGATCCCCGATGTCGGCGCGAAAACCATCGCGCAGGGCTGGGAATTCGAGATCGTCGACCTCGACGGCCGGCGCATCGACAAGGTTTTGGCCAGCAAGCAGCCGGCGGCCTGACATTTGCCACCCGGCCGTCCTGTTGATAAGCGGCAAGACAGCGAAACAGGCGGCCGCGGTGTGCTATCGGCATAGCGGCGGCCCGAGCAATCCCCGAGTAAACCCCACGGAATAGATCCCCATGCGCATTACCCTTGTCGGTTCCCGCCATTTCGGCGTGACGACCCTGAACATGCTGCGCGAACACCACGTTACGCTGGTCAGGGTGGTCGTCCATGACGGCGAGGACCGGCTGGCGGCAGCGGCCAGGGCGGCCGGCATCGAGGTCGTCGTCCAGGCCGATCCCAAGCTGGTGACGGCCGCCGAGATTGCGCCGGACACCGACCTGATCGTGACCGCCCACAGCCACGCCCGGGTCAGCAGGGAGGCGCTTGCCGCGTCCAGGCTCGGCGGCATCGGTTACCACCCGTCGCTGCTGCCGCGCCACCGCGGCATCGCGGCGGTGGAATGGACCATCAAGGAAGGCGATCCGATCGCCGGCGGCAGCATCTATCACCTCGCCGACCGCATGGACGCCGGCGCGATCGCCGCGCAGGACTGGGTGTTCGTCAAGAAAGGCGAGACCGCCCGCGAGCTGTGGGAGCGCGCGCTGGCGCCGCTCGGTTTGCGTTTGCTCGCCCAGGTCATCGACTATGGCAAGGTCAACGGCGCGCTGCCGGCCAAGGTCCAGGATGAGCAGTTTGCGACCAAGGCGCCGAATCTGAGCCTTGGCAAACACTAATCCGAGCTAGAGTATACAAATACCTCGTTCGGAAAAACCACGCTCGGATTTTCCGTTCCTGATCCGGAACCGAATTCACCATGATGTGTTTGAGTTCACAGGAACATTTGGGGACCCCGCGACGCAGCAAATTTTGAACACATTGTGACAGGATAAGCCGCGTCATCACACGAAATTACAGGGATTTGATTCATGCGTTCGATCCGCATTCGCGACCTGATTTTGGTCACTACGGTCGCCTCGGCCGCCGCCCTCACCGCTGCTCCCGTGTCCGCCCAGCAGCCTTATGACGGCCTTTGGAACGTCACCGTCGTCACCAAGACCGGCAGCTGCGAACCGTCGCAGAGCTCGACCGTGACCGTCGCGGAAGGAAAGATCTCGGCCCAGGGCGCGGCGATCTCCGGCACGGTCGGCAGCGGGGGACTTGTGCGAGTCTCGATCAATGGTGCATATGCGAACGGACAACTCAGTGGCAACTCCGGATCGGGGAAGTGGAATGGGGCATCAGCTGGCGTACCGTGCAGCGGCCGATGGGAAGCGTCCCGTCAGTAAGATCACCAGCCTATCAAGTTTCTTCGCCATCGCGCGGCGGCCAGCATTTGCAGCCGCCGCGTTTTTCGTGACCGCACTCGCAAGCACGACGGGCCATGCCCAGTCCGGCCCGTTCGCCGGCATGGCAGGCACCTGGTCGGGCGCCGGCTCGGTCATGCTGGATGACGGCTCCAGCGAGCGCATCCGCTGCCGCGCCACTTATCACGTCGGTGGGCCCCGCATGACCATGAGCCTCACCTGCGCCAGCGACGCCTACAAGTTCAACCTGGCGGCCGATGTGCAGGCCGAAGGCAGCGCGGTCAGCGGCAATTGGAGCGAGTCCAGCCGCAATGTCAGCGGCTCGTTGCAGGGTCGCGGCGGCGGCGGCAACTTCCAGGTCGTTGCCAGCGCTCCCGGCTTCAATGCCGACATCTCGATGCGCACCACCGGCAACAAGCAGGCCGTTACCATCAGGGCCGACAGCCAGTTCCGCGGCGCCAGCATCGTGCTGTCGAAGTAATCGATCCGCGCTCCAACGTGCAAAGCCCTCGGGTCATCCCCGAGGGCTTTTTGTTTACTCCCCAGCGGTGCTATGCCGCAGGCACGAATGCCGTGACCTCGATCTCGACCTTGGCCCGCTGATCGACCAGCCCGCCGATATAGAGCAGCGTCGACGGCGGGAAATTACGCCCGAGCGTCTCCTTCCACGCCGCGCCGATACCGGCGCCCGCGGCCTCATATTCGCTGCGACTGGTCAGGTACCAGGTCAGGCGGACGATGTGCTCGGGGCCGGCACCGGCTTCGTTCAACAGTTTGATGATGCGCTTCAGCGCGGTGCCGACCTGGGCGGCCATGTCGGGGGCGTAATCGCCCTTCTCGTCGCCGCCGGTCTGCCCCGCCAGCACGATCCACTTGCCGGGCGCGTCGAACGCGACACCGTGCGAGAAGCCGCGGGGTTTCGACCATTCGGCCGGTTGCAAAACACGCATGAGCAGATCCTCCTTTATGGCGTTCGTCATTCCGGGATGGCTCGCAGAGCCAGACCCGGAATCTCGAGATCCCGGGTTCGCCCGTTTCACGTGCGCCCCGGGATGACAGCGTAGTCGATGCTGCTTAGCAGAGATCGCGTGGGTGACGCATCACCGCGCAGGCAGAATTGCGCGTTGCAAATTCATGGCAGCTCGCCGATACCGGGCACCCCTCGTCCGCTCGTTCCCCGCCATGGATCGCACGCCCTCAAAGACCCGCGCAGCATTGTGGATGTCCGGCTGGCTCGCGCTGATGCTGATCGTGGCGGTGGCCGGCCGCGAGGCGACGCGCGAGGTCAACGTCTTCCAGCTGATGGCCGTTCGCGGCGTGCTCGGCTTCGCGATGCTCTATCCGCTGATCCACATGAATGGCGGGTTTGCGATCGTGAAGACGGCACGGGTGCACGTCCATATCGCGCGCAACCTGATCCATTTTTGCGCGCAGCTTGGCTGGTTCTTTGCGCTGACATTGATCCCGATCGGCCAGGTGGTTGCGATCGAGTTCACGATGCCGATCTGGACCGCGATCCTTGCGGCGAGCTTTCTCGGCGAGCGGATGACGGCGTGGAAGATCGTCGCGATCGTGCTTGGCCTTGTCGGCGTATTCGTGATCGTGCGGCCGGCGGCCGGCGCGATCAATCCGGGCCAGCTGATCGCGCTTGCCGCGGCGGTCGGCTTCGGCATCTCAGTCGCCGTGGTCAAGTCGCTGACGCGGACCGAGCAAACGCTGACGATCATGTTCTGGATGCTGGTGGTGCAATCGCTCGCGAGCATCGGGCCTGCGCTCTACGTCTGGACCTGGCCGCCGCTCTCGACCTGGGGCTGGCTTGTCGTGATCGCGTTCTGCGGCACCTTCTCGCACTATTGCATGGCACGCGCCCTGCTCCACGCCGACGCGACTGTCGTGATCCCGATGGATTTCGTCCGTGTGCCGCTGACGGCGATCGCCGGCTGGCTGATCTATGCCGAAAGGCTCGATATCTACACGGTGCTCGGAGCGGCCATGATCCTGGCGGGCAACCTCATGAACCTGAAACCGACCGCAAGGAAGCCGGCGCGCGCAAGGTAACGCCCGCGCCGTGCGCGCGTAGCGCCGCCGCGCCCTGCCAGCCAAAGGCCCGGGGATCGTCCGGGCCCCTTGGTTTCGAAAGCGTGTTACTTTCCGGCGGCCTTGCGCAGCGCCGCGTTGATGCGGTCCTGCCACCCGGGGCCGCCCGCCTGGAAATACTCCAGCACGTCCTGATCGATCCGCAGCGTGACTTGCTGGCGGACGCCGGGGACAGCGACGGTCTTTGGCACCGCGTCCGCGACCTTGGTGGTGGCGCGCTTGAACGCCGCCTCGGCTTCGCTGCGGGCATCGCTCAGGGTTCGCGGTCGCCTCGGCTGGTCGGCCATATGTTGGATTCCTGTGTCTCAGATTCCTTCAAACAGTACCGTGGAGAGATAGCGCTCCGAGAATGACGGCACAATCGCCAGAATGGTTTTGCCCGCCGCTTCCGGCCGCTTGCCGATCTGCAAGGCGGCTGCGATCGCGGCGCCCGACGAGATACCGCCGGGGATGCCTTCGTTGCGCGCCAGCTCGCGCGCGGTCTCGATCGCGGTCGCGCTGTTGATCTTGACGATCTCGTCGATCACGGAGCGGTCGAGGATGTCAGGGATGAAGCCTGCGCCGATGCCCTGGATCTTGTGCGGCGTGTGCTGGCCGCCCGACAGCACCGGGCTCTCTTCCGGCTCCACCGCGACGACGCGCAATGACGGCTTGCGCGGCTTCAGCACCTGGCCAACGCCCGTGATGGTGCCGCCGGTGCCGACGCCGGCGACGAAGTAATCGATGTTGCCGCCGGTGTCGTTCCAGATCTCCTCGGCGGTGGTGCGGCGATGGATCTCGGGATTGGCGAGGTTCTTAAACTGCTGCGGCATGACAGCGTTGGGAGTCGTGCGCACCAATTCTTCCGCGGTCGCGATCGAGCCCTTCATGCCCTGCGCGGCCGGCGTCAGCACAATCTCCGCGCCGAGAAAGGCCAGCATCCGCCGCCGCTCGATCGACATCGATTCCGGCATGACGAGCTTGAGCCGATAGCCGCGCGAGGCCGCGACATAGGCAAGCGCAATCCCGGTGTTGCCCGAGGTCGGCTCGATCAGCACGGTGTCGGCATTGATGATGCCGGCCTTCTCCATCGCCACGATCATCGCCGCGCCGATGCGGTCTTTCACGCTGGCCGCCGGATTGAAGTATTCCAGCTTGGCGAGGATCGTCGCGTTGATGCCAGCCGCCTGCGGCAATCTGCGCAGCCGCACGGTCGGCGTAGAGCCGATCGCATCGACGATGGAGTCAAAGACGCGGCCGCGTCCGGGTTGCACTGCACTCGTTGTCGACGGCGCGTCCATCAAGCGGCTCCTGTAGCGGGATGTGCTGGGAATATGCGGTCTTGTCTCATTAGAAGCAGCGCATCATGACGCGCAAGTGAGAAACCGCCGTGGCGCGAATTCGTTGCATCGCAAAATAAGAACCTACGCAAATTACGTAAAACCTACGCATTTGTGTTGCGACAAGGTCAAACAAATGCGTCTATATACTTTCGTCAGGTGCAGCTCAGAACGCAAAGGAGGTCACATGCCAGCTCTCGCTGAAGTTCTGTCGACCACAGCGTCCAGGCCCGATCCGCGCGGCTGCGATTTGCCGACCTGTCCGGTGTGTGCTGACTCCATGGTGGCGGCGGAAGCCTCCGCGTACCTCTTCGACAATCTGATCAGCTATCTCTGGACCTGCGACAACTGCGGTTACGGGTTCGTGACCAAGCACGCGGTGAAACCGATCGTGTGCAACTGATCACACAGCTCACCTTGGAGCGATGTCACCGCGCGCCCAACCGGCGCGCGTTTTCGTTCTGAAGTCCTCGAACGCGCCGTTCGCCACCGCATCACGGATGCCCTGCATCAGCTGCTGGTAATAGGCGACGTTGATTTCGGACAGCAACATTGCCCCAAGTGTTTCGCCCGATCGCACCAAGTGATGCAGATAGGCGCGCGAATAGCCATTCGCCGCCGGCCACGGACTCTCGTCGTCGAGCGGACGCGGGTCGTCGACGTGCCGGGCGTTGCGCAGGTTGATCTGGCCGAAGCGGGTGAACGCCATGCCGTGGCGTCCGTTCCGTGTCGGCATCACACAGTCGAACATGTCGACGCCGCGCGCCACCGCCTCGAGGATGTCCTCCGGCGTGCCGACGCCCATCAGATAACGCGGCCGATCGACCGGGAGCGCCGGCGCGGTCTCCTCGATCATCGCCAGCATCACCGCCTGCGGCTCGCCGACCGCGAGGCCTCCGATCGCATAACCGTGAAAGCCGATGTCGGTCAGCCCGCGCGCGCTGACGTGCCGCAGATCCGGGACGTCGCCGCCCTGCACGATGCCGAACAGCATGTAGCCGTCCGGCGCCGCCTCGAAGGCGCGC
>NZ_JADFUD010000090.1:0-26869 GCF_054820065.1 Bradyrhizobium sp. UFLA06-06
GCACATCCCAAATGTCCGCCACTACACTGCGTATCGTCGAAGGATCCTCCATGGACAAGTCCAAGGCCCTCTCAGCCGCGCTCTCCCAGATCGAGCGCCAGTTCGGCAAGGGCTCGGTGATGAAGCTCGGCAAGAACGACCGTTCGATGGATGTCGAGACGGTGTCGTCGGGGTCGCTCGGGCTCGATATCGCGCTCGGCGTCGGTGGCCTGCCGAAGGGACGCGTCGTCGAAATCTACGGGCCGGAATCCTCGGGCAAGACCACGCTGGCGCTGCACACCGTGGCGGAAGGCCAGAAGAAGGGCGGCATTTGCGCCTTCATCGACGCTGAACACGCGCTCGACCCGGTCTATGCGCGCAAGCTCGGCGTCAACATCGACGAGCTGCTGATCTCGCAGCCGGACACCGGCGAGCAGGCGCTGGAGATCTGCGACACGCTGGTGCGCTCCGGCGCGGTCGACGTGCTGGTGGTCGATTCGGTTGCGGCGCTGGTGCCGAAGGCCGAGCTCGAGGGCGAGATGGGCGATGCGCTGCCGGGCCTGCAGGCGCGCCTGATGAGCCAGGCGCTGCGCAAGCTCACCGCCTCGATCAACAAGTCCCACACCATGGTGATCTTCATCAACCAGATCCGCATGAAGATCGGCGTGATGTACGGCTCGCCGGAGACCACCACCGGCGGCAACGCGCTGAAATTCTACGCCTCGGTCCGCCTCGACATCCGCCGCATCGGCGCGATCAAGGAGCGCGACGAGGTGGTCGGCAACACCACCCGCGTCAAGGTGGTGAAGAACAAGCTGGCGCCGCCCTTCAAGCAGGTCGAGTTCGACATCATGTACGGCGAGGGCGTCTCCAAGATGGGCGAGATCCTCGACCTCGGCGTCAAGGCAGGCATCGTCGAGAAGTCGGGCGCCTGGTTCTCCTATGACAGCCAGCGGCTCGGTCAGGGCCGCGAGAATTCCAAGGCATTCCTGAAGTCGAATCCCGACATCACCGCCAAGATCGAAGCCGCGATCCGGCAGAACTCCGGCCTGATCTCCGAGCAGATCCTCGCCGGCACGCCCGAGCGCGACGCCGAAGGCGAGGAGCCTGCCGACGAGTAAGCCGCAAGGCTCAATCATTTCGCTGGAAGCGGGCGCTGAGGACGTTGAGTTGCCGACGTCTTCGGCGCCCGTTTCGCTTTGTGCCTGGCGTCGAGAGAGTTGAGCGGATGAAACGCCTGATCCTGACCAGCCCGTCCGGCCTTAGCCTCGCGCGTTCGGGGCTCACCGAGATCGCTATTACATCCGGCTTTCGGTTTGTTGGTGGACCGCTGCCGCCGCCAGGAGAGCTTGAGGCTTACTTCGGATTACGGTCGGACCAGGATTCAGTCGGACATTGGTCGCACTGGAGCTCACAGAGCCAGTGGCCTCAGGATGCCCGTGCGCGCCGGCATCTCGCACTGATCGAATTCTGCGAACCTTACGAGATTATCGAGCTTTGGTTCGATCCGAACCCAATGGATCAATTGCAGCTGATTTGGTTGCTCGATCATTTCCGGGCCTACCCGGCGATGGCGGCCAAGCTGAAATTGCGCCTGGTCGCGTTCGATCTGTCGATGATGCACGAGACATGGCGCGGATGGAACGAGGTGCCGCTGATCAACATACGGCCTGCCGACCTCGAGACTGCAAGTCTCTGTTGGCAGGCGTATCGAGCGGCAACGCCCGAGGCCTGCTTCGATACGCTGCATCGAGACCTCAGCGGCTTTCCCTTGCTGAGGCCGGCGCTGCTTGATTTGCTCCAGGAGCTTCCGTGGAGCGGATCGGGACTTGGCGCGACCGAACTGCGACTGCTCGAACTGATTGCGGCGGGCTTCATGGGGACGAACGGGCTGTTCTACCTTCGCGGCTTTCGTCAACGCGGTGTGTTCACCGACATGGAAATCGGCACGCTGCTTCAGGGGCTCGCGCATGGGCCGCGGCCCGCGATCGCCGGGCTCGATGATGAGCTACGCGTCATCGCCCCTGAGAATTTGCGCGCGCGTATGGAGGCGTATCAGCGAAGCCGGCTGTCGCTGACTGAATTCGGCGAGGCTGTCCTTGCCCATAAGGAGGACTTCAGTCGCCACAATCCGATCGATCGTTGGTGGGGTGGCACGCATCTCACCAACGACAGCCTTTGGCGCTGGGCCCCCACGCTGGGGAAGCAATAGCGCCCGATGGCGGAGTGGCCGTTGTGACTCAATCCGCGCAACACCGATTGGCAATCGGCTCACCCCTGCGCCAGCGCCTTTTCCCGGCCTGCGATCAGTGCCCGCAAGTCCTCGGTCACGGCGACCGATTGATGGGTCTTCTGGTCGGTGGCGACCCAGATGATCTCGCCGGTGGCACGCAGGTCGTCCGAGCTCTTGGCGAAGATCGCGAGCGCAAGCACAATCGAGGAGCGGCCGATCCGCGCCACCCGCACGCAGACCTCGATGTCCTCGTCGAACCGGATCGGCGCCTTGTATTCGACGACCGACTTCACGGTGTGAAAGTCGATCCCGGTCCGCGCCACTTCGCCGAGATAGTCATAGCCGAGCGCGCGGAAATATTCCGTGATCGCGGTGTCGAAGTAGGTCAGGTAGTGGGCGTTGAACACCACGGCCTGCGCGTCGACCTCGGAATAGCGGACGCGGAACGGGAAATGAAACCAGAATTCCTCGCGCATGTTTCCTCCTGCCGCGGGCGGCCCTCGCTATCGTTCGTCCCGCGGCCCGCTTCGACCGATGCAGGTCGCGGACAAGCGAAACGACGAGCTCTTTTCTTTGAAATGGTGGGTTGAGCCGCAGGGCTCAACCCATGCTCCGATTGGATCGTAGGATGGGTAGAGCGAAGCGAAACCCATCACCTCGCCGCCCAGATGCAATTGATGGGTTTCGCTGCGCTCTACCCATCCTACAATGGTGACATCAACGGCCGATCTACTCTGCCGCCTGCGCGTAGTCCTCGACCGGCGGGCATGAGCATACCAGGTTGCGGTCGCCATAGACGTTGTCGACGCGGCCGACCGGGCTCCAGTATTTGTCGGACCGCGACACGCCGGCCGGGAAGCAGCCCTCGGCGCGGGTGTAGGCCCGGTTCCAGTCATCGTCGGCAATGTCGTGGACGGTGTGCGGCGCGTGGCGCAGCGGCGAGGCCTCGACCTTCCAGCGGCCCTTCTCGATCTCCGCGATTTCGTCGCGGATCGCGATCATGGCGTCGCAGAAGCGGTCGATCTCGAACTTCGATTCCGATTCCGTCGGTTCGATCATCAGCGTGCCCGCCACCGGGAAGCTCATGGTCGGCGCGTGGAAGCCGTAATCGATCAGGCGTTTCGCGATGTCGTCGACGGTGACGCCGCTGGTCGTCTTCAGCGGCCGCGGATCGACGATGCACTCATGCGCGACACGGCCGCGCTCGTTGCGGTACAGCACCGGGAAGTGCGGCTGCAGCCGCGCGGCGATGTAGTTGGCATTGAGGATCGCGATCTCGGTGGCGCGCGTGAGGCCTTCGCCGCCCATCATCAGGATGTAGATGTAGGAGATGGTCAGGATCGACGCCGAGCCGAACGGCGCGGCCGACACCGGGCCGATGGCGTGCGCCGTCGCGCCGTCGGTTGCGGGATGACCCGGCAGATAGGGCGCAAGATGCGCCTTCACGCCGATCGGGCCCATCCCCGGGCCGCCGCCGCCATGCGGGATGCAGAAGGTCTTGTGCAAATTGAGATGGCTGACATCGGCGCCGTAATCGCCGGGCCGCGAGAGCCCGACCTGCGCGTTCATGTTGGCGCCGTCGAGATAGACCTGGCCGCCATGCGCATGCACGATGTCGCAGATCTCGCGGATATGCTCCTCGAACACGCCGTGGGTCGACGGATAGGTGATCATGACCGCGGCAAGGTTGGCGGAGTGCTTCTCGGCCTTGACGCGGAGATCGTTGACGTCGACGTCGCCGCGCGCATCGCACGCCACCACCACGACCTCCATGCCGACCATCGCGGCCGAGGCCGGATTGGTGCCGTGCGCGGAGGAGGGGATCAGGCACACCTTGCGGTGCGGCTCGCCGCGCGCGAGATGGTAACCCCGGATCGCAAGGAGTCCGGCATATTCGCCCTGCGCGCCGGAGTTCGGCTGCAGCGAGACCGCGTCATAGCCGGTGATGTCGCACAGCCACTGCTCCAGCCGCTTGAACAGCGCGTGATAGCCCTTGGCCTGATCTGCGGGCGCGAACGGATGCAGATTGCCGAACGCCGGCCAGGTCAGCGGGATCATCTCGGTGGTGGCGTTGAGCTTCATCGTGCAGGAGCCGAGCGGGATCATCGCGCGGTCGAGCGCGAGGTCGCGATCGCTGAGCTTGCGCATGTAGCGCAGCAGCTCGGTCTCCGAGCGGTGTGTGTTGAACACCGGATGGGTGAGGAACGCGCTGGTGCGCCGCAGCTCCTTCGGCAGCGCCTCGCGCGCGGCCGCTTCGATCTCGGCAAAGCTGAGCTTGCCGCCGAACACGCGCCATACTGCCTCGACGGTCTCCGGCGTCGTGGTCTCGTCGAGCGCGATGCCGAGCGTGGTCGCACCGATGCGCAGATTGATCCGCTCCGCCTGCGCGCGGGAGACAATCTCGATCTGCTTCGCTCCGGCCTCGACCGTCACGGTATCGAAGAACGCTTCGCTGGTCGGCGCAAAGCCGAGCTTGCGCAGGCCGGCCGCGAGTACGGTGGCGCGACGATGCACGCTGCGCGCGATATGGGTCAGGCCCTCGGGACCGTGATAGACCGCATACATCGAGGCGATCACGGCGAGCAGCACCTGCGCGGTGCAGATGTTCGAGGTCGCCTTCTCGCGGCGGATGTGCTGCTCGCGGGTCTGCAGCGCGAGGCGATAGGCGGGCTGCCCACGCGAATCCACCGAGAGGCCGACGAGGCGGCCGGGCAGCGAGCGCTTCAGCGTGTCGCGCACCGCCATATAGGCGGCGTGTGGTCCGCCATACCCCATTGGCACGCCGAACCGCTGCGCCGAGCCGATCGCGATGTCGGCGCCGAGCTCGGCGGGCGAGGCGAGCAGCGTCAGCGACAGCAGGTCCGCCGCGACGATCGCAAGCGCGCCCTTGGCGCGCAGCGACGCGATGGCAGGCTTGAGGTCACGCACCGCGCCTGATGTTCCCGGATATTGCAGCAGCGCGCCGAGCACATCGGCGTTGTCGAGCTCGGTCAGGGGATCGCCGACCACCAGCGCCCAGCCCAGCGGCGCGGCGCGCGTGCGCATCACCGCCAGCGTCTGCGGATGCACCTCCTTGTCGACGAAGAACACCTTCGCCTTGACCTGCGAGTGGCGCTCGGCGAGCGCCATCGCTTCCGCCGCGGCGGTCGCCTCGTCGAGCAGCGAGGCGTTGGCGACATCGAGCCCGGTGAGGTCGCAGATCATGGTCTGGAAGTTGAACAGGGCTTCGAGCCGGCCCTGGCTGATCTCCGGCTGGTACGGCGTATAGGCGGTGTACCAGGCCGGGTTCTCCAGAATGTTGCGCTGGATCACCGCGGGCAGGATGGTGCCCGAATAGCCCTGGCCGATCAGCGAAGTGAACACCTGGTTCTGCGCGGCGAGCTCGCTCATATGCGCGAGCGCCTCGGTCTCGCTCAGCGCCCGGCCGAGATCGAGCGGCGCCTTCTGGCGGATCGACGCCGGCAGCGTCTCGTGCATCAGCGCCTGCAGGCTCGCGGCGCCGACCGTCTCCAGCATCGCGTTGACGTCGCGCGGCGACGGTCCGATGTGGCGGCGGACGAAATCGGTGGCGGCTTCGTTGATCGGCTTGAAGGGCGCGTTCATGACGTGGTCCTCGGAGTGATCCTTTAGGCGGTGTGCGCGGCGTAGGCGGCCTCGTCCATCAGGCCGCCGAGCTCGCCCTTGTCGGCAATCTTCATCTTGAAGAACCAGGCCTTGCCGCCAGCGTCTGAATTGACCAGCGCGGGCTCGGCGGCGAGCGCGTCGTTGACCTCGACCACCTCGCCGGAGATCGGCGCGTAAACGTCGGAAGCGGCCTTGACGGATTCCACGACAGCGGCGGCCTCGGCCTTCTTCAGGCTGCGGCCGACCTTGGGCAGTTCGACGAACACGACGTCGCCGAGCTGCGACTGCGCATAGTCTGTGATCCCGATCGTGGCGACGTCGCCCTCGATGCGGAGCCATTCGTGGTCGGACGTGTACAGCGTCGTCATGGGATCGATCCTTTGGCGTTCAGCGTTTGTAGGTATTGGGGACGAAGGGCGTGGCGGCGACCTTGAGCGGCAGCCGCTGGCCGCGCACTTCGGCGAAAACGGTGGTGCCGACCGCGGAAAGGGCGGTCGGCAGATAGCCCATCGCGACCGGCGCATTGAGGCTCGGGCCGAAGCCGCCCGAGGTCACCTTGCCGATCTGGTCGGTCGAGGCGGCATCGGCGAACAATGCGGCGCCTTCGCGCACCGGGGCGCGGCCGTCGGGCTTCAGGCCGACCCGCCGGCGCGCGGCGCCATCTGCGAATTGCGCGAGAATCTTGTCGGCGCCCGGGAAGCCGCCGGCGCGGGCGCCGCCGCTGCGGCGAACCTTCTGCACCGACCATTCCAGCGCGCCTTCGACCGGCGTCGTCGTGGTGTCGATGTCATGGCCGTAGAGGCACAGCCCGGCTTCGAGCCGCAGGCTGTCGCGCGCGCCGAGCCCGATCGGCAGCACGTCGGGATTGTCGAGCAGCGCGGTGACCAGGGCTTCCACCTTGTCTGCGGGCACGGAAATCTCAAAGCCGTCCTCGCCGGTGTAGCCGGAGCGCGAGACGAAGCAGTCGACGTCGCCGACGCGGCGCGGACCGGCGTCCATGAATTTCATCGAACTGACATCTGCACAAAGTTTCGCCAGCGCCGATTCGGCCTTCGGCCCCTGCAGTGCGATCAGCGCGCGGTCGGCCAGCGATACGATCTCGCAAGTGTCGGCGAGATTCGCACGCAGATGCGCCTCGTCCTCGGCCTTGCAGGCGGCGTTGACCACCAGGAACAGGTGATCGCCGAAATTCGCGACCATCAGGTCGTCGAGCAGGCCGCCGTCATTGTTGGTGAATTGCGCGTAGCGCTGCCGTCCCGGCGCGATACCGACGATGTCCTGCGGCACCAGTTTTTCCAGCGCGAGCGCCGCGTCGGTGACCTTGCCGGATTTGGCCTTCAGGACGAGCTGGCCCATGTGCGACACGTCGAACAGGCCGGCTTCCTTGCGGGTGTGCAGATGCTCCTTCAGCACGCCGGCCGCATATTGCACCGGCATGTCGTAGCCGGCGAACGGCACCATCTTGGCGCCGCGCGCCAGGTGCAGCGCGTGCAGCGGGGTCTGTTTCAGCGGAGAAGTTTCGCGTGCAAGCATCACAGGGCCCTCGCGGTTCCCGTCGGGGACCTATTTCCCCTTGAGAAACCTGCAGAAAGCCCCATCTGTCGCTGTGCCTGAGAGTATTATCCCGTCGGCGGACGCATCGGGGCGAACCCCAGCGTCTCTTTCCAGATGTCAGACGTCACGCGGTCCTTTTGCCTGAGAGTTTCCGGGGCGGTTGCTCCTTCGGCGCCGGCGGTAAGGCCGGTCTCTCCCGACGTGACTAGGTATAGGTAGGTAGAAAACACGGCGCCACCAAGACTGTCAACGCAGCTGCAGCAACTATCCAATGGGCTTTGTGCTGCCGCGGCAAGCCCATGATCCGCCTGCACAGTTTCTGGACACCGCAGCTGGCAATGTCTAAAAGCGTTCGGCCGGAAAATGACGCCTTTTTGCGGCTGGCCGGCCCCTTTTTCCGATTGGATGAACATGAGCAGCGTCAACGACATCAGGTCGACATTTCTGAACTTCTTCAAGGAGAACGGCCACGAGATCGTGGCCTCGTCGCCGCTGGTTCCGCGCAACGACCCGACCTTGATGTTCACCAATGCCGGCATGGTGCAGTTCAAGAACGTCTTCACCGGCGTCGAGAAGCGCAGCTACCAGCGCGCCACGACGTCGCAGAAGTGCGTGCGCGCCGGCGGCAAGCATAACGACCTCGACAATGTCGGCTACACCGCGCGCCATCTCACCTTCTTCGAGATGCTCGGCAACTTCTCGTTCGGCGATTACTTCAAGGAGCGCGCGATCGAGCTCGCCTGGAATCTGATCACCAAGGATTTCGGGCTGAAGAAGGACAAGCTGCTGGTCACCGTCTACCACACCGACGACGAGGCGGCCGGCTACTGGAAGAAGATCGCGGGCTTCTCGGACGACCGCATCATCCGGATCCCGACCTCGGACAATTTCTGGGCGATGGGCGACACCGGCCCATGCGGTCCGTGCTCCGAGATCTTCATCGACCGCGGCGAGCACATCTGGGGCGGCCCTCCGGGCAGCCCGGAGGAGGATGGCGATCGCTTCCTCGAATTCTGGAACCTGGTGTTCATGCAGTACGAGCAGGTGACGAAGGAGGAGCGCGTGGCGCTGCCGCGTCCCTCGATCGACACCGGCATGGGGCTGGAGCGCATGGCGGCCATCCTGCAGGGCGTCGAGAGCGTGTTCGAGACCGATCTGTTCCGCAACCTGATTGATGCCGCCGCGTCTACCCTCGGGCACGGTCCGAACGAGCAGAACGTTGGGTCGTATCGGGTGATCGCGGACCATCTGCGCTCGTCGGCGTTCCTGATCACCGACGGCGTGCTGCCGTCGAACGAGGGCCGTGGCTACGTGCTGCGCCGGATCATGCGCCGCGCGATGCGCCATGCGCAGCTTTTGGGCGCGAGCGAGCCGCTGATGCATCGCCTCGTCTGGGCGCTGGTCCGCGAGATGGGCCAGGCCTATCCGGATCTGGTTCGCGCGGAGAAGCTGATTGAGGAGACGCTGCGGTTGGAGGAGACGCGCTTCCGCAAGACGCTGGCGCGCGGCCTGTCGATCCTCGACGAGAAGAGCGCCGGCCTCAAGAAGGGCGACATGTTCGACGGCGACACCGCGTTCACGCTGTACGACACCTATGGTTTTCCGCTGGATCTGACGCAGGACGCGCTGAAGTCGCGCGGCATCAGCGTCGACCAGGCTTCGTTCACCGACGCGATGGAGCGGCAGCGCGTGAAGGCGCGTGCCTCCTGGGCGGGCTCGGGCGAGGCGGCGAGCGAGGCGATCTGGTTCCCGCTGCGCGAGAAGCTCGGCGCGACCGAATTCCTCGGCTACGAGACCGAGAGCGCGGAAGGCGCGGTGACGGCGCTGATCAAGGACGGCGCCGAGGTCGAGAGCCTGAAGGCCGGCGAGAGCGGCGCGATCGTGCTGAACCAGACCCCGTTCTACGGCGAGTCCGGCGGCCAGGTCGGCGACATCGGCGTGCTCACCGGCGAGGGCGTCAAGTTCCGCGTCACCGACACGCAGAAGAAGGCCGGCGATCTGTTCGTGCATCTTGGCACGGTGGAGCAGGGCACGCTCGGCGTCGGCACCGCGCTGCAGCTCGAGGTCGATCACGCCAGGCGTTCGTCGATCCGCGCCAACCATTCGGCGACGCATTTGTTGCACGAGGCGCTGCGCCAGGTGTTCGGCGATCACATCGCCCAGCGCGGCTCGCTGGTCACGCCGGACCGGCTGCGCTTCGACTTCGTGCATCCGAAGCAGATCACGCCGGAAGAGCTCGCCCGGATCGAGGACATCGCCAACGATGTCGTGCTGGAGAATGACGAGGTCACCACCCGGATCATGGGCGTCGACGATGCCCGTGAGGCCGGCGCCCGCGCGCTGTTCGGCGAGAAGTACGGCGACGAGGTCCGCGTCGTGTCGATGGGCAGGGGTGCCCGCGATCACGGCCAGAACGCGCTCGGCTGGTCGGTCGAGCTCTGCGGCGGCACCCATGTCCGCCGCACCGGCGACATCGGCATGATCTCGGTGACCAGCGAGGGCGCGGTGGCGTCCGGCGTGCGCCGCATCGAGGCGCTGACCGGACATCACGCGCGCAAGCACGCCAACGACACCATCGCGCTGGCCAAGACCGCGGCGCTGGAGCTGCGCACCACGATCGACGACGTGCCGGCGCGCATCGCCGCGCTGATGGAGGAGCGCAAGAAGCTCGAGCGCGATCTGTCCGACGCCCGCAAGAAGCTCGCGATGGGTGGCGGCGGTGCGTCGAACGGCGCCGCCTCAGCCGTTCGCGAGGTTGGCAATGTCAAGCTGCTGGCGCGCGCGGTCGAGGGCGTCGAGACCAAGGATCTCAAGAGTCTCGTCGACGACGGCAAGAAGCAGATCGGCTCGGGCGTGGTCGCGATCGTCGGCGTCACCGAGGACGGCAAGGCCGGCATTGTGGTCGGCGTCACCGCCGATCTGACCGCGCGGTTCAATGCGGTCGAGCTCGTGCGCAAGGGCTCCGAGGTGCTCGGCGGCAAGGGCGGCGGCGGCCGGCCCGACATGGCGCAGGCCGGCGGGCCCGACGGCGCCAAGGCGGACGCCGCGCTGTCGGCGATCGAACAGGCCATGACTCAACAGGCATCGGCCGGCGCCTGACGGAGAGGCTGATCGTGGCGACGGCTCCGCTCAAGCCCACGATCAGCGATCCCGGGCCGCGCGACCGTCTCTACGAGCTGCTCGAACGCGATGATCTGCCGCATTCGGGCGGCTTGCGGTTTGCCCGGGTCATCGTCGCCATCATCGCCGTCGATGTGCTGGCGGCGATCCTGGCCTCCGTGCCCGAGATCGACGCGCAGTTCGGCTGGCTGCTGACGACCATCGAGATCGCGGCGGTCATCGCCTTCGCGCTGGAATATGCCGCGCGGCTCTGGAGCGTGGTCGGCCACTCGCTGCGCGATATGACGCCGGCGCGGGCACGGCTGGAATACGCCTTTTCGGCGCTCGGGGTGATCGACCTGCTCGCCTTCCTGCCGTCGGCCATCGCGCTCGCGATCGGCGACAAGACCGCGCTGGTGCTGTTCGGCATGCTGCCGTTCCTCAAGCTGGTGCGCTATTCGACCGCGATGCGCTCGCTGCTGGCGGCGCTGCATGCCGAGCGGCGCACGCTGTTCGGCTGCGTGGTGATCCTCACCGGCGCGGTGCTGCTGTTCGCCTCGCTGCTCTATGCCATCGAGCACAGGGTACAGCCGGACAAGTTCGGCACCATGCCGCAGGCGATGTGGTGGGCGATCGTGACGCTCGGCACCGTCGGTTACGGCGACGTCGTCCCGATTACGCCGCTCGGCCGGACCGTCACGGTGGTCGCGATCGTGGTCGGCTTCGCGATGATCGCGCTGCCGGTTGCGATCATCTCGACCGCGTTCGCCGATGAGGTCCGGCGCCGCGACTTCGTCGTGACCTGGGGCATGCTGGCGCGGGTGCCGCTGTTCTCGCATCTTGGCGCCGCCGATATTTCCGACATCATGCGGCTATTGCGGTCGCAGACCATCGAGGCCGGCGAGGTGCTGGTGCGGCGCGGCGATGCGGCGTCATCGATGTATTTCATCACCGCGGGCGAGGTCGAGATCGACCTGCCGAGCCAGCTTGTGCGGCTCGCCGACGGCGCGTTCTTCGGCGAGATCGCGCTGCTGCGGCGGACCAGCCGCTCCGGCACGGTGACGGCGACGCGCAAGACCAAGCTCCTGGTGCTCGATGCGCAGGACTTCCATGCCCTGATCGAGCGCATGCCGGCGCTCGCCGCGCATGTCCGGGAGACCGCCGAGGCGCGGCTTGCCGATCCGCTCGCGGCCGGCGGCGACCTAGCCGCCGCAGAGATCGCCCAGGCGCCGCGCGAGACCGACGGCGGCATCCGCGACTAGAGCATTTTCGGTTCTGATTGAATCAGAACCGAAGCTCTAGATCCTTGTTTTGACGCGTTTTCTTCACGCGAACCGGTGTCCACTTCGCTCGAAAACGCTCTAGAACCTCATTCCGATTGAATCGGAACGAGGCTCTCGATTCTTCGTTTGACGCGTTTTCTTCACGCGGACCGGTTACCCACTTCGCTCGAAAACGCTCAGTCCCGTCGCAGGAACACGTAATCCGCCGAATATGCCGCGCCCTTCAGCGCGCCTGATTTGTCGCAGGCGCCGCTGAGCTCGCCGCCCGAGGTGTTGATCCGCTGCACGGTTGCGACGCCGGAGAGCAGGCCGTTGCCGCGGTGGGCAATCACCTCGAGCTTCAGCCAGGCAATGTCGGAAGGCGTTGCGCCGGGTGCGCTGCCGGCGGTGCGGGCGGTCACGGCGCTGCCGTCGACATGCTCCCAGTTCGGACCCGCATAATGCCGGCCGACCGTGCGGCCATCGGCGATCAGGGTGGCGACCGGTTCGCGGAACGACCAGGCGAGCTTGCCGTCGGTGACCGGCTTGCACTCATAGACCTGCACGCCCTCGGCATGGACCGACAGAACCGGGGACTCGCCGGGCGCCGCGACCGCGTCGGGCAGGGGGCCGGCAGCGAATGCCGCCGACCCGGTGAGCGAGAACGATGCGAGCACGACGGCTCTGACAAGGGCCATGGTCATGCTCGCACCTGTCTTCCCGGGATGACGGCCTCAGGCCGCGATCGCCTTCACGAGGTTGTCGGACACCTTGTCGAGGAATCCGGTGGTCGAGAGCCAGCGCTGGTCGGCGCCGACCAGGAGCGCGAGGTCCTTGGTCATGTAGCCCTCTTCGACGGTGGCGACGCAGACCTTCTCCAGGGTGGTGGCGAACTTCGCCAGCGCCTCGTTGTTGTCGAGCTTGGCGCGATGGGCGAGGCCACGGGTCCAGGCGAAGATCGACGCGATCGAGTTGGTCGAGGTCTCCTTGCCCTTCTGGTGCTCGCGGTAGTGGCGGGTCACGGTGCCGTGGGCAGCCTCGGCTTCCACGGTCTTGCCGTCCGGGGTGAGCAGCACCGAGGTCATCAGGCCGAGCGAGCCGTAGCCTTGGGCCACGGTGTCGGACTGCACGTCGCCGTCGTAGTTCTTGCAGGCCCAGACATAGCCGCCGGACCATTTCAGCGCCGAGGCCACCATGTCGTCGATCAGGCGGTGCTCGTAGGTCAGGCCCTTGGCGTCGAATTCCTTCTTGAACTCGCGGTCGAAGACGTCCTGGAAGATGTCCTTGAAGCGGCCGTCATAGACCTTCAGAATCGTGTTCTTGGTCGACAGATAGACCGGGTAGTTGCGCATCAGGCCGTAGTTGAACGAGGCGCGGGCGAAATCGGTGATGGAGTCGTCGAGATTGTACATCTCCATCGCGACGCCGGCGCCGGGCGCCTTGAACACTTCCTTCTCGATCACGGTGCCGTCCTCGCCGACGAACTTCAGCGACAGCGTGCCCTTGCCGGGGAACTTGATGTCGGTGGCGCGGTACTGGTCGCCATAGGCATGGCGGCCGATGATGATCGGCTTGGTCCAGCCGGGAACCAGGCGCGGCACGTTCTTGCAGATGATCGGCTCGCGGAAGATGCAGCCGCCGAGGATGTTGCGGATGGTGCCGTTCGGCGACTTCCACATCTGCTTCAGGCCGAACTCCTTCACCCGGGCCTCGTCGGGGGTGATGGTGGCGCATTTGACGCCGACGCCGACCTTCTTGATGGCTTCGGCGGCGTCGATGGTCACCTGGTCGTTGGTCTCATCGCGGTATTCCATGCCCAGATCGAAATAGAGCAGTTCGACATCCAGGAACGGGTTGATCAGCTTGTCCTTGATGTACTGCCAGATGATCCGGGTCATCTCGTCGCCATCGAGCTCGACGACGGGGTTGGATACCTTGATTTTTGCCATGATGGGGAGGCCCTCTTGGGAACGGCGCGCTTTTGACGGCGGGGATGGAAAAGACGCCTGCGCTATAGCACCGCCCGGGGGCGGGCGGAAGCGGAGGGGTTATGCACTTTCAGCCCATCTTTTCACCTAAAATGGGACCTGGGTGGCCGTCCCCGCGACGATGTACCAGGTCACGAACAGGCCCGCGATCAGGGCCCCCGGCAGGCTCGATCCGGTCCGCCGCCAAGTGAAGGTCGCGATCACGGCGACGATCGCGAGCAGCGGCACGAACTGGATCGCGACGATGGTCGAGAGCGGCACGAAACCGGGGTCCGGGACCGGGTTGAACAGCTTCCCGGTCAGCCCCAGCGTGCCGTATTGCAGCACCAGCAACACGATGAAACCGAACGTCAGCGCCAGGATGTTGGTCAGGTACAGCGCCCCGCGCGGCGCATCCATGGTCGAGAAATTCCGGTGCAGCACGTGCAGCGCCACGACGAAAAACGCCGTGAACGGAATCAGATAGATCAGGAAGATGAGGAATTGCTTCGCGCTCATCAACTTGAGTGCGACGATCCAGAAGCGGAAGTCGATCTTGAAGGCGAGGTCGGCGAGCCACAGCGCGGCGTAGCCGACCGCGACCGAAGCCAGCGCGATCACGACGGATTGACCGACGAGGCCGGTCCGGCTGGTACGCTTCGGGGCGAACCGCATCAGGGCGAGCGTGATCAGGCCGTTGATGATGGCCCAGACCAGGATCTGGTTGGTGATCCCCTGCGGCAGGAACGCGCTCGGGGTGACGAAAGTGCCGCCCAGCGCAAAGGCCGGGTAATAGGTCAGCGCCGGGATGAAGGCGGACAGGATGAACGCCGTCGTCCAGCGCCGGCCGCTCGCGGCCTGATGCGGCGGCATCGTGCCGTCGGCAACCGCCGGCAGCCGCAGGCGGGAGAACATCCTGGCTTCCAGCAAGCCGTCGAACGTCCCGATCACGAGGGCGATGAAGCCGATCAGCGCGACCAGCGTGCCGATCTCCTTGCGGAACCAGATCTGGTCGTCGACCGGCCGCGAGGTGCCGCCCTTCAATGTCTTGGCGAACCAGTCGAGGCTGTAGCCGATCGCCTCATGCGAGATGTGCTCGGCCGGATGGGTCATCGCCGGGGTGAACAGCACCCGCGCGGTGCCGCTGGCCGGATCGCCATAGACCTTGCCCGGCTCGACCGCGCCTTGCGTGCCGAACAGCGCCCAGAGCTTTGGGCTCTTGGTGACGTCGCGCGCGAGCTGGACGCCCCACATCAGGTCGGGGAATTCCTCGTACTGCGCGAACACCAGCGCGGTGTTGCGCGGCCAGTTCGCCGTGCCCTCGGCGGCGAATGGCTTGCCGGTGGACGAGCCCTCGAGCACCATCGACTTGTAGTCGTTGGGCATCGCTGCCGCTGCGGCGAGCACGGTCCAGCCGCCCATCGAATGGCCCTCGAGCCCGATATTCTCCTTGTCGACGAATTGGAGGCTGCGCAGATAGGCAAGGCCGTCAGGTCCGCCAAAACCGTTGGCGAAGGAGGGCGGGTCGCTATAGCCGTGGCCGGTTTGGTCAAGCGCCAGCACCACGTAGCCGCGGCGGGCGAACTCGATGGCGAAGCCGTCCTGGGTCTCGCGCGAATTGATATAGCCGTGGACGGCGAGGATGCCGGGCGCCGGAATTTGCGGCGTGGCATTCGGTGGGATGTAGAGCAGGGCGCTCATGGTATTGCCCTTGGCGCCCTTGAAGCGCACATCCTCGATCCGGATGCCGCCGGCGGTCTGCGTGAAGTGGGCGAGCAGGCCCCCCGCCACGATCAAGATCAGGCCCAAAATCGCCAGCGTCCATCTGCCCCGCATCGCCGTCTCCCCAAAGTGCCTCGCCGTTCAACCGGCGTCTCAAGCGTGCCTTTACAGCTTCGCTTTGGTTGTGGTTGATAGCCTATCCGAAGGCCAAGTGCGCGCAAGCGGCAGCCTTCGCTTCGTGCGATTGGGACTCCGATTGAGGATTCGCAAACGCCGCTAACCCTGTTATCTCCTTGGAGAAAATGGTCCCGCGCAAAACCGGTGCAAAGCTGGTCGATGCGGTCTTGGGCCCCTGCTTGAGATTTTGAATCAGCCGCTTTGGAAGCTGATTCAAAATCTTCAGACGTTGAATCAGAAAGTGAAGTGAGATGTCCGGCACCGACAAGACCAAGGCAGGGCACGACCTTGCCGGTCCCGTCGTCATCCTGGTCGAGCCGCAGCTTGGCGAGAACATCGGCATGGCCGCGCGCGCGATGGGCAACTTCGCGCTGTCGAGGATGCGCATCGTCAACCCGCGCGACGGCTGGCCGAACATTGCCGCCCAGCGTGCCGCCGCCGGTGCCGACCACATCATCGGTTCCGTCGAGCTGTTCGACACGGTCGAGCAGGCGATCGCCGATCTCACGCTGGTGTTTGCGACCACCGCCCGGGCCCACGACCAGGCCAAGCCGGTGGTCGGCCCGGAAGCCGCGGCGGGTGAGATCGTCGGTCATGTCGCATCCGGCGGCGGCGCCGGCATCCTGTTCGGGCGCGAGCGCGCCGGCCTGACCAATGAGGAGGTCGCGCTCGCCAACCGCATCATCACCTTCCCGGTGAATCCGGGCTTCGCTTCGCTCAATCTGGCGCAAGCGGTGCTGTTGATCGGCTACGAGTGGTTCAAGCTGTCGACCGCGGGGGCGCTGCCGTTCGCGATGCCCGAGCGGTCCGAGCCGGCCTCCCAGCACCAGATGCAGGCCTTCTTCGACAACCTCGTCGCCGAGCTCGACAAGGTCGAGTTCCTGCGGCCGGCGGAGAAGCGCGATACCATGCTGGTGAACCTGCGCAACATCTTCACCCGGATGGATCCGACCAAGCAGGACATGCACACGCTGCACGGTGTGGTGATGGCGATCGCCGAGGGCCGCAAGGGCCCGGCCAAGGGCGGGGTGCTCGACGGCGCCCAGGCGACGCGCTTGCGGGCGCTGCTCGCCGAGCAGGGGCAGGGTGGCGCGACCGCCGACAGCAGCAGCACCGTGCGCGGGCTCGCCCGGCTGCTCCGCCGCAACCCGACCGACGCCGAACGGATCCTGTGGCAGGCGCTGACGCGGGACCGCCGCTTCGCCGGCCAGTTCAAGCGCCAGACCCCGGTCGGCCGCCACATCCCCGACTTCGTCTCCTTCGTGCACCGGCTCGCGATCGAACTGGTCAACCCGAACGAGAGCGAGGCCATCGGAGCCGACCGCGCCAAGCGCAGAGCCTGGCTCGAGGCGCGCGACTATCGGGTGGTCGACATGCACGTGGCCGAAGTCGAGCGCGATCTCGACGGCGAACTCGCGCGGCTGGAGGCGGGGCTGCAGCAGGGGCGCTAGCTTACGCAATTGCTCTGTCCGCGGAGCAAGAACGGGATTCGAGTAGCGACTCCTTCCACACGTCGTCCTGGCGAAAGCCAGGACCCATAACCACCGCATTGGATTGTGAAAGGGATCGTTGCCGCAGCGTCGCGCAACAATTGAGATTTAGGGTAATGGGTCCCTGCTTTCGCAGGGACGACACTGTGTTTGTTGCGCGATCGTTGAGTCATGCATCCGCGTTCTCGCGACGCGCTTCGCCCGAGCTTTGCTCTTCGTTTCGCCGCTCTGATTACAGAGGACGAAGGGAAAGCCGAGTGCCGACCGCAGGCGGGGTGCGGCGCGGATGGCGTGATATCTGCCCTCACAATCCGGAAGGCGGCATCTCGCTAGGCTAGCGCCGACACGAGCCACAGACCCACATGCAGATCGCGCCCATCCGCTCCGATGCTTGCGGCGAGCGCGTTGCGTACCGCTTCCATGGCGCGATGACGTTGATCGTCCGTGGCATTCTCGAGCAGCGCAGGCAGCGGGCCGGCCTGCGTGATGAAGGCCATGCTTTGCGCGATGTCGCCGCCATGGATCGGCACGTCGGTGGCCTTCAGTGCAATCTCGTGAAATCCTGCCTCGGTCAGGATACTGCGAACGCGCTCCTCGCGCGCGAACGAAAACATCCCAGGCGCCAATGGATCGAGCGGCGGCTGAGGCGGCACGTGCGGTCGTGCCGCCTCGATCGGCACGCGAAACCACGGCGACTCCGGCATGGTGCGAAAACAGACGAACACCAGCCGCCCGCTCGCCTTCATGCCGCTGCGGATGTTGGTGAAGGCCTTGACCGGGTCATCGAAGAACATCAGGCCAAAGCGCGAATACACCAGATCCGCCCAGCGCGGTTCGAAGCCGTAGATCGTTGCGTCGGCCAGCGCACAGGTCACGTTGCCAAGTCCTGCCTCGGCGACACGATGCCTGGCCAGATCCAGCATCGGAACCGAGATATCGACACCCAACACGGCACCTGACGGACCAACAACCTTGGCGAACGCCAACAATGTGTCACCGGTGCCGCATCCGATATCGATTACATGATCATCCGGCTTTGCCGCCGCAGCACCCAAGCTGACGCTGGTGACCGACGTGAAGACATCGCTGATCACGGCTTGCTGCGAAACCCATGAGTGCCCCATGGTGCTGTTCCAAAACTCTGCTCCTCGGGGGTTTGCGGTAGGCGTCTGCATTTGATCAATCTCCTGGTGCTGAAAATCCGACGGAGTGTCGTCTGAAACAAACTGCAAAAAACTCCAAATGGAATACGAACCGCAGCCGACGCGCTTTGCATGTCGGCTTCAGGCCATCAGGACGTCTTCGCACGATCCGGATCTGATCGATGCTGGACGGCGCTCAGGTGGTGGAGTCATTGCCGCGGCTGCCTTTCGGCCTGGACATCGGAGGGATGCAGCTGCCGAAGCGTGGATCGAGCGGATCGTAGCGCGACCTCATTCTCGCGACAATGTAGAGTGCCGCCAGTGCGAAGGAGCCGAGCAACAGCAGGCCCCATGCAGGTGGCGGACCTGCAATCAAAAGCACTGCTGCTCCAACGAGGACTAACGCGAAAATGCCCGAAGACAGTTTTGAAGCCATGACCGGCTCCGCAGTTAGCGCAAGGACGGGATACTACCCTGAAATCGATCTAGTTGTGAGAGGCCGGCTGCGACACGCCAGCGCAGATATATCCACCTGCGCCGTGAACGGAGCAACGGCCAGTTCGCTCCCGGCCGCGAAGGTCACTGTTGCGAGTTAGACGTTGAGTTGGCCCCGGCTCACTTGCTCACTGCCGCGTGGATGGCGCGGCAATGTTGTACCAGTACGTCATGCGAGACCACGAAGTCCTTCAACGGCGTCTTGATGTCGTAGAAGTAGATGTTGGCCACGAAGCCATAGATGCCGGCATCGACGGTCGTCGGTTTGTCGCCATGCACATAGCCACGGCTCGGGATCAGGCTCGCCAGTGCGGCGAGATCGGCGAGCCCGCGGGCCATCGCGGCATCAGGCTCGAAGCGGCCGATGCCCTGGTAGTAGTAGCGCCGGGCGTTGAACTCCTTGGCCTTCATCAAGCCGTCGTCGGTGAGGCCCGGATGTTCGCGCTTGAGCGCATCGCGGAACTGGGGCCAGTAGCGCTCATCCTGCCAGCGCGAATAGGACATCACCCAGTAGAGATCGTCGAGCGTCCGCGTGACGAGCAGATTGGTCGTGCGCTGCGCCGGCGTCAGCGCGGCATCCAGCGTCACGCCATATTTTCCGGTGACATAGGCGAGGATGGTCTCGCTGTCGCCGACGGCGTCACGGCCGTCGACGATATAGGGCAATTGCTGGCGCGGCGCCTTCGACGCATCGAAGATGTGCTCGTGCCGGAACGGCACGCCGGCGAGCTTCAGAAAAGCGAATACCTTCAGGCCATAGCCATTGTTGTCGGCGACGCCGAACAACGGCGGATAGGAATAGAGCGTGAGCATGGCGGCTCGTCACGTTCAAGGGCGCCGCAGGCTATCTCAGATGCGCCAGTTAGGCGAGCCCCGCGACTTCCATCAAGGTCCACAAGGAGGAGAAACCTTGTCGTCCCTTTCTGTCCTCAAACCCCAAGGCGATCCAAAGGAGCCTTGATCCTTATCTTTAGGCCGTTCTGCCGCCAGTCGTATTCGATCTTGCCCCCGAGCTGACCGGCAATACTGCGCTCCGTGAGCACGCTGCCAAAGCCGGCGGCTTGCGGCGGGGCGGCAATCATGGGCCCGCCGGTCTCATCCCACTCAAAATGCAAGTCGCCGCCTTGCGTCTCCCATTTGATACGGATCGCCCCGCTCGGCTCCGAGAGTGCCCCGTATTTGGCTGCATTCGTCGCGATTTCGTGCAGCGCAAGGGCGAAGCTCGTTACGGCCATCACGCCTACAGGCACATCGGGGCCGCCGATCATGATGCGGTCGCAAGAGCCGTCGTCATAGGGTTGCATGACGGTTCGCACGACCTCGTCCACCGTCGTCCGTTCGCTATGCGCTTCCGTACCCATGATCCCCGGACGTATAAGGTCCTTGGCCCGCATGAGGGCATCCAGCCGCCCGCGAAGCGAATGAGCCATTTCCTGCGGCGTTCGAGCTGATCGAGCACTAAGGCTGATGATGCCGTGGAAGATCGCGAACAGGTTTTTCACCCGGTGGTTCGCCTCTCGCGCAAGCAACCGTTGATGCTCTTGCGCTTCCTTCTGAGTGGTGATGTCCACTACGACACCGACGAAGTTGGTAAGCTCGCCGTTCTCGTCTCTCAGGCATTCGCCGCGCGCCTCGACCCAGCGGATGGTTCCGTCTTTGTGGAGCAGCCGGTATTCCTGGATGTACTTTTCTCCGGTGGCGACCGCGAGATTCACGGCCGCAGTAGTCCGCTCCACGTCCTCCGGATGGATGCCCGCGACATATTCCGACAACGGTGCGCCTTTCTCGCCCTTGGCGGGATCGACTGAGAACATTTGTGCGAAATACGCATCCGAATAGAACGTGTCCGTCGGCACATGCCAGTCGAACGTGCCTATCATTCCGGCGGCACTTAGCGCTTGGGTGAGCCGTTTCTCCGCTCTGGCCAGTTCTCGCTGCGCCACAACGCGTTCAGTTGTCTCGTTCACGATGCAGAGGACGCCGCCTATGTCGCCCGCCTCGTTCCGAACCGGGGAGTAGGAGATGTCGAAATAGACGTTCTCCGGATAGCCGTGCCGCTCGATGTAGAACGGACGATCCTTGGCGAATACGGTCTCACCGGTGTCGAGGACGCGCCTTAGCAGAGGTTCAAGATCGTCCCAAAGCTCCGCCCAATTCTCTCGCGCGGGCCGCCCAAGTGCCCTTGGATGCTTCTCACCGATGGTCGGTGCGTAGGCGTCGTTGTAGAGGGCCACGAAGTCCGCGCCCCAGAACAGTACGATTTGTGCGTTGGCAGGCAGCATGAGGCTGACCGCGCTCTTGAGATGTGCAGGCCATCCGTCAATGGGTCCCAAACTGGTCGTGGACCAATCGAGCGCGCGAATGAGCGCACTCAATTCGCTCCCGCTCGGCAGGAAGTCAGTTTGACATTTGCCGCGGGGACTCGTCTCGCGAGTGGTGCTCATTGCATTGAAGCAAACAGGACTTTGCGACCGGAAACAAGAGCCGCGTTCTCCTGCCACTCCCTTAGTCAACTGAGCCAGTTGAGCCAAATGAGCTAACAATGGTTATTCGGGCAATATCCGGTTCGGGTCATGAGCCGCCGATGACGCCCAAGCCGGGCGGCTTCCGCTTTGCCATCGGAAGCCGACGCCAGCGGTGCACGCTTCGGACGGTCAGGCCTTCGAGATGCCGCCGTCGATCACCGGTCCCATCGGCTCGTAGCGCTCGCCGCTGAAGCGCACCAGTTGCAACTGCTCGAGCGGATAATAGTCCGATGGCGAGGTGTTGATCCGGATGCCGGGCAGCAGCATGTCGGATTCGAAATCCTTCAGGTTGGCCGCCTGCTTGATGATGCTTTCGGACGAGACGTCGTCGCCGCATTGCTTGAGCACCTGAACCAGGATCTGGCTGGTGAGATAGCCGGTGACGGCGTAGATGTCGTTCTTGGCCGCCGCCGGATCGTATTTGTCGAGGAAGGCGCGCCATTTCTGGATGGCGGGATCGTTGTCCCAGGCGGCGTCGACGGGATCCTTCAGATAAGCGCTCGAAATGATGCCCTTGGAGACGTCGAAGCCCGCGGCCTTCAGCGTCGAGCCGGCGGAGGAGGCGTTGTTGCCGATGTAGTGCGCCGGCTGCCAGCCGAGTTCGGCGATCTTCTTGATGCCTTGGGCGGCGAATTTCGGCGTGGTCATGCTCATGAACACGTTGGCGCCGGCGGATTTGCAGCGGACCACCTGGCTGTCGATGGTCGGATCGGCGGTCTCATAGGACAGCTCCGCCACGATCGCGGACGTCCTGGCGCCGAGTCCGTCCTTGAAACCCTTCAACACGTCGCGGCCGAAATCATCGTTCTGGTAGACGATGCCGATCTTGGGGTCGTTCTGTGTCGACAGCACATGCTGCGCGAAGGCGCGGCCCTCGATCTGGTAGCAGGGCTGGAAACCCATGGTGTAGGGGAAATTCTTGTAGTCGCCGAACTTGGTCGCGCCCGAGGCGATGAAGAGGTGCGGGACCTTCTTCTGGTTCATGTACTTCATGATCGCCGCGTTGGTCGGCGCGCCGAGCGGCGCAAACAGCACGTCGATCTCGTCGCCTTCGACCAGCTTGCGCGCCTGTTCCACTGTCTTGGCCGGGCTGTAGGCGTCGTCATAGGTGATGTACTTGATCATGCGGCCGTTGATGCCGCCTTGCTCGTTGATCATCTTGAAATAGCCGCCGGGCGTGCGGCCGATCGACGAATAGACCGCAGCCGGTCCCGAATAGGCGTCGATATTGCCGATGACGATCTCGGTCTTGCCCTTGGCAATGGCGGGCGTGCCGAGCAGCAGCGTGGCCGACGTGGCAGCAGTGCCCTTGATGAGATCACGGCGTGTGAGCCGGGATGAACGGTTCCTTGGCATTGTCGTCCTCCGTTTCTTGTTGTTGGCCGTTTTGGCATTGTTCGCCGGTTGGCAGCCTCTGACGGGCATGTCGGCTTGAAGCATTCCATAGTGCTTCAGCCGGATCAAACCAGTCTATGAGTGAGGCGCGGCAGAACTTGTGTGCAGTCGCTATCGCCGGAAATATTCGCGCGGTGTCAGGGTCCGGAGCGGCGCGGCAGATCGCATGATCCGCCGCGCCGACGCCGAGATCGATCAGGCCGCCAGAGCCCGGTTCGCCGCGCGATCGTGCGCATCGAGCTCGCGCAACGGAAACGCGCGATCGTAGGCGATGTTAAAGGCGAACGCGTAGACCAGATAGAACGCGACGATGGAGATATCCATCATCAGCGCCGCCCACAGCGAGACGCCGAGATACCAGGCGACGAACGGGATCAGCAGCACGATCAGGCCGGCCTCGAACAGCATCGCGTGCGCGACGCGGATCGGCATCGTCTTGGCGATACGGCCGGTGACGCGGACCAGCGCGTGGTCGAAGCCGAGATTGAACAGCAAGTTCCAGACCGTCGCTACCGTCGCCGAGACGATTCCGATGACGCCCATATGGGCGACCGGCTGATTGAACAGCCAGGCGGCCGCCGGCGTGAAGATGGCGATGCCGATCAGTTCGAACAGGACTGCGTGCCTGACCCGGTCGGAGAAGGAACGCATAGACATTTTGAAACCCTTTCTTGTCGTTGCGACCGGATTTCTATCTGATATTGTGCCATAACCAAGTTAGGTATTATCTGGAAAAGAGATAGATGTCCGTTTCCATGGACCAGCTCGAATCCTTCGTGGCGGCGGCCGAGCAGGGCTCGTTCTCCGGCGCGGCGCGGCTTTTGAAGAAGGCGCAATCAGCGGTCAGCACGCATGTCGCCAATCTGGAGGCCGATCTCGGCATCGCGCTGTTCGACCGCGCCGGCCGCAATCCGGTGCTGACCGAGGCAGGGGCGCGGCTGTTGCCGGAAGCAAAACTGATCCTCGATCGCCGCGAGCACCTGATCGGTGTCGCCAGCAGTTTCGAGGCCCATGTCGAGAAGCGCCTGGTGGTGGCGATCGACGAGCTCTATCCGGAGAGCGCGGTAGGCGAGCTGTTCGCGGAATTCGCCGGGCGTTTTCCCCATGTCGAGCTGGAACTGCTGTTTCCGATCATGGAGGACGTCAGCCGTCTCGTGCTCGACGGCAAGGCCGATGTCGGCGTGATGTGGCGGCAGGAGCATCTGCCGCCAGAGCTTGGCTTCAAGACCATCGGCTGGGTGCCGCTGCAGCTGGTTTGCGGCAAGAACCATCCGCTGGCGCATGGCCGGGTGGATTGGGAGGAGCTGAAGCGGCATCGCCAGATCATGGTCACGGTGCGCAACGAAGGCACCGAGCGGCATCGATTGCGTGTCGCAGCCGAGGTGTGGTGGGTCGAGAGCCATTGGGTGATCCTGCAGATCCTCAAGCAGGGCGTCGGCTGGGCGCTGATTCCGGCGCACATCATGGCGAGCTCGCAGGTTGCCGATGAGCTCGCCATTCCCGAACTGGAATTCGACGAGGGCGCACATCCCGTTGCGCTCGAAGTGGTCTGGCACAAGCAGCGGCCGGCCGGGCCGGCGGCAAAATGGCTGCGCCGCCGTTTCGCTACGCGGCCGCCCATGCTGCGCATGTGACGGGATCAGACAAGCGTGGAGTTGCTCATCGCATGGTGAGCTGACATCGCGACCATGATGTGTTGCGATAGGTGCTGCACGGACCTGACAGGGTGGAGACGATGGCGAAGCAATTGGAAGGTAAGGTCGCGGCCGTGACCGGAGCGGCGTCGGGCATCGGACTGGCCAGCAGCGAGGCGATGCTGGCGGCCGGCGCGCGCGTGGTGATGATCGACCGCGACGCCGCCGCGCTGCAGGCGCTCGCCGCCAGGCATGGCGATGCCGTGATCCCGCTGGTCATCGACCTGCTCGACCCGAAGGCCTGCGCCACGCTGCTGCCGCGGGTGCTCGAGAAGACCGGCCAGCTCGACATCCTGCATGCCAATGCCGGCATCTATGTCGGCGGCGACCTCGTCGATGCGGATACGAGTGCGATCGACCGGATGTTGAACCTCAACGTCAACGTCGTGATGAAGAACGTGCACGATGTGTTGCCGCACATGATCACGCGCGGCACCGGCGACATCATCGTCACGAGCTCGCTCGCCGCGCATTTCCCGACGCCGTGGGAGCCGGTCTATGCCTCGTCGAAATGGGCGATCAACTGCTTCGTGCAGACGGTGCGGCGCCAGGTGTTCAAGCACGGCATCCGTGTCGGCTCGATCTCGCCCGGGCCCGTGATCAGCGCGCTGCTTGCGGACTGGCCGGCGGAGAAGCTGGAGGAGGCCAAGGCGGCGGGCAGCCTGCTGGAAGCGAGCGAGGTCGCCGAGGTCGTGATGTTCATGCTGACCAGGCCGCGCGGCATGACCATCCGCGACGTCGTGATGCTGCCGACGAACTTCGATCTGTAGGGCGCATTTCTGCCGGACGTCGCCTCAGGCGGCGCCGCGATCGAACGCCGGTGCGGGGTCCTTCTTCGTCAGCCGGCGCAGCGCCGCGACATTGGTCGCGACGGACGCCAGACGGCACTGCGCCTTGCCGTCGGATTTGGCCTCATAGAGCGCGGCATCGGCAACGGCCAGGAGCTCCTCGGCCTCGGTACCGTGCTCGGGCGAAACAGCGACACCGACACTGACGCCGACCTTTGCGAAGATGCCGTCGGCGAGCCGGTAGGGCATCGTGACGGTCTGGATGATGCGATGACCGACGGCGAGTGCCTGCTCGGCGGTGACGCCGTCCACCAGCACGACGAATTCATCGCCGCCGAGCCGCGCGATCACCGCGGTCTCGGGCAGGGCGCGCCGCAGCCGCTCGGCGGCCAGCATCAGCACCTGGTCGCCGGCCGCATGGCCATAGGTGTCGTTGACCGGCTTGAAATTGTCGAGGTCGAGGAACAACAGCGCGAACGGCCCGCTATCTCCAGCCGGGGCCGCGAGCTTCGCGTTCAGCGCGGCGACGAAGCCGGCGCGATTGCGCAGGCCGGTCAGGGTGTCGTGATGGGCCAGATGGCCGTTCTCGCGCTCGGCGCGCATCGTCGCGATCAGCATCTTGTTGAGGCGGAAGGCAGCGACCGTCATCGCCGCGAGATACATCGGCACTTGCAGGAACACGATGAACAGCAGCGGCTCGCCGGCCAGTGCCGCCCCGGGCACGATCGGGCCGAGGCTGAGCAGGATCATGGTGCCGGCCAGGCGCGGCGCGCTGAAGTTGCGGAAGCAGATGCCGCCGACCATCGCCGCCGCCGACAGCGAGGCCAGCATCGCAACCACCCAGTCGCCGCTTGCGAGGCTGATCAGGATGCCGAAGCCGACGCTGGCGCTCCAGGCGACCGCAAGGACGAGGTGCAGATCGGTCGGCGTCGGCCGCCGCTCGCGCGCCGCGCGATGCGCAGACACCAGCACCGCCAGTCGCGAGAGGCAGATGACGAGTTCGAGGATGACCCAAGTGATGAACGGCGCGGTCGGCTCGCGGATCGCAATCACGGCCGCGACGGCAACCGTATTGACCGCACCGGCCGCGAACACCGGCAACGAGCCGTAGAGATCCCCGATCAGCGCCGCGCGGATGTCGTCGGGCACGCCTGGTCCGGCGTCGGCGAGCCAGCGCGTCACGCCCCAGCGCGGCTGGCTGTATCGTCCTTTTTCGGACTGCATTGTTCTGGCCTCGTACTTTCATCTCGCAACTGACCCGGCCGGACCTAACAGGCGTTTAAGGCCGGGGCGGATCGCGCGGCGTGATTGACGACGGGTAAACCCGGCGGGCGATCGCGCCGCTGAATACCGATCTCGGAGGCCGCGCTGCGGCCGCTGGTCGCGACGATCGGTTCGGCCGGCGGTTAACTTTCGCGCAGCGACGGGATTAATCGCCACCGGCAAGGGTTCAAGAAGGTCACAGAACAACACCCTTCAGGGAGGCTTCCTCATGCGTCGTGTCAGTCTGGCTTTGATCGCATCCGCAACCATGCTCGCCGCCGCGCCGGCGCTGGCGCAGGCACCGCTGGTCGAGAAGAACGTCTCGATGGCGATGTCGCTCGCGATCATGCAGGCGGCGCTCGATCAGTGCACTAGGGATGGCTACAAGGTGTCGGTCGTGATCGTCGACAAGGGCGGCAATGTCGCGGCCTCAGTGCGCGGCGACGGCACCGCTCCGCAC
>NZ_JADFUD010000091.1:0-26097 GCF_054820065.1 Bradyrhizobium sp. UFLA06-06
CCTCATTGCTGGCTTGATTCCCGGCTTGCCGGCTGCAATCAGCACGGCGCGGATATCGTTGACATTGGTAAGCGTTGGCCCGGTGCGCACGAGGTCTCCAAGGCGGTCGAAGAACGTATAGCTGTCATGGGCAGCCAGATACGCCCGTGCGTCAAGCAGATTCGCGGCGGCGCGCCGCAGCGTATCCGGACCGATCAAAGCGCCAGCCGCATCTTCCGTTCCATCAATTCCATCGCTGTCGCCCGCAATGGCCCAGATATCGGACGCGCCGGACAGGGCGACGGCAAGCCCCAGCAGGAATTCGGTGTTGCGGCCGCCGCGTCCCGCCGGCCCGCGCCCGATCGTAACCGTCGTTTCTCCTCCGGACAGCAGCACGGTGGGGGCAGGGCCCGGCTGCGCATGCCTCGCGACTGATAGGGCGATGCCGGCCATCACGGTTCCGAGTTCCCGTGCCTCGCCCTCGATCGCGTCGCCAAGGATGATCGGCGTCAGGCCTTCGTCCCGGGCGGCGTCGGCCGCAGCGTCCAGCGCATGGAATGGAGCGGCAAGGATGCGGACATCAGCATCGATCTCGCCGGGTTTGGGCGTCTCGTCCGCCTGTTCAAGCACAAGCCGCGCCGCGTCCGGCAGGTCGATGGCAAACCGGCCAACGATCTCCAGCGCATCGGCTTTTGTGCTGCTGTCCGGCAGCGAGGGACCGGAGGCAATCGCGGCGGGATCGTCGCCGGGAATGTCTGAGATCACAAGGGTCGTGACGCGGGCGGGGCGGGCGGCCAGCGCCAGCCGCCCGCCCTTGATCGCGGACAAATGTTTACGGACGACGTTCATCTCGGCAATTGTCGCGCCGCTTGCAAGGAGTGCCCGGTTGACCGCCTGCTTGTCGGCGAGAGTCATCGGAGATGCCGGAAGGGTCATCAGCGCCGAGCCACCGCCGGACATCAGGGCGATGACGAGATCGTCTGCTGAAAGCCCCTCGACGGCGCGCAGCATGCGAAGGGCAGCGGCCTTGCTCGTGTCATCCGGCACGGGGTGAGACGCCTCGAGCACTTCGATGCGGCCCGCAGGAACCGAATGGCCGTGGCGCGTGACGACGACACCCGAAAGCTCGACGTCAGGCCATGCCGCGTCGAGGCCCGCCGCCATGGCCGCCGACGCCTTACCCGCGCCGACGACGATGCATCTGCCCTTCGGCTTTGCCGGCAGGGCGCTGGCGATCGTGATCCTCGGATCGGCGCTCGCGATGGCGGCGCCGAAGATTCGCTGCAGGGCGGTCCGAGCTCGCACATCCGTCCATTTGTCGCTCAATCGTTTGCGCTCCGGCCGATAGGTCTCTTGTTATGGCGCCTTCTCGAGACGGTCGTAAGACACGGGTGCCTCCAGTCGACCGACTTCATCGGGGAAGACCTTTGCGCGAGCGGTTGCGGCGCTTGCCGTCGCTTCACTGCCGAGAATAAACGCGCGCCGCATCGGCTTAATCAACAACAAGGCAGTGAGGGCCGCGGTGGCATTGAGCGCAACCGCGACGATGAACACGGCCTGCCAGCCGAGCTGGGAAGAGATGATGCTCGCAAGCGGCACGAGCAGCGCCGCCGTGCCCTTCGCCGTGTAGAGCATGCCGTTGTTGGTGGTTGCGTATTTGGCGCCGAACGTGTCGCCCGACGTCGCGGGAAACAGGCTGTAGATTTCGCCGAAGACGCCGAAATAGATCGCCGTGGCCAGCACGAAGACAACCGGAATGTGACCGTAGGTGGACAGCGTCAGCAACATCAACGCCGCAGTCGCGAACGCGATGAACATCGTGTGCTCGCGGCCGATATTGTCGGAGACCCAGCCAAAGAGCGGACGGCCGAAACCATCGAAGACGCGATCGAGCGAGATGGCAAAGGTCAGCGCCGCCATCTGGAAGCCCGCCAGAGTGACCGGCGTGTCCGCGATCTTGAAGTCATGGGCGATCGGCCCGATTTGCGCGGCGGTCATCAACCCGCCGGAAGCCACCATGACGAACACCAGGTACATGACCCAGAAGATCGGGGTGCGCAGCACCTGGGGCGGGGTGTAGTCGATCGCGCTCTGCGGCAGATTGAGCCGCTTCTTCCTGGGCGCCTCGACGCCATGCGGCGGCCGGACGAACCAGGCCAGCAGGATAACGATGAGGCCTTGCCCGATCCCGAAGGTCAGGAAGGTGATCTGGTAGCCGCTGGCGGCAATCATGTTGGCGATCGGTACGACGGTGAGGGCCGCACCGGCGCCAAACCCGGCGGCGGTTGCTCCTGCGGCCAGGCCGCGCCGGTCCGGAAACCATTTCAGCGCATTGCCGACGCAAGTGCCGTAGACGGCGCCGGCGCCAATGCCGGCGACGATTGCTGCCGCATAAAGCGTGACGAGAGAGGAGGCGTATGAGTTCATGATCCAGGCCAACCCGATCATCAGCCCGCCGAACATGATGACGATGCGGGGGCCGTATTTGTCCACGAACCAGGCCTCCACCGGCACAAGCCACGTCTCCGTCATCACGAAAATCGTGAAGGCGAGCTGGATGGCTGGACGACCCCAGTGAAACTTCGCGTCGATCGGATCAACGAACAGCGTCCAGCCATATTGCAGGTTGGCGATCATCGCCATGCAGACAATTCCGATCGCCAGTTGCAGCCAGCGGAAGCCGCCGGGCGATGATGCCGGATTGGTGGAGATCATGTACGCTCCTGAGGCAGATAATCGTCGTTTGGGCGGATTGCGTCGGGTTACCGTCCCGCCGCAACCTACTGACGGAATTCGTTGGTCAACTCACCGATTCCGTCGATCGCGACGGTGACCGTGTTGACGGGCTCCTTCATGACCCCGACGCCAATCGACGTTCCGCAGCAGATCAGGTCGCCCGGCAACAGCGTCATGTCGTGCGAGATCTTGCTGACCAGCGTCTGTGCGCTGAAGATCATGTCCGCGATCGGGTAGTTCTGGCGCTCGACGCCGTTCAGGATGGTGCGTACCACGAGGCGTGCGGGGTCGAGGCCTGACGCAATCACGGGGCCGAACGGGCCATATCCATCGAAGCCCTTGGCCCGTGCCCATTGCGGGAAGGTCGGGTCGCGATTGAGGATGTCCGCGGCGGTGACGTCGTTGGTGCAGGTGTAACCGAAGATGAAGGCGTCGGCCTGTTCGGGCGCGACCGCGGTGCAGCTTTTGCCGATGACGATGCCGAGCTCGCCTTCGTAGGTCGTCTTGCCATCATAGCCCAAGGGGCGCCTGATGACGGCGCCAGGCGTGGTGACGCTGGTTGGCGCTTTCAACAGGTACAGCGGTTCGGCAGGCTCAGGTGATCTCAGCTTCTCCGCCAGCGCGTGAAAATTGTTCCAGAGCGCGATGATCTTGCTCGGTTGCGTCGGGGCGAGCAGCTCGACATTGTCCAGCGCCAGCGTTTGTCCGGTCGGTCGCGTGTCGCCGAACATGTCCCCTTCATGCACGGAGATGCCGGACGGGGTGAGTTGCCCGAAGCCGATTTCGGCATGGTGGCGGAAGCGGACCCAGCGCGTAACATTGGCCATCGGGATCACGCCACCGCCAGCGTTTCTGCTGCTGCGGCGCCGGCCGCCCCGTCATAGAGGCCGGCCAACCTGGTGCGCTGCGCGACCAGGGCCAGCACCGCATCGAGGGCGGGCGTCGCGATATCAGTCATCCGGCCCATCTCCTGCACCACGGTGATCAGCGGATCGATCTCGACCGGACGTCCACGTTCGAGATCCTGCAGCATCGAGGTCTTGTGTGCGCCAACCTTGCGCGCACCTTCGATGCGGCGTTCGACATCGACGCGGAACTTGACGCCGAGGCTTTCCGCGATCGCCTGGGCCTCCAGCATGATCGCCCGGGACAGCGCGCGCGTGCCGGGATTGCTGCAGATCACGTCGAGGGTCGCGTGGGTGAGGGCGCTGATCGGGTTGAAACAGACGTTGCCCCACAGCTTGAGCCAGATCTCGTCACGGATACGGTCGAGGACCGGCGCCTTCATGCCCGCGGCCACGAACAGCTCGGAAAGTTTCTGGACGTCGGATGTGATCTCGCCGGAGGGCTCGCCCAGCGGAAAGTTGTTGCCGTAGACGTGGCGGATCACGCCGGGCGCCTCGATTTCGGTGGCGGGGTACACCACGCAGCCGATTGCACGTTCGGGGCCTAGCTCGTTCCACTGCCGACCGCCGGGATCGATGCTCTCGAGCGTCGATCCCTCGTGCCGTCCACCGTGCTTGTGGAAATACCAATAGGGAATGCCGTTGACGGCGGTGACGATGCGGGTCCGATCGCCCAGCAGCGGCCGCATCGGCTCGATGACGCCGGTGATCGAATGCGCCTTGAGGCAGATGATGACGTAATCCTGCTCGCCGAGTTCGGCGGGGTTATCGGTACAACGAGGATGCACGACGCGCTCCTCGTCGCCGATCAGGAGCTTCAGGCCGTTCTGCCGCATCGCGGCGAGATGCGCGCCCCGCGCGACTAGGCTGACATCGGCACCAGCGCGCATCAATTCGACACCGAGATAGCCGCCGATCGCACCGGCGCCGTAGATGCAGATTCTCATGAGATCCTCGCAAGCAGAATGGGGACACAGCAGGAGCCGCAGCGGCTCGAACCGAGTAGCGTGGCAATGGACTTGGGTAACTCCGTCAGGCCGCGCAGGCGGCTTCCTCGTAAGCAAGGGTGATGTCCCGCATGCTCACGACGCCGACGAGCCGGCCGTTGTCGATGACGGGGATATGGCGGATCCCGTGACGGGCCATGAGGCGCTCGACATCCGTGAGGGCATCTTGCGAATTGCAGGACAGCAGCGGCCGCGGCGAAATGAACTGCGCGACTTTCATCGCAAGACCATTGGTGCCGCGCTCGGCGATCACAGCGACGACATCGCGCTCGCTGAACATTCCGATCACCGCGGCGTCCTTGCTGCGCGAGGCGTTCCTGACCACGAGTGCGCCGACATTGCTCGCGTACATCAGGTTCGCCGCAATGCTCACGGTTTCGTTCGAGCCGATCGTCACCACGTGCGCATTGTTAGCGCGAAGGATGTCCCCGACGTACATGGCAGCGTTCTCCCGGTTGCGTGATTAGGTCGTTTCGAAATAATCGTGGTATACATTATCCCAGAAGTCAAACAAAAGAATCGAGCCATTTTAAAAGAATAATGGCAAAAATACTGACCTATTCGCAGATTGTGTTCCCTTGACTCCGGGTCGCTATGGTATGCCATATGCCAATTCTGGCGCTCGTTCTTCGCGAGCAATTTCGTTCTGAACCGCAACCGGTTAGGGTCAGGTCGTGACGAAAAGAGAGCCGATCAGGCGCAAGCCATCCAATCCCGATCTTCGCGCGCAGCCGGAGCAGGACGTACGCGACGGCGGTGTTCAGTCCGTCGATCGCGCCATGCAAATCCTGGAGACACTTGCAGAGGATGATGAAGGCTATCGGCTGACCGATCTGGCGATCCGTACCGGCCTGTCGCCCTCGACCGTTCATCGTCTGCTGACCACGCTCGAGAACCGCAGGTTCGTGCAATTCGACCGCGAGGAGTCCAAGTGGCACATCGGCGCCCAAAGCTTCGTGGTCGGCTCGACCTTCGTGCGCCGCCGGAATTTTGCCGCGCAGGCGCTGCCTTATCTGCGCAAGCTGCGCGACCAGACCAGGGAAACGGCCAATCTTGCCGTGGTCGATGACGAATCCATCATTGTCGTGTCCCGCATCGAGAGCCGTGAGATCATGCGCTCGCTGACCAAGGTCGGCGGACGCGTCGCGATGATCGCCTCGGGAGTGGGCAAGGCGGTGCTGGCTACCTATTCCGATGCCGACGTGAATGCGATCATTCGCCGTCAGGGCATGCCGCGGCTGACGGAAAAATCGATCGTGCGACCCGGCGAGCTGTTCAAGGAATTGGAGAGCGTGCGGCGTCAGGGTTATGCGGTGGATGATGAAGAGGCGCGCCTCGGCCTGCGCTGCGTAGCTGCGGTCGTCTTCAACGACTGCAACGAGCCATATGCCGCGATCTCGGTATCGGGCATGGCGGACCGGCTGACGAACGAACGCTTGCCCGAGATCGGTACGATCGTGCACCAGATCGCGGCCGAACTCACGGCCGAACTTCGCGGGAACCGCGCGCAGCAAGCGCAGGCGTAAGGCGGGCTGCAATTTCGTTCGCAACAATTTCCATTTCTACGCTGACGCTAATCGTTTGAAGACGCGCAAGAAATCGCGAGCGTTGCCACAGCGCGGAAATTTCAATCGATTGCGTTGAGATCAATGCTCGCGGGCCTGATGATCCTGCTCAGGCCAACTCATAGCGAAGCGGGATCATCACATGAAGATGCGAGCGGTGGATGCAGCGGTCCGCATACTGGAACGCGAGGGGATCACTTGCGCTTTTGGCGTTCCCGGCGCGGCGATCAATCCGCTTTATTCCGCACTGAAGCGCAACGGCTCGATCCAGCATATTCTGGCGCGACACGTCGAAGGCGCCTCGCATATGGCGGAAGGCTATACCAGAGCGAAGGCGGGCAATATCGGCGTCTGCATCGGCACATCGGGTCCCGCCGGAACCGACATGATCACCGGCCTCTATTCGGCGATTGCGGATTCGATTCCGATCCTCTGCATCACCGGTCAGGCGCCGCGGGCGCGGCTCTACAAGGAGGATTTCCAGGCCGTCGACATCGAGTCGATCGCAAAGCCGGTGACGAAATGGGCCGTCACCGTGCGCGAGCCGGCGCTGGTGCCCCGCGTGTTCAGCCAGGCTTTCCATATCATGCGGTCGGGGCGGCCGGGACCGGTGCTGATCGATCTTCCGCTCGATGTGCAATTGGCCGAGATCGAGTTCGACGACGAGACCTATTCACCGCTGCCGGTCTACAAGCCGACGGCGACGCGCAAGCAGATCGAGAAGGCGCTCGAGATGCTGAACGCCGCGGAGCGGCCGCTGATCGTGGCCGGCGGCGGCGTGATCAACGCCGATGCTTCCGAACTGCTGGTCGCCTTCGCCGAAGCGGTCAACGTTCCCGTGGTCCCGACGCTGATGGCGTGGGGCGCCATTCCTGACGATCACGCGCTGATGGCAGGCATGGTCGGCTTGCAGACCAGCCATCGCTATGCCAACGCCACGATGCTCGAATCCGACTTCGTGCTCGGCATCGGAAATCGCTGGGCCAACCGGCATACCGGCTCGATCGAGACCTACACGAAGGGTCGCAAATTCGTCCATGTCGACATCGAGCCGACGCAGATCGGACGGGTCTTCAATCCGGACCTCGGCATCGTCTCGGACGCCAAGGCTGCGCTGGAAATGTTCGTGAGCGTCGCCAGGGAGTGGCGGAAGTCCGGGAGGCTGCGCGATCGGCAGGCCTGGCCCGCCGCCTGTCGCGACCGCAAGCGTTCGATGCTGCGCAAGAGCCACTTCGACAACATCCCGATCAAGCCCCAACGCGTTTACGAGGAAATGAACAAGGCCTTCGGCCGCGACACCTGCTACGTGACCGTGATTGGCTTGTCGCAGATCGCCGGCGCCCAGTTCCTCAACGTCTACAATCCGCGCAACTGGATCAACGCCGGGCAGGCCGGCCCTCTCGGCTGGACGCTGCCGGCCGCGCTTGGCGTGCGCGCCGCCGATCCCGACCGCGACATTGTCGCGCTGTCGGGTGACTACGACTTCCAGTTCCTGATCGAGGAGCTCGCCGTCGGGGCGCAGTTCAATCTGCCCTACATCCACGTCGTCGTGAACAATTCATATCTCGGCCTGATCCGGCAGGTGCAGCGCGGCTTCGACATGGACTATCACGTCCAGCTCTCGTTCGAGAACATCAACGCGCCCGAGATCGGCGGTTACGGCGTCGACCATGTGGCCGTTGCGGAAGGGTTGGGCTGCAAGGCGATCCGGGTCACCGATCCGAACGACGCGCAGGCGGCGTTCGCGACCGCACGCGAGCTGATGACGAAGCATCGCGTGCCCGTGGTGGTGGAGTTCATTCTCGAGCGGGTGACCAATATCGCGATGGGAACGGAGATCGACAACATCGTCGAATTCGAGGAGGTGCTGGATCTCCCGCTCGATGACGTGCCGAGCGCGTCACGATCCGGCACGCTGTTGCCGGCCTGACGACATCTTTCAGCGCTTCAAGCGGAGATATGACCCGTGCCTCAATTTGCCGCCAACCTCACCATGCTCTTCAACGAGCTGCCGTTCCTCGATCGGTTCGCGGCGGCCAAGGCCGCCGGCTTCAACGCAGTCGAGTATCTTTTTCCTTATGACTTCGAGAAGGGCGCGTTGCGGGAGGAGTTGACGCGCTGTGAGCTGACCCAGGTTCTGCACAATCTTCCGGCCGGCAACTGGGCAGCCGGCGAGCGGGGCATTGCGATCCTGCGCAATCGTGTCGACGAATTTCGCGACGGTGTGGTGCGCGCAATCGACTACGCAAAGGCGCTGGATTGCCGGCAGCTGAACTGCCTGGTGGGCATCGCTCCAGCCGATACGGATAGGGCAGAACTGCAGGACGTCCTCGTGTCCAACCTGCGCTTCGCTGCCGGCGCACTCGGCCAGCATGGCATCAAGCTTCTGGTCGAACCGATCAACACGCTCGATATTCCCGGCTTCTTCCTGAACCGCACGGAACAGGCGGTGCAGCTCATTTCCGAGGTGGGCTCATCCAATCTGTTCATCCAGTACGACATCTATCACATGCAGATCATGGAGGGTGATATCGCGCGGACCCTGCAGAAGCATCTCGGCCGGATCGCGCATGTCCAGCTCGCCGACAATCCTGGGCGTTATGAGCCGGGAACCGGCGAGATCAACTACTCCTATCTGTTCAAGCATCTCGACAGCATCGGGTATCGGGGCTGGATCGGATGCGAATACAAGCCGCGGACGACCACGCTCGAGAGCCTCGGCTGGCACGCCGCGCAGACTTTCGTGACCTAGAGCTTGTTCCGTTCCGATTGAATCGGGACGCAGCTCTGGAATTTTGTTTTGACGCGTTTTCTTCACGCGAGCCGAGAGTCGCTCGCCGGAAAACGTCTTCATCCGCCTGACAGGAGCAACGACAATGAAAGACATCGGATTCATCGGACTTGGCACCATGGGACGTCCGATGGCGGGCCACCTCCTGGCTGCAGGCTATCGCCTGTTCCTGCACGACGTCGTACCGCTTGCGCCTGAGCTGATTGCAGCCGGCGGCATCGCTTGTGAGTCCGCCAAGCAGGTGGCGCAGGAAGCGGACGCCGTGATCATCATGGTGCCGGACACTCCGCATGTCGAGGCCGTGCTGTTCGGTCAAGGCGGCGTCGCGGAGGGCATCTCCAAAGGCATGATCGTGACGGATATGAGCTCGATCTCTCCGCTGGCGACGAAGGAGTTTGCACGCAAGATCGATGCGCTCGGGGCCGACTATCTCGACGCGCCGGTCTCCGGAGGCGAAGTTGGCGCAAAGGCGGCCAGCCTGACCATCATGGTTGGCGGGCGGGAGCGGGCGTTCATTGCGATGAAGCCCCTGTTTGAAACGATGGGGAAGAATGTCACGCATGTCGGTGGCAACGGCGACGGCCAGACCACCAAGGTTGCGAACCAGATCATCGTGGCGCTGACCATCGAGGCGGTGAGCGAGGCATTGCTGTTCGCCTCCAAGGCGGGGGCCGACCCCGCGCTGGTGCGTCAGGCGTTGATGGGTGGCTTCGCGTCGTCCCGGATCCTCGAAGTACACGGCGATCGCATGCTGAAGCGCAATTTCGATCCGGGATTCCGCATTGAGCTGCATCAGAAGGATCTCAACCTCGCGCTGGAAGGTGCGCGCGCGCTCGGCTTGTCGCTGCCAGGCACTGCCGCAGCCCAGCAGCTGTTCAACGCCTGTACGGCCCTCGGCGGCAAAAGCTGGGACCATTCCGCTATTCTGAGGGCGCTGGAAGTCATGGCAGGCCACGAGGTCGCCGCTGCCTGAGCCTTATGCAAGGAATGGACGAAAATATCGCGAGGTTGGTCGGTGCGGGGGAGGCGGTAGCGCTTACCCGCCACGGATCAGGCGCCTTGAGTGCCAAGTCGGTCGCTCAGCGTTCGGATCGTTTGCTGGGCATTTTCTGGTGTCCCTAGCGCGCCCCGTGAAGACGAACAAGGTTGTCCGCCCACACCTCGGCAATGTGAGACAGTGCCAGACCCGGCTTGCGCTCGAGCAGAAGTTCGAGCACGCGCGGCGGCGTCAGGGGTAATTCCTGCACCCGCTTTCCTGTCGCGTTGGCAACGGCGCAGGCGACGGCGGCGCCAACATTGAGGATCGGCACCTCGCCGGCGCCCTTGGTGCCGAGCGGCCCCACCGACGGCGCGCCCTCATAGAGGCTGATCTCCACCGGTACGACGTCGAGCGCAAGCGGTACGCGGTAAGTCTCAAAGCCACTTTGACTGACACGGCCATTGCTGCCGATCGTCACCTCCTCGTGCAGGGCGTAGCCCAGACCCTGCACGACGCCACCCTGGATTTGGCCGTGGATTGCGCGTGGGTTCAGCGCACGGCCGACGTCCTGGACCACGCGATAGTTTAGCACCTCGACATGCCCGGTCTCCGGATCGACGGCGACCTCGCAGTCGTGAACGGCGAAGACCGGGATGTCGATCGCGTCGATGAAATGACCGGCAACGCAACCGGGCATCGCCGGCACCCCGGCGCCGGTGAAGGCGCCAGTGCCGGCGACCGGTCCGCCCAGCGCTTGAGCGCGGGTCGCGACCTCGGCGACGGTGCGGCCGGAGCCCGGCGCGCCCGCGATCTCGATCCGACCATCGCGCATGACGAGATCGCCGGGCGCGGCCTCGATCATCTCGGAGGCGATCCTCAAAAGCTTCGTGCGGACCTCTTGTGCCGCCGACAGACTGGCGGCGCCGAGCGAGACGGTGGTGCGGCCGCCACCGACGCCGACATCATAACCGGCAGCATCGGTATCGGCCGCGCGGACGATCACTTGCTCGGGCGCGATGCCGAGCGTGCTGGCAACGATCTGCGGCAGGCTCTGCATCATCGAGCCGGACCCGATCTCGACACCCGACGTGACCAGGGTCGCCGTGCCATCGGCATTCATGTTCACCGTCGCGGCCGATGGGCCGACGAAGACGAACCAGGTGCCGACGGCGGTCGCACGTCCAAGGAGCTTGCCGTCGGTGCGCGCCGGCAGCGGCGCTGCGGCGTCGCGCAACGTATCCATCCGGTCGAGCATCGGGCCGAGCACATCGCCTTCAAATACCTGGCCGGTGGCGCCAAGGTCTTTGTCGCCGAGCACATTGCGGCGCCGGAAGAGAAGTGGATCCATTCCGATCCGCGCTGCGATCTCGTCGGTGTGCCGCTCGAGCGCAAAGGTGTTGTAGACGCCGTTGCAGCAGCGGAACGCCCCGTTCGGCGCCGTGTTGGTATAGACCGCGCGCGAGACCATGCGCACGCTGCCAAGCCTGTAGTTTCCGCCGAGCGTGTGTGCGGTCATGGTGGTCAGGAAGATCTGTTCGCCGCCATAGGCGCCGCAGTCCATCAGTACGACCGCCTCGCGGCCCACGACTTCTCCCTCGCGCGTCACCGCCGAGCGGATGCGGATATCGGCGTTCTCGCGGAACAGGCAGGTCAGCATCTCGTCTTCGCGGGAATTGACGAGGCGCACCGGCCGGCCGCTGGCGCGGGCGAGGAGGGCAGCGAAGGGCTCAACCGCCAGATCGAACTTGAGACCGAAGCCGCCGCCGACCGGCGGCACAGTGACGCGTACCTGCGACGCTGGCACGCCCAACACGCGCGCGGTTGCATTGCGGATGCTCCAGGGAACCTGCGTCGACGTCTCGATATGGAAGCGCCCGTCCTCATAGCTTGCGACGACCGCACGCGGCTCGAAGGCCACGTGGTTCTGCCGGCCGACTCGATAGAGACTTTCGACGATCTCGACGTCAGGCCGCGCAAAGGCGGCGTCGACGTCGCCGCGAACGACGGTCGCCTCCCAGGCGACATTGCCGGCACGCGCGCCGCCTTCGAGCAGCACCTCATAGCTGCGCCAGTCCGGATGAACCAGCCGCGCATCTGGTGCCAGCGCCTCTGCCATGGTCAATATTGCGGGGATTTGCTCGATTTCCACGTCGATCGCCGCGAGAGCGGCTTGCGCCTGCGCCAACGTGACGGCTGCGACCGCGGCAAGCGGTTCGCCGTCGTAGCGAATGACATCGCGGGCGAACAGCGGGTGATCAGCGATGCCGATGCCGATCATGCCGGGCGCGTCCGCCGCCGTCACGATCGCACGTACCCCCGGCATGCTGGCAGCCCTCGACGTATCGAGACGAATGATACGGCCCGAGGGCACGCCGGCGCGTAGCACCGCGGCGTGCAGCATGCCCGGCAGATATCGATCGATGGTGTAGCGCGTGCGGCCACGCAGCTTGTCGGCGGCGTCCCGCCGGCGCAAATCCATCGTCGCGGAAACGTCGGACATGCTTGCGCCTCCCGATTATGCTTTGGCCAAGGCGAGCAGCGTCGCCTCGACGATGCGTTCGTATCCCGTGCAGCGGCAGATGTTCCCGGTCAGTGCCGCCCGGATATCGTCTCGGGTGGCGTCAGGCCGGGTCGTCAAAAGATGCGTCAGGCTCACCACCATGCCGGGAAAGCACATGCCGCATTGGACCGCATCGCTGGCCTCGAGGGCCGCCTGGATGCGGTTCAGTTCACCGTGAGGCGCGAGACCTTCGACGGTGCGGATCTCGCGGCCATCGGCCAGCGCGGCGGGCAACAGGCACGATGGCGTCGGCTCGCCGTCGACCAGCACCATGCAGGCACCGCAAAAGCCTTCGCGACAGACCGGTTTCGCGCCGGTCAGATGCATCTCCTCGCGCAGAATGTCGATCAGCGGCGTGGCGGGATCGGTCGCGGAGGAAAGATGATCGCCGTTCACGGTCAAGTTGAATCCCATGTCGGTCCCCACCAGTTCAGGAGCCAAGCGCTGCGATCGCAGCGCGGCGGACGAGACCGGGTAGCACGCTGACCCGATACCAGGCCGGGGCATCAACGCTGTCGCGGCCGACGAACTCGTCCGCCAACGCGGCCGCGGTCTGCGCGGCCTCCGCCGCATCGAGCGGACGTCCGATGAGCGCTGCCTCGAGCCGCTCCCAGCGCCGCGCCACCGGCTCGACTGAACCGACCGCGACGCGCGCCGCCTGGATACGGCCCGCTGCATCGATGCTGACCGACAGGCTGACGATGGCGACCGGGTAGTCACCCGATTTGCGCAGCGGCAGGCGGGCATGGGCGCTTCTGCGCGCCGCCCGCGGCAAGATGATCCGCGTCACCAGATGACCGGGGGGAAGGGACGATCGGATCTTCAGGAAATGCGCCAGGCCGATGCGCTCGCGGCTGTCGCGTGCGGACATTTCGACTTGGGCATCGAGGCAGAGCAGCGCCGGCACGCAATCCGCTGCGGCGAATTCCGCCGTCGCAAGGTTGCCGCCGATCGTCGCCATCGCGCGGATCGCGGGATTGGCGGAGCGGCCGGCGGCGTCGACCAGGACCGCGAATTCCGCAAGATCGGCCAGGGCCGCCGCGAGTGCCGCATGGGTAACCGCCGCGCCGATCTCGATTGCATCGCTGTCGATACGGACCGTGGTCAGCTCGGCGATCTTGCCGATCGCGACATAGTGTGGCTTCAACCGCTCGTGGCGGATCGGCGACCGCATGATCCATGTGCCGCCCGCAAAGGCGGCGCCGGCCGCGCCGAATTCGCTCAGTGCGTCGAGTGCGGAAGCGAGCGAGGGCGCGACGTAGATCGACGCAGGTGCCTCGTGCGTCTCGCCAGCGCCGCTCTGCATGGGAGAACCCGTCGTCATTGGCGCCGCTCCAGTCGCAGGCGATCGAGCAGAACGCCGACGATGACGATCGCGCCGAGCACGACCATCTGGACGTACCCGTCGATCCGGGTGAGGTTCATGCCGTTGGACAAAATGGTGATGAACAGGGCGCCGAGCACTGCGGTGCCGACCCCACCGCGACCGCCCGCCAGGCTTGTTCCGCCGACCACGGCGCCGGCAATCGCCTGCAGTGAAAGCGCTCCGCCGAGGTTCGGCTCGCCCGATCCGGTCCGCGCCGTCATCATGATCGCGCCGAGCGCCGCAAGCCCGGAGCACAGCACATAGGTCGCGATCAGGGTGCGCTTGACCGGCAGGCCGGCGACCGCCGCTGCGCGCGGGTTGGTGCCGATGAGGTAAAGCGAACGGCCGAACACCGTCCGCGTCAGGGTCCAATGGAGCACGGCGCCAACCCCGACCGTGATCGCGATAGCCGCCGGGATACCGAAGACGCCGCCGCCGTAGAATATCTGCGAGAACGGCGCCGGCACGCCTTGCACGGGCCGTCCGGACGACAGCGTGGTCGCAACTCCGATCGCGATATTGTAGCTGCCGAGCGTTGCGACGAAGGGGTTGACCCCGAGCAGCGCAATAACCACGCCGTTGAAGAGGCCGCATGCGGTGCCGAGCAGCAAACCGGCAGCGAGCCCCGCGAGCAGCACGGCGCCTGTACCATGGCCCGACGCCGTGGCGCCGGCCATCGCCAGCGCGGTGCCGACGCTCACCATCGATACGGTCGGGCCGAGTGCGAGGTCGAAGCCGCGCGTCAGGATCACTACGGTCTGGGCCATCGCGAACAGGGCCAGATAGCTGGTCTGCTGCGCAATGTTGAGCAGGTTGGCCGGCGACAACACGCCGCGGTCGACCGCCGCGAAGCCGAGCAACAGGGCCACCAATGCGACCGGCAGCACTGCGCTCCAGAGCCATCGACCCGGCGCCAATTTCGGGCGATCCGCGTTCTTGGCGGCGACGGACAATTCGAGGTCAGACACGAGCCTTGCTCCGTCGGCTGAGTTCATCCAGCGCCACGGCTGCGACCATGATGACGCCGAGGAAGACCGGCTGCAGCCGGGAGTCGACGTGCAAGAGGTTGAGCGCATTGCCCAGGATGGTCAGGAACAGGGCGCTGATGGCGACGATTTCGATGCGCCCGACGCCGCCGCGCAAGCTGACGCCGCCGATCACGGCGGCCGCGATCGATTGCAGCATCATCCGGTCGCCGCCGAAGCTGGCCTGGCCGGAGCCGACCTGCGCGGTCAGCAGGATGCCGGTCAGTGCCGCGAGCATGCTCGAGACAACGTAGGTGCCGACGACGTGGCGCTGGATCGATACGCCCGACACGATGGCCGCATCGACATTGCCGCCGATTGCGTAGACGTAACGGCCGAACAGCGTGCGCCGCTGCGCAAACACCATCACGATGATGATGACCAGCGCGACGTGGACGGCGGTCGGCAGGCCGAGCGCCTGGGCGCGCCCAAAGCCCTTCACGAAGATGTCGGGCATGCCGTAAACCGGGATTCCGTTGGTGATCATCAGGCCGACGCCCGCAGTCGCCGACATCGTGCCCAGGGTCACCACGAAGCCGGATACCTTGAGCTTCGCCACGCAGAAGCCGTTGACGAGCCCGACCACGGCCCCGGAGCCGAGTCCGGCCGCTATCCCACTAGCAATGATGAGGGCGTTGTTGCCGGGAAACGCGGTGGCTGCGGCGGCCATGGTCTTGGCGGTGACGACGCTCGCAAGCGCCACGACGGCGCCGACTGAAAGATCGAAGCCGCCCGCGATGATGACCAGCGCCTGACCGCAGGCGACGATCGCGAGCAGCGACGCGTTGCGCAGGATGTTGAGGATGTTGATGATGCCGTAGAACTGCGGATCGATCGCCGACATGCCGGCGACGAGCAAGACCAGCAGGGCCGGCAGGAACCCGACACGGCCTGCGATCGATCGCAAGCCGATCGCGCCTTGCGGGTTTGCGGTGACCAGCGCGGTGTTCACGCGACCTCCGCGGCGAGATGGTTGCGGAAGAAGCTCGACAGCACGTTCTGCTCGGTCTTCTCGGCGCCCGTCAGCTCGGCTGCGATGCGGCCGTGATGCATGACGTAGAGCCGGTTGGACAGCGCCAGAACCTCCGGCAATTCCGACGACACCACGATCACGGCAGCGCCGGCCTCGACCAGGCGCTTCATGAACTGGTAGACCTCGAGCTTGGCGCCGACGTCGATCCCGACGCTCGGCTCGTCGAACAGGAACACGGTCAGCTCACGCGTGAGCGCGCGTGCCAGCATCACTTTTTGACGGTTGCCGCCGGACAGCGCGCCGACGCTCCGTTCGATGTTCGGCGGCCTCAGCTGCAACCGCTCCATGATGTCCGCGATCGTGACGCGTTCGGCGGCCTGCCGCAGCACGCCGAAGCGCGCGAACGCGGGCAGGTCGAGCACCGTCATGGATGCGTTCTCGCGGATCGGACGGGACAGCGCGAGCCCTTCGGCAACCCGGTTGGCGGGAAAATAGGCGATGCCGCGCTTGAGGCTTTGCCTGGGGGTCGGGAATTCGTAAGGCAGACCGTCGATCCGGATCACGCCTGATGCCGTGGGCTCGATGCCGTAGACCGCGCGGATCAGCTCCGATTTGCCGCAGCCGACGAGACCTGCGATGCCGGTGATCTCGCCGGTGCGGGCATGGAAATTCACCTCCTGAACGCTGCCGTCCGCGAGCGTCAGGTTTTCGATGTCGACCATCATTTTGTCAGGCCGGTGTGCGATGGTCGGGAACAGCAGGTCGATCCTGCGGCCGGTCATCAGTTCCACCAGCTCGCCGTCGGTCGAGCCGGCGGCGTCGAGGGTCTGGATGTGGCGGCCGTCGCGCAGCACCGTCACACGGTCGGCAAGGGCGCGGATTTCGCGCATGCGATGCGAGACATAGATCAGCCCGACATTCTGGCTCTTCAGGCGCGCGATCAGCTCGAACAGCCGTCCGGTCTCGCGCTCGGTCAACGAGGCGGTCGGCTCGTCAAGGATCAAAAGGCGGACGCGGCCGAGCAGGGCCTTGGCGATTTCCGCCATCTGCTGGTGCGCGCGGGAAAGGTCGTCGATCCGTTGCGCCGGATCGAGATCGAAGCCGAGCTCGTCGATCAGCGCCCCGGCGCGCTTGCGCATCTCGCGTGAGCGCAGCACGCCGCGATGCGTGACCTCGCGGCCAAGGAACAGGTTCTCTTCCACCGTGAGGCTCGGGATAAGCGAGAACTCCTGAAAGACCGGGCTGATGCCGATCGCGCGGGCCCGCTGCGGCGTGAGATGATGGATCTCCTCGTCGCCAAAATGGAACGTGCCTTCGTCCGGCGGAAACGTTCCCGAGACGACATTGATCAGGGTCGATTTGCCGGCGCCGTTCTCGCCGAACAGGACGTGAAGCTCGCCGGCACGAACGTCGAGGTCGACCCGGTCGAGCGCGCGAACGCCGGTGAAGCGCTTCGATATCCCCCGCAATCGAAGCAGAGGCTCGGCAGGCTTCGGGGCGATCTCGACATCCATTCGCGTCTCCGTTGGGCCGTGAGCAGGACGGGCGGGAGCAGGTCCCACCCGGCACCATTCGCGAGCGGCTTACTTGGCCTTGACCGAATAGACCGGTGTCCAGCTCGCCGGCGCCAGCACGAGGTCCATCTGCAATTTCGGTACCGTGGTCTTGTCGATGACCGCGGCGATCGGCTGGACAAGGCTCATGACCGGCTTCTTCTCGATGAGACGCACCGCCTGATCGATCGCGACGGCGCCTTCGCCGACCGGATACTGGGTTGCGAAGGCGAGGATGTCGCCGCGGTTGAGCGCGTCGAGCATGGCCTGGTTTTCGTAAGACGATACGATCTTCAGGTCGCTTCGGCCGGCCTCGGCAACGGCGCCGATGGCGGCTTCAGCGGTGGGGGCGGTGCCCCAGATCACGTTCATGGCGGGATAGGCCTGCAAGGCGTCCTGAATGAGCTGAAGCTGCACGGCGACGCCGGAGTCGCCGAATTTCTCGGCCAGAATCTTGGCGTTCGGGTTCTTGGCAACGGCCTTCTTGAAGCCTTCGTTGAACGACTCCGCCCAGCCAGAGCCGGCCGGACCGGGGAACGTCACGATGTTGAGCTTGTCGCCAGGCTTGGATTGCGCCAGCAGGCCGGCGCCGGTGACTTCGCCCATGGCGACGAAGTCGACGTAGTTGGCCGCGGGCAACGCGTTCGGCGGCAGCGGGTTGGTGACGCCGACGACCGGCACGCCCTTGGCCTTGGCTTCCTCGAACTTCTTGCTGAGGCCTGCGCCGGAGATGGCGCCGACGATGATGGCGTCCGGTCCGCTCGCCATGCAGTCATCGAATTGCGACAGCTGTTTCGGCAGGTTCTCGTAACCTCCGGCCTCGTAGAGGTTCATGTTGATGTTCATCGCCTCGGCCTGTTTGACGATGCCATAGGCAACGGCGACCCAGAAACTGTCCTTCATGTGTGGAAACAGCACGCAGAGCCTGTAGGGCTTCTCGGCCTTCGGCAGCGGCGTGTACTCGGCCGGCTTCGGTGTGCCGGACGACGCGTCGTAGACCTTCATCGGAAACCACGGCGTCTCGGCCGCGGCCGGCGCGACCGCGGCGGCAAGGGTGAGGCCTGCGGCAAGGCCGAGCGCGCGGCGGATCGGCCAAACGCGATTGGGGGAAAGGCACGTCGTACTCGTCATAGCACAATCCTCATGGCTCGAATGAAAGTGGAGGGGCGATGTCGGATCCAGTTTTTCGTGAACGCTCTGTGCCGCCAGCGGCGGCGCGGCCGGCGAGGGCAATCAACCCGCTTTCCACATTGCGACCGAGCGCCGCTCGAACACTTCGCGGAACTGGCGCGTGGATTCGGGAAGCAAGGCGCCGGTGCCCCAATCGAGGATCACCGCATGCTTGCGGATCGCGTCGAGCGCGTCGATTGCCCCGCTGCGATAGCGCTGCGCCACCAGCTCCGGATCGAGCCGGACATTGGCAACGCGCTCTGAGCGGATCTTCGCGCGGAGCGCCTCGGTCGCGACCTTGTCGACCTCGTAGTTGCAGAGCTCGGCGTCGATGGTGTGCACCACGACGCCATAGTCCTTGGCGGCGCGCTCGACCGAGACATAGTCGTCCTTGATATCCTCGACGACGAGGTTCGGATCGCGCTCCAGCGGATCGCCAAACCCGCCGCCGCCGGCGGTCGGACGCGAGAAAGTGTCGCCTTCGCCGATCGGGACGTCCGAGAAGATCGAGCCGAGCCGCTCCTCGGACGTGCTGCCGGCGCGCTTCAGGGTCAGGCCGTGCGGCATCGACGGCAGGCCGCCCTCGATGCCCCACACGATCGCACGCTCGCGGTCGCAGATATAGGAGATCACGGTTTTCTCGGCCTGAAGCATCCGCGACGTCTTCACCACGCCGGCGCCGCCGCGCCACTTGCCGGGGCCGGGAGAGTCCTTGAGGATCTCGCATTCCGTGGTCAGGATCGGGTTGGCGCGCTCCTGGCCTTCGACCGGCTGCGACATCAGGCCGGTGCCGAAGCAAGCGGTCGTGACATTGCTGCCATCCTTGCCGTTGCGCCCGCCCCAGCCGCCGGGCAGCCAGTCATAGAACATGAAGATCGGCTTGTCGGAGCTGCGGGCATCGAGCCCGCCGGTGAGCAGATATTCGAGATTGAACGCGCAAGCGAGCGCGCGCTCCGGCATCAGCTTCGACCACATTTCGTAGATCGAGTTCATGATCTTCTCGAACGGCATCAGAAAGCCGGTGACCGCGATCGGCCATTTGGCATCGACGATCGAGCCTTCGGGCGCGATGATCTCGAAGCAGCGGTAGAAGCCGGAATTGAGCGGCAGGTCGGGGAAGAATGTCTTCATGCCGGCGGCGACGGCGGAAAAGGTCGCGCCGAACGCCGAATTGTAGATCGAGCCGATGGTCGGATGGCTGCCGGTGAAGTCGTAGATCGCGCGGTCGCCCTTGATTGTCATCTTGATGCGGATCGGGATCATGCCTTCGCCGCCGGCTGGATCGCGGTCGATGAAATCGACCGTCTCCCATTCGCCGTCAGGAAGCGCTGCGATGCGTTGGCGTGCCGAGCGTTCGACATAATCCTGCACGGCGGCAAGCCCGGTCTCGACGGTATCACGGCCATATTTGCCGACCAGGCGCAGGATCTCGCGTTCGCAGACGGCCGTCGCTTCGGCCTGTGCCTGGATATCGCCGATGATCGAGGCCGGATCGCGCGTATTCGAGGCGATCAGATGCGCGACGTCCTTGCGCAGGCCGTTCTTGTCGAACAGCCGGACCGGCGTGATGCGCAGGCCCTCGCGGAACATCTCGCGGGCGGCGACGTCGAACGATCCCGGCACGCTGCCGCCGACGTCGGACCAATGTCCGTTGGACTGGCTGAAGGCGATGATCTTGCCGTCGGCGAAGATCGGACGGATCAGGCGGACGTCCGAGAAGTGCGTGCCGCCGGCATAGGGATCGTTGATGGCGAAGACGTCGCCCTCATGCATGTCGCCTTCGAAATGGCGCATGACATCCTTGCAGGTGAAATGCAGCGTGCCGACGTGGACGGCGATATCCTGGTTGCCCTGCGCCGCGCATTCGCCGTTGGCGTCATGCAGCGCGCTCGAGAAATCGCGATTGTAGATGACGAAGGAGTAGCAGGTCCTCAAGACCTGCTCGCCCATCTGGTCGACGCTGGTGATGAAGGAGTTCTTCAGAACCTCGAAGGTCACGGGGTCGAGCGGGAGAGCTCCGGCCATGGTTCACTCCTTCACGCGGATGATGATGTTGAGATATTTGTCGACCTCGGCGCTGGCGCCGGGCGGCACGACGGTGGTGGCATCGACCTGCTCGATGATCGCGGGGCCTTGAAAGGAGAAGCCGCAGGGCAGGTCGTCGCGCCGATAGACGGGTGTATCGAGCCCGCTGCCCTCGAACCAGACCCTGCGGCGGCTGACCGGCTCGGGGCTAGCGCCGGTCGGCTCGTGGACGGCAAACTCGGCCTTGGGCACCACCCCCACTGCCTTCAGATTGAGACGGAAGAAGCTGACCGGTGCGCTGTCGCGGCGGAAATTGTATTCGCGCTGATGCTCGGCATGGAAGCTCTGCACCAGATCGGCGATCGCGCCGATCGACCGCGGCGCGTTGACGGCAAGCGAACGCCACTGGCCGCGATACATCATGTCGATCGAGCGCTGCAGCACGATGTCTTGCTGCGCGACGCCCTCATGGGTCAACCGCGTGAGCGCGGCTTTCTCGAGCTCGGCGAACTGCGCCTCGATCTCGGTGGCGTCGGCCTCGGCGGCGTCGGCCATGCAGCTTTGCGAAAAATCGTGCTGCATGTCGACGAGCAGGCAACCGAGCGCCGAGGTCACGCCAGGATTGGGCGGTACGATCACGACGGGAATCGCCAGCTCACGTGCGACGTCGACCCCATGCAGGGCACCGGCGCCGCCGAACGCCACCAGCGCAAAATCGCGTGGATCGTAGCCGCGACTGATCGAGATCAGCCGCACCGCATCCGACATGTTGGCGTTGGCGACCTTGACGATTGCATCTGCGGCTTCATGCAGGCCGAGGCCGAACGGCTTGGCAACGCCGCCCTCGACCGCTTGCCGCGCCAGCTCGGGGTCGAGCTTGACCTTGCCACCGGCGAGATCGGTGCCAAGCCGGCCGAGCGTCACATTGGCATCGGTGTTGGTCGGTTGCGTATTGCCGTTGCCATAGCAGGCCGGTCCCGGATAGGCGCCGGCCGATTGCGGGCCGTTGCGCAGCGAGCCGGCCGGATCGGTCCAGGCCAGCGAGCCGCCGCCGGCACCGATGGTGAGCACCTCGATCGATGCGAAGCGGATCGGATAGCCGAACTCGATATGCCAGTCCTTGGTGATCCGCGACTGGCCCTCATAGGCCAGCGACACGTCGGTGGACGTGCCGCCCATGTCGAGGCCGATCGAATTGGGGAAACCGCAAAGACCGGCGATATGGCGGCTGGCGATGGCGCCGGCGGCGATGCCGGAGCCGGCAAGGCGCGCCGCGAAATCCTTCACGCTCGCCGGCGTCATCACGCCGCCACCGGTGTGCAGCAGCAGAAGGTCGCGAGTGTAGCCCTCGTCTGCGAGGCGTTCGCCGAGCTGGCTCGTGTAATTGACGACGACCGGGCTCACCACGGCATTGGCGACCGTCGTCGAGAACCGCTCATGCTCGAAGATTTCGGGAAGCACCTGCGAGGAGATCGAGACCGGAATGTCGGGCATCTCGGCCAGCAGAATATCGCGCATCGCGCGCTCATTGGCGCCGTTGAGATAGGCGTTCATGAAGCACACCGCGACTGCGGCGACGCCGCGACGCTTGAGGATGCGTGCGACGCTGCGCGCGGCTTCGACGTCGAGCGGTTCGATCACCGTGCCGGCAGCATCGACGCGTTCGGGCACGGTGAGGCGGTCGCGCCGTGGCACATAGGGCCGGACCACGTCCTTGTAGGTATCCCAGAGGTCTTCCTTGTTGGCGCGCCGGATCTCGATGACGTCGCGGAACCCCTTGGTCGTGACCACCGCGGTGCGCGGCAGGCGGCGCGTGATCAGTGCGTTGGTGGCAATCGTGGTGCCGTGCGAGAACAACGCCACCTTCGACAGGTCGATGCCGGCCTTGGATACGCCGCCCATGATCCCTTCGATCGGGTCGCGCGTGGAGGAGGTCTTCTCGATCCGCACGAGACCGGTCGTCTCGTCCATGATGCAGATGTCGGTGAAGGTGCCTCCGACGTCGACGGCCACACGAAGGTTCTGCGCCATGCCTCTTCCTTTCGAACGAGCGTTTCGCCGATCTTAGGCAGAGCGGCGGCTTCGGTTCTTGACGCTGAGCGCAGGAAGATTTGTGCGAGAGAGCGAACCGTGCCGGTGTCCATACATGCCCAGACCGGCGGCGGTGTGCCTAAGAATCGATCAGCAGGGCCAGTCTTCAGGAGTTGGCTGTGCGCGAAATGGCGCGCGCCTCGCTCGGGGTGCATCCGAACCGGCCGCGATAGTTGCGGCTGAACTGCGCCTGGTCGGCAAAGCCCCATTGATAGGCGATTTCCGAAATGCTCTTGCGGCAGTTCGCATCGCGCAGCAGGGCGTCGCACATTGAAAGGCGCTGGTTGCGGATATAGGCGCAGACGGTCAGACCTTCGCCCTCGAAAATCTGGTGCAAATAGCGCAGCGAGATGCCGCAGCCGTCGGCAATCATCTGCGGTGTGAGCCGCATATCGTCGAGGCGGGCACGGATGAACTGCTCGCAACGCAGCAAATGGCCGTTGCGCACGGAGGACGAGTGACCGGTCAACACACGGTCGTCGGATTCAATGGCCATCGCAAGCAGCTCGATCAGGTGCTTGCCCATCATCGTGCGCGCCGTCTCGTCCATTTCCTCGATCCGTTCACCGGAGAGGCGCAACGTGTCGACGAACAGCGCGCCGACGCTGCGGCTGGCGTCGAATTGCAGCGTCGCGAGGCGCTCGGGCCGGGAAATGCGGGCGCGCAGCACCGCGCTCGGGATCTTCAGGCACCACAGCGCCGTCGGATCCTGATGGCTGAACTCGTAGGGCAGGTGGCTGCGTTCGATCAGGAACGCGCCCGGCCGGCAATGCACCACCTTGCCGTCCTGCTCGAAACGGATTTCGGCGAGCTCGGGAACCGTGATCAGGAAGGATTCCTCCCGCTCGCTCAGGAGATGCCGCTCGTGTCGCTTGTACAGCAGGCCGTTGGCAATGTTGCGCGACACCGAGACAGGGCCCATCGACCAGGCGCCGAGGCGCGCATTGAAGTCGCGCGTGCTCGGGAAGCGCAGGTCGAGCGAGTAATAGGTCTTCGAGACGACTTCCTGCCAGTACTGGCGGCGGGTCTGCGACGGAATGTCGTTGGTCGTGTACGTGACTTGCATGTCTCACTCCCGCCGCCGGCTGTGCCTCCGGTCGTCGTGTCCCCAGGCAAAGTTTGGCGAGGACAGCCGGACGGCGTCAAGTCGAATAAAACGGAAACTGATATTCTAGATTTCGATGGCCTCCTCGGCCTGGTGCCGGTGATCGACGCTGACGGGGGGCCGGGCCGGCCCGACGCCGGCAACCGCAAAGCGCATGAAATCGCGGAAAGCCATGGCAGCCTCCGATGGCTTGGTGTCGCGACGCCAGGCAAGACCGATGTCCATGCTGGGCACCTCGTCCTCGATGACGCGGGTCTCGATCCGTTGCCCCTCCAGCGACCAGGGCCGGTAGATCAGGTCGGACAGAATGGCGATCCCCATGCCGCCGGCGACCATGGAGCGGACGGCTTCGACCGAGGAGGTGCGGAACACCGTCTTCGGTTCGAGTGAAGCGTTGTTCCAATAGCGCATCGAGGTGTGCTTGGCCTCGTCGACCGTGAGCATGACATAGGGATAGGTCGCGACGTCAGCGAGGTGGACCCGCTCGGCACGGGTCAGGGGATGTTCGGGCGCAAGCCACAGCCGGCGCGGCGATCGCAGCAAGGTCTCGCTGGTGAGCATGGCGTTGTCGCGCAGGTTCGAGACCAGCATCACCGCGAGGTCGAGCGCACCATCGACGAGTGCGCGTTCGAGCACGTCGCGCGGCGCCTCGAACAGCTCGATCGTGATTCCGGGGAAACTCGCCTTGAAGCGCATCTGATGACGCGGCAGGAAGTAGCCCGACACGGTGTAAGTGACGCCGACGCGGATCGTCCCGAACAGGGGGCCGGCGGACATCTGCGTGTCGCGCACAGCCTCGGCGACGGCGGCGAGGATATGACGGCCCTGGGAGAGGAAGCGGCTGCCCTCCATGGTGACGGTTACGCCGTTCGGCGCGCGCTCCAGCAAGCGGGCGCAGACGGTGGCCTCGAGCTGCTGGATCGCCGCGGTGACCGCAGATTGCGAGACGTTGAGATCGATGGCCGCCTGGCTGATCCGCCCGGTCTCGGCGGCGGCGACGAAGTAGCGGATCTGTTTCAGAGAAACGGACATCGCGGTTGTTCCGATGTTTGCATAACTCATGAGCAGTGTTTCTCAGCCCGAATGTGTCCGCTGCAACTCTCGTGCCGCCCGACGGACGGCACGCCGTGGCACCGACCTCAGATGTGCGAGCGCGCAACCGACAGCCACAGGTTTAGACGTGACCATGTGCGATCGCGTCGGCGCCGGCGGCCGAGGTCCGTTGGCAGATGCGGCGAGCTCCTGGCGTTTACGCCATGGCGTTGCGAAGCTTGCCCAGCAGCTCGGTCCGGCTCTTGCGTGCCGCAAGCGCCTGATCCATATCGACCTTGACGAACTTCACCGGCGTGTTGGGCTGAAGCTGACCGATCAGATCCATATCAGCGGCGATCACGGTGCCGACCATGAAGTAACCGCCGCCGGATACGGCGTCGCGATGCAGCACGATCGGCTCGGTGCCGCCGGGAACCTGGATCGAGCCGTAGGGATAGCAGGCATCGGTGATGTTGGATGGATCGGAGCCGGCGCCGAACGGCGGTTCGCGCGGAACGAATTCGAGCGGCTTGCCGCCCTTGAAGCGGTAGCCGATCCGGTCGGCTTCCGGCGCGACCTTCCAGGTGTCGGAGAAGAAGCCGTTGCCGGCGGCCTCGGTGATGCGGTGCCAATAGAGGCCGGGCATGGCGCGCAGCTCTGTCGGCATTCCCGCCGGTTGTCCGCGCAAATCGTTGGCGACGGTGCGGCCGTCCTTGACCGTCGCGCTGGCATGGCCGACCGGCAATTCGTCGCCGGCCTCGAGCTTGCGGCCCTTGAAGCCGCCGAGCGCGCCGAGTGCGTAGGTCGATCGTGAGCCGAGCACCACGGGCACATCGATGCCACCGGCGACCGCGATGTAGCCCCGTGCGCCTCGCTTGAGGAAGTCGAAGGAGAGAATCTGGCCGCGCTTCACCTTGAAGCTGGTCCAGGTCTCGCGCGGGTCGCCGTCGAGTTTCGGCGGCAGCTCCGCGCCGGTGACGGCCACCGTGGCGTCCTCGGTGAATTCGAGCTCGGGCCCCATGAACACCGCTTCAAGCACCGCTGCGCCTGCATCATTGCCGACGAGCAGATTTGCGGCGACCAGCGCGTGACGGTCCATGCCGCCGGAGAGCGGGATGCCGATGTGATAATAGCCGGGACGTCCGAGGTCCTGGACGGTGGTCGCAAGACCCGGCTTCAAAACCCTAACGGCCATGGAGAACTCCATCGAGCTTGCTGTTGTAGCCATCAATGTC
>NZ_JADFUD010000092.1:0-26075 GCF_054820065.1 Bradyrhizobium sp. UFLA06-06
CAGCCAGCATGGTGAATCAGAAACACACTGATTTGGGAATCCCAAATCGATTCAACCTAAACCCATCCCGCTTTAGGCAGTAGTGCCGGCGCGCCCAGTCAATCGGCAGCAAAGAGGCCGGCAATGTAATGGTCAGTCGGGCGCCCGGCGCGAGCGACCACATGTACTGCGAGCCGCCGCGGGAGTCCTCCGCGCGCCGCACGGCGATACGATAGCCGGTTCGCTCGGGTTCGCCGACCAAGGAATAGGATCGCGTATCCGGGCGCCCATCGATAGTGACGGCGATATTGATATGGCTGCCGACCGGATAAGCCGCGCCATCAAAGTTTTCCGGTTTGATCAGGAACTCGCGGATCGAAGGTGTCAGATCGCGCGTCGCGACGAGCGTTGCGGGTGTCCAGCTTTCAATGAACCGCATGGAGATTTCCTTTAATCGCCTGCCATCCTGATGAGCGCCAGTCCTGGCAGCAGGTCAGAATGCGTCTTGTTCCTGAGCACCAGGCGCAGATTGCGCGCCGCCACTCGGGCGTGCTCGCGCATGATTGCCTCGGCCCGTGCGCCTTCGCGATTTTCGATTGCATCGATCACGACGCGATGTTGATCTTGTGCAATCAAGAGTGTGTGGCGCGCATCCGGCAGTGTCGATTGAGTCATCACAAAGCCGCTGGGCGAGGCGAATGGGAGCGCCGACGCGCGATCGACCTGCCGGATCAAGGGAGGACTGCGCGACAATTCGGTCAATAGCGCGTGAAAACGCGCATTGAGCGCGACGTAGGAGGAAAATGCCTCGACGGAGATTGGATCCTGCCGCACCAAGCCGTCGATCTCGTCAAGACATCCTTTTAGAGGCTCAAGATCGCGCGACGGAACGCCGCGCTCGGCGGCAAAGCGCGCGGCCAGCCCCTCCACCGTACCACGCAGTTCGATTGAATCCAGGACATCTCGCTCGGAGAATGCCTTCACCATGAAACCGCCAGAAGGGATCGCTTCCAGAAGTCCTTCCTCCTCCAGCCGAACCAATGCCATTCGCACCGGGGTGCGCGATGCGCCGGTCGTCTCCACAGCCTGCAACTCGGAGATCCGCTCGCCTGGCCGCAAGTCACCCGAAAGGATCAGGTCGCGCAAGCTGAGCTGGGCGCGTACTGTTTGCGAGACTGAACGATCGCTGTCGCGCTCGACCATGCTCTACTCCGCGGCCTGCTGACCTTGCGAGGGATTCTCGGCCTCGATCATGCGATCTATCAAGCGGCGAGCCCACATCGCGCCAGCATCGATGTTGAGATTATAGAAGACCCGGTCTGGATTTTCGTCGATTGCGCGCTGCTGCGCCTCGAGAATGACCTCGTCCTCGCGGAAGATGCCAGAAACGCCTTGACGGAGTTCGGTGGTCAGGCGCTGCTCGTTCAGGCGATAATTGCGCACGAAGGCCCAGAAATAATGGCAGCTCGTTTCCGTTTCGGGCGTAATGGTGTTGAGGACAATACCATTGACGCCGGCCGATCGGTTGCCTTCCGGCGCGCCTGTTCCGGCGGGCGCCACTCCGACGTCGATATTGATGGTGCACGGCGCCTCGAAACGAATGATTTGCCAGCGGTCCACCGGACCAGGTTTTTGCAATTGCTTGGCCCAGAACGGCGGGGCGCTAATCCCCTTCATCCAGCGCGTTACGGTAGCGGTCTTCTCACCATGGGTGACGTCAAACGGCGCTTCCGCGATGGCGTTATTGCCGATGCTGGCACCGTGCACAAACGTTTCATGCGTCAGGTCCATGAGGTTGTCGACAACCAGACGATAATCGCATTTCAGGTGAATGGTGTCACCGTCACCGGCCCAAGCGGAATCATCGTTCCAGTGCATATCCGGCACCAAGCGCGGGTTGGCCAGCGCCGGATCACCCATCCACAGCCAGACGAAGCGATCGCGCTCGACCACAGGATAGGCACGCACACAGGCGGAGGGGTTGATCGTCTCTTGCGAGGGCATGAAGGTGCAGCGGCCCTGCGCGTTGAATTTCAGCCCATGATAGCCGCAGACAACGCTGTCGCCCTCAAGACGCCCTTTTGAGAGCGGCACCAATCGATGCCAACAGGCGTCCTCCAGTGCCGCCACCTCCCCGTTGGCGCGCCGATACATCACAACGTGCTTGCCGCAGATCGTGCGCGGCAACAGCGCCTGCTTCACCTCTGCATCCCAAGCGGCCGCGTACCAGACATTCGTCGGAAAGCAATGGCTCATGTGCCGATTCCTCGCTTAGGGACACCGACTGTATACATAAATTTGAAAGGGGCCAAAAAAGTGACGAATATGCGGGCTTACAATGGAATTTCTGTATACAGTAATGGTCCCAAGCGGCTCGGTCGGGCTCCGCTTCGGTGAAGATTTTTTGCGACGCACCAAAACTGCTAGCGGATGAATCCAAGCTCGCCATCGTGCACACCCGCTGCATCTAGTCCCTGCACTGTCGCAGCCTCGGCTATCGGCGAGATTCCTGGCCTGCGAAGGGACGCCGGATTGGGGCTTCTTGGCCGGCAGCACAGTTCCCTTGCCGGGATCAGACGTCGACGTCTTGGTGCCGAGATCGGCCCATGCTCTCAAATCATCCAGTGCGTAGATGACGCGACCGCCGATCTTTCGATACGCTGGCCCCGTGCCATACGTGCGGTGCTTTTCGAGCGTGCGGCCGGATAGGCTAAGATAACGCGCAGCCTCCGGCGTACGCAGGAACCGGGTGGATGGATCTGACATCAAATAGGGCATTTGAGAGCTCCAGGTGAGAGGCCGGCCGCGAACGGCGGCACTATCGCGCCATCATCATGGAGAAGCGCGCTCCCTGGAGGGATACCGAATATCGATGAAGCGACTTTCGGCACCCCAAGTAGAAAGCGCTATTCGTGGTGGCAAAGCTCACTCCTATCTAGCGCTCGTCCATTATCTAGCGACCGTCCAGCCTACGACCTTGGACAATCATGGACATGGCAAGCTGATCGGGCGACCTTCACAATGCGGATGATGCGCAGAAATTCTGCCGAACCATCGGTCTTACCGGACCATACTGGAGCACATTCACCGCCATCCGATTGTCGTAACTCGATTCGAGCTCGCCCGTATATCTGCAGCAAGAATAAGTTGGTCTCGTGCTGCCTGGCAAAGAGTTCAGAGCAGAATGATCGAGTCGAGAACCCCATCGTAACGCTATCGGCTCGGCGAGCGCCGATGCCGATACGACCTCACATCGACCGGCCCTCTAGATGTCGCACGCTTCCATCGCCTGGATGCCTACGATCCAAACAATCAATTTTACCAATGTAACGTACTGTTGCATCAAGTCGCGCACTTGAAGGGTACTGATCACTCTAGGATTTCTATGCCAAGAGGTGCCTCGGGACACTTGCCAGCAAAAGGCGGCATGACGCTGAGCAACGCCTTCTCGATCGACCTCACAAATGCCGTTCGAAGATTCAAAGACCCGTCAGAAGACAGGTGCTTATCCGATGGCGACTCGATCGACTGCAGGTTGGCTCTGGTGCGGATCTTGCTTGACGAAAAACGATAACGTAACTGAACGCCTGCCTTTGGAATGACGCGCCGGCTCCCGGAATCGTCTTCAATCGGACACGGCTAAAATGACAGCCTCGAATGATGCCGTCGCCTCTGAACGACGCAGCGGCTCGCATTCGAGTGTATTCGGGAAGGAAGCGTCATGACCACCATGGCAACTGCGGCGCCCGCGCGCGCGTCGCAGACTTGGTATAAAATTCTCTACGTTCAGGTGTTGATCGCGATCGTGATTGGCGCCATCGTCGGCTGGCTATGGCCGTCGGTCGCGACCAACGACTGGGTCAAGGCGCTTGGTGATGGCTTCATCAAGCTGATCAAGATGGTGATCGCACCGATCATCTTCTGCACCGTCGCATCCGGGATCGCACATATCCAGGATGCAAAGAAAGTCGGGCGCGTCGGCGTTAAAGCGCTGGTCTATTTCGAGATCGTATCGAGCTTTGCCTTGGTGTTGGGCCTTGTCATGGGCAATCTGGTCCAAATCGGCCATGGTCTTGCGGTCAAACCGGACGCTGCGGCGGTCGCCAACTATGTCAAGCAGGCGGAAGCCTCGAAGACCGTCGATTTTTTTCTCAATATCATTCCCGATACGGTGGTCGGCGCCCTCGCCCGCGGCGATGTTCTGCAAGTGCTCCTGTTCGCGATTCTGTTTGGCTTTTCGCTGATGGCGCTGGGCGAGCGTGGAGAACGACTGCGCGGCATGATTGACGACGTCGCGCACGCAGTGTTCGGCGTGATTGCCATCATCATGAAAGCCGCCCCGATCGGCGCGTTCGGCGCGATGGCCTTCACAATCGGCAAGTTCGGGCCGGCGGCGCTCGGTAATCTGATCGGACTGATCGTACTGTTCTATGCGACGGCCGCGATATTTGTGGTCGTCGTGCTCGGCCTGATCGCGCGGATCGTCGGCTTTTCGATCTTCAAGTTCATTATCTATATTAAGGACGAGCTTCTGATCGTGCTTGGCACCTCGTCCTCGGAAAGCGCGCTGCCGCAATTGATGGAGAAGCTCGAGCGGCTGGGCTGCTCAAAGCCCGTGGTCGGCCTCGTGGTGCCAACCGGCTACTCCTTCAACCTCGACGGCACCAACATTTATATGACGCTTGCGACATTGTTCATTGCCCAGGCACTCGGGGTCGATCTGACCTTTGGCCAGCAGCTCACGATCTTGCTCGTGGCAATGCTGACCTCGAAGGGAGCAAGCGGCGTCACCGGCGCAGGCTTCATTACACTCGCCGCGACATTGTCGGTGGTCAACCCGGCATTGGTGCCGGGCATGGCGATCGTATTTTCGATCGACAAGTTCATGAGCGAGGTGCGAGCCCTTACCAACATCACTGGCAATGGCATCGCCGCTGTGTTCGTGTCCTGGTGGGAAGGCGAGCTCGACGACGCGACCCTACATGCCCGGCTCGAGCAGCCCACCGCCGGTGCCGATACACGAAGCTCAAGGATATAGGCTCCAGGTCCTGTCCGTGATTTCAAGGCACGCTCGAACTGAGCGTAGCCAACTCCGAATTTTTCGCAGTTCAAATCGGCACAGCCGAATGAACTGCGAGCCGGAGTTCTTCTCGCGGAATCTGCGGGTCGTACCACGACTCGGTGTCGTGCCCCAAAGCGATCCAGATGACGGCGTAAGGTCGGCCGGGACAGACTATACGATTCCGACCGAACCTGGCCGGGCCTGACGGGCAAAGTTACTGGATCTATCCATGAAACGGCTTGGCGCGTGGCCAGCGAACTGGCCTCGTCCACCGATGCTGCGGCAGTGATGACTCGTGAACCAGATCGGCACCTTCACCAGGTCGAGATGGATCGCATTGAGCAAACTCACGGTGCTCCACTGCTTGTCGGCGCTCTTTAGATATTCAACGACGGGCGTCTCATTGTTCAGCGTCACGTCCTGGCAGACCCGCGGCTCGCAGCTACCCCGCCGCTGGACGTGCCTTGGCCGCATACAGTTGTGCTCGGCCGCGGCCTCCACAGCCGCGCGCGCCTGCCAAAGGGCTATCGCAGTGAAAGAAAACAGACATCTGAGCCTCGATTGTACGCACGTCGGCGCGCCATTTGGAAAGGTTTAGAACAACTATACCTACGTTTGTAATGCGCGTTTCTTCGGCACGTGCTGAGTTCAGCTGTAAGCAATTTACCCGGAACCGCTCTTGAGCGTGGAGCGGAAAGAATTGCCCCATTTTTGCCTAAAATGTTATAACTCTCCCGCCGGAGAAAGGCCGGACGGTCCAAGAATGTATAACCAGATCAATAACTTCAAACGTTCTGCCACGCAGTTTACTTTCGGCAGCATAACGCTGGCGGTGGTGACGCTAGCTTCCTTGTACCTTCAAACACATTTCGCTGCGACGGCGTTCGGCTATTTGCTGGTTATATTGCTGTTTTCATTGATCGGCAGCTTTATCGCCTCATCCGCGCTTTCGGTCTTAGCTATCGCTGCTTTGGCGTATTACTTTGCACCGCCGGCGTTTAGTCTGCGGATCGATGACCCTCAAGTTCTTCTGGTGGTTGTCGCATTCTTTACCGTCTCGATTGTCGGAACACACCTGATTGGAAAAATCCGCCAGGAAAGAGAGGCTGCGCATGAGACTGCGGCCGAACTCCGGCGCAGCACGGCCGATTTGAAGGACCGTGAAAAGCGGTGGCGCGCAATCTTTGAGCACAATCCGGCCATGTACGTCATGGTCGACGAAGCCGGTACCATCCTCAACGTCAATACGTTCGGCGCGACACACCTCGGCTATGCGCGCTCCGAACTCATCGGTCAATCCGTTCTGAGGCTCTTTCTGGAGGAGGATCGCGAGTTCGCACGCACATGCATTCGCAGATGCCTTGAAGATATCGGTCAATCGCAAACCTGGGACGCCCAAAAAGTCAGAAAAGACGGCGTGGTCCTGTGGGTGCGAGAAAATGCCAAAGCCATGCTTTGGGCCGATGACAAGCCGGTTGTCCTGATATCCTGCGAAGATATCACCGAAAAACGGCAGACGGAGCTTGCCCTACAGCGCAGCGAAGCCCATTTGGCTCAAGCGCAGGAGTTGAGCCACACAGGCAGCTTCGGCTGGAACTTCGCCACTGGCGAGGTTTTTTGGTCAAAAGAGCTTTTTCGAATTTTCCAGTTGGATCCGAAGACGATACCGAGCCCGCAACTCGTCGTCGAGCGCACGCACCCGGAAGATCGAGCTTCCGTCCAACAGACGATCGATCGAGCGATGCAAGACCCGCAGGAGTTCGAGCATGAATACCGATTGCTGCTACCGGACGGCTCGGTGAAGCACATCCGCGCGCGGGCGCGAGCGACGACAACCGCCTCTGGCGAAATCGAGTTTGTCGGGGCAGCGACGGATATCACAGTTACAAAGCAAGTAGAGCAGCAGCTACGCCGCAGCGAGGCCTATCTGGCCGAAGCCCAGCATCTCAGTCATACTGGCAGTTGGTCATGGGACGTCCACGGAGTCGATTTTGTGTATCGCTCCGCCGAAGTGAATCGTCTCTTCGGCTTCGACCCGCAAGAGACCGTGTCCATAGAGACTATTCGTTCGCGGATACATCCGGACGACCTGCCGCGGCTTCAGGACGTGCAGCGACTTGCGAGAGACGGCAAGCAAAACCGCTTCGAATATGATTTTCGAATTTTGCTCCCGGATGGCTCGATGAGGCACATACATTCTGTGGCCCATGTCGTGGTTGGCAGCGACGGCAATATCGGCGAGCTCATTGGGACACATATGGATGTCACTGAGCAATACGCGGCCAGAGAACGCCTGGAAAGCACACTTGCTGCGCTGCGCGAAAGCGAGCAGCGCTTTCGCGACTACGCTGAAACAGCTTCCGACTGGCTCTGGGAGACCGGGCCAGACCATAAAGTCACTCACTTATCGGAACATACCAGCGCTGCGGGAATCCTTGCCACAGGCCTCCTGGGTCTGCCGCGTTGGGACATTGCTTGCGACTTGGAAGACGAACCTGAGAAATGGCGGCAACATCGTGCAAGGCTAGAGGCACATCTGCCATTTCGTGATTTGGTCTATCGCACTGTCAACCGGATGGGATGTCCGATCTACGTCCGGACGAGCGGTAAGCCATTTTTTGACGTAAGCGGCAATTTTCTTGGCTACCGTGGCGTCAGCACCGACATCACCGCTATTATCCGCGCAGACCAGGCTGAACAAGAGCTGCGGAAGGCACAGGCGGAGCTCGCGCATGTGACGCGCGTGACGACGTTAGGAGAGCTGACCACCTCCATCGCCCACGAAATCAACCAGCCACTCGCCGCGATTATCAGCAACGCCGACGCGTGCCTAGGTTGGATGGGCCGCAAAACTCCTGATCTTTCCGCTGCGCGCTCATCCGTTGAATGGATAATCGAAGACGCAATCCGGGCAAGCGAGGTGATCCGTCGCGTTCGCGCGCTTGCGAAGAAGGGCGAGATCGAAATGCTTCCGCTCGACATCAATGACGTCGTTAAGGATGTCATTGCGCTGGTGAATCGTGAGCTGGTTAGCCACCAAGTGACACTGAAAACCGAGCTGACGGCAGCGCTGCCGGCGGTTCTGGGCGACCGGATTCAGCTGCAGCAGGTGATGATCAATCTGGTGATGAACGGGATCGAAGCTATGGACGCAGTTACGGACAGGACGCGCGAACTGGTGATCCAGTCATCTAGGGACGATATGGAACACGTGCGGCTTGCGGTGACTGATAATGGCGTCGGCATCTCGGAGAATGACGCCGATCGGGTGTTAGACCCCTTCTTCACGACAAAATCGAGCGGCCTTGGCATGGGCCTTTCGATCTGCCGCTCGATTGTGGAAGCTCACGGAGGGCGTCTTTCAATCGTCCACAGGCAGGGACCCGGAGCGAGCTTTCGGTTTGACCTGCCGTTGCACAAGGAGGTGGTGTCGTGAACGAACGCTCAAACTCCCAGCGCGAAGGCAGCAGAGCCGAGGCATCGGCAAATGCGATTGTCTTCATTGTCGAAGATGATGTCTCGATGCGTCGGTCGCTTACAAACCTTTTTCAATCCGTCGGCCTGGACGTCGTTGCATTCGGATCGGCCCGAGAAATGCTGCAGAGCAAACTTCCGGACGTCGTTAGCTGCCTGGTTCTTGATGTCCGGCTGCCCGGCTTGAGCGGCCTTGAGTTCCAGACTGAGCTAGCCAAGTCGAACATTCATATTCCCATCATCTTCATTACAGGCCATGGCGACATTCCCATGAGCGTCAGGGCCATGAAGGGTGGAGCGGTCGATTTTCTCACAAAACCGTTTCGCGATCAGGAACTACTGGACGCTGTGATCGCGGCGACCGAACGCGATCGCAAAAGACGGGCAGCCGAGCAGACCGTCGTGAATCTCAAGTCCCTATTTGAGACCCTCAGCCCGCGCGAGCAGGCGGTTATGAAACTAGTCGCTACCGGCTTGATGAACAAGCAGATAGCTGCCGAGCTGGGGCTCGCCGAGATTACGGTCAAGATCTATCGGGGACACGTGATGAAAAAGATGCGGGCCCGGTCGCTGGCGGATTTGATCAGGATGACTGAGACGCTGGGACTCCGTGCTAACCGTCCCGAACAAACCTAAGTATGATTTTACAATTTAACCGCGCAAGCCCACTTTTCGCCCAGGGATGGCTAATGCCTCGGCAGTCGCTAGTCCCGCGCCAGGAGGGCCTGTCTTGTCCACGCCTTTGATTTCTGTCGTTGATGACGACGCATCGGTCCGTGCGGCGACAGAGAACCTTTTGAAATCGCGTGGCTACGTCGTTCAAACGTTTGTGTCCGCCGAGGAGTTCTTGAGGTCGCCGCGGTTGAACGAAACCTCTTGTGTAATCACGGATGTGCAGATGCCGGTTATGAGCGGCTTGGACTTGCTCGCGGAAATGCGGACCCGTGGCTACGGTGTGCCATTCATTTTCATTACTGCCTTCCCCAACGACCGCGTGCGCGCCTCAGCCCTGAGCGCAGGAGCGGCTGGCTTTTTGGCCAAGCCCTTCGCCGGACATACGCTGATCGAGTATCTCGATGCCGCACTGGAGGAGAACGGCGGCGGCGGAGACACATGACGCGATCAGCCTGGCGCCGGACCGGAGCCATACCCAGATCGCAGTCTCCATAATCTCCGGCAGAACGCGGCGGCGAGCCAGACTATTATCTGTCATGTTCTTGTATCCGCAGAACTTCCGCGGGAGAGCACGTCGACGTTGCTGCGACGTCTATTCGACAGTGACCGATTTTGCAAGATTACGCGGCTGATCCACGTCCGTCCCCATAACCACGGCCGTATGATAGGCTAGCAGTTGCACCGCGATGGCATAAACCATGGGCGTAAAGCTTACAGCCATGTTTGGCAACACAATGGTCATGAGCGTATCCACCGTCGCGTCCGAAGCGCCCTTCGCATCGGTGATCAAAATAATGTTGCCGCCTCGAGCGGCGACTTCTTGCATGTTCGAGACCGTTTTCTCGAAGACGTCGTCGTAAGGCGCGATCACCACCACGGGCATAGTCTCATCGATTAATGCGATTGGTCCGTGCTTGAGCTCGCCGGCGGCATAACCTTCCGAGTGGATATAGGAGATTTCCTTCAACTTGAGCGCGCCTTCTAACGCCAGGGGCGCCGATGTGCCTCGGCCGAGATAGAGCACGTCGCTCGACTTTGCGATATCACGCGCGAGCTTCTCGATCTGTGGTTCGACCAACAGCGCCGCAGCAATCAGCCGCGGCACTTCGATAAGCTCGCGTACGAGCTTCGATTCATCGATCTCGGACAGCATGCCGCGCTCCTTGCCTGCTGCGACGGCAAGCGCCGCCATCACCGCCAGCTGGCAGACGAATGCCTTGGTGGAGGCGACGCCGATTTCTGGACCAGCCAGTGTCGGCAGCACGGATTCGCTCTCGCGTGCGATCGTTGACGTCGGGACGTTGACCACGGATATCGTGTGCAGGCCCTGGCTCTTGGCATAGCGCAACGCAGCCAGCGTGTCGGCGGTTTCCCCCGACTGCGAGATAACGATCGCGAGATCACCGTGGCGCAGAGGCGCCTCCCTGTAGCGGAACTCGGACGCAACATCGATTTCGACAGGCAGGCGCGCCAGCCGCTCGAACCAGTATTTGGCGATATAACCGGCATAACTTGCCGTGCCGCACGCCGTAATTGAGATGCGCTGAATGAAATTAAAGTCGAACGGTAGTGTGAGCGGCAGGGCTATGCGCTCGGCTGCCATATCGAGATAATGCGCCAATGTCTGCCCGACTGCTGTCGGCTGCTCGTGGATTTCCTTGGCCATGAAGTGGCGATAGTTCGCCTTGTCCACCAGGAGTGACGACACGCCAGACTTTGATGTTTCCCGATGCACGACAGCCCCGTCTTCGCCATAGATCATGCAGATCGTACGGGTAAGCACGGCCCAGTCGCCGTCTTCAAGATAGGTGATGGCATCAGTCAAGGGCGCGAGTGCGATCGCGTCCGATCCCAGATAAACTTCGCCGGTACCATGTCCGATCGCAAGGGGCGACCCCTTGCGCGCCCCGATCAAAAGATCCTCATGGCCTTTGAACAGGAATGCCAGAGCGAAAGCTCCGCGCAGTCGTGGCAGCGAGGCTTGTACCGCATCCCGCGGCGAGTAACCATTCTTGAGATACGATTCGACGAGATGCGCCACCACCTCGGTGTCGGTCTCTGAGCTGAAATGAGCTCCATTCCGCTCCAGTTCGGCCCGCAGTTCGCGGAAATTCTCAATGATCCCGTTATGAACGACCGCGACATTTTCCGTTGCGTGCGGGTGAGCATTGCTCTCGGTCGGTTTTCCATGCGTCGCCCAGCGAGTGTGACCAATACCGCTATGACCCGACGGCGGATAATCGCGCAGCCGCTCCTCAAGGTTTCTCAGCTTACCTTCAGCGCGCCGGCGCTCGATACGGAGACCTTCGAGCGTCGCGACGCCCGCGGAGTCATAGCCACGATATTCCAATCGTCTGAGCGAAGCGACCAATTGCCCAGCGACCGGACCACGTCCCAAGATGCCGACTATTCCACACATATCGATCAATGCAGCCCACGTTCAAGAAGCCAAATGTCCCCTAAAGGAGCATTTTCACGAATTTCGCGCGCCCGGTTGGGAATGGGTATCAAGTTCTGAATTTGATGCAGTTGCCTGTCACCGTCGCATTCACAGGCGTGAGTTCTATGTCTTTCAACCATCATCGCCTCGCCCAGCCACGCTCCGCCTCTGGTTGTCCGCTATCAAGTACAAACTGCGATGCGGCCGCGAATGGCGTGACTGCTTCGAGGTGGGCTCTATATGCAGGCGCGCTTGCGCGGCTTGGTGCGGCATCTAACCCCGGCACAAACAGATCCGTTGCTCGATGGCGACGATAACAACCGGCGTCGCAACAACCCCAATGCGAGGATATATCGCGCAGGGCGTCAGGCTTCATAGATTGAGGACATTTGAACCAGATCGACAGACCCGTTGTCTCACAGTAAAACGTCATGTCTTATTTGGCTCATCGTCGCTAATGAGCCATTCACGGCTCTTCAGCTCAAACTCCCGATGAACGCGCGGCGACGCGGCCGATCCGGTTAGCAGCTGGTGTGGGGGCACTGAGTCCCCGCACCTCACCGAGGGTATCCACGAGAGGCTTGCACCGGCCGCGCTCCATTGGACAGAAGGATGCAGCCTCACGGCACTCTCCACATGGCCGGGTGTCGGCGTGTTTACGCAGCCGCTCTAGGACGGCTTAAGACGCTCATCATACTCGGATGTAAGCTATACGATTGGCATCGAACACTCTATTGTACGGACGTAAGCTTTCGATATCGAAACGTTCGAAGAACTATACCGACGTTTGCTACTCTTCCTCATTTTGTCTTGCGTCTACCGTCCACTTCCTACGCGAGCTGCACTATTGGCAGAAGCGCAGAGGTAGATGCCCCTAGCGCCCAGATCGCGTGCTCTATTCGGAGGTGGGGCCGCTTTGTAGAATACGATATTGGTGTGCAGCTTCACTGTGTGCCGGCTTGCACGCCGTCATTCCCCATAAATGCGTCGACAACCGCACCTCAGCACATCGCTCTATTCGGCCGTGGCCGACCCACGCAAATGGATACAGCATGTACCTGGAGACGGATAAGGAACACAGACCGTCGGCATCCATCTCATAGGAAACATCGCTGGATCAGCGCGTCTAGCTGGGTCTGCGTGTACGGCGTTTCGTCCAGCTCGTTTGCGCGGGTGTCAAGTGGGTCGCGCGTGTTAGCTGACGTTCCTTTTTGACTCTGAATGGTACGGTCGAGAATAAATCAATGTATATAGTGCGCATTTCTATGTGAGGTGTATGACTAGAGTAACGATCGCTTTCCTTTTATTGCGGGTGGTGCGCGCTTGCGCATCTAGATCGTGAAAGGGCCCCGCAAATCGCGTTTCGAAAGGGCGCCCTCGTTCCGGCGGAACTAAGAGAAACAATGGCGGCTCAGGACTCAAAGCGGCGCGTTGCGCTGATCACCGGCGTGACCGGGCAGGACGGCGCGTATCTCGCCGAATATCTGCTCGGTCTCGGCTACACCGTGCACGGGATCAAGCGGCGGTCGTCCTCGTTCAACACCGCGCGCGTCGACCATCTCTACCAGGATCCGCATGCCGGCAACGTGCCGTTCCTGATGCACTATGGCGACATGACGGATTCGACCAATCTGATCCGCCTGGTGCAGCAGATCCGGCCGACCGAGATCTACAACCTCGCCGCCCAGAGCCACGTCCAGGTCAGTTTCGAGAGCCCGGAATACACCGCCAACGCCGACGCGATCGGCGTGCTGCGGCTCTTGGAGGCGATTCGCATCCTCGGCATGGAAAAGGAAACGCGGTTCTACCAGGCTTCGACCTCGGAGCTTTACGGGCTCGTGCAGGAGGTGCCGCAAAAGGAGACCACGCCGTTCTATCCGCGCTCGCCCTATGGCGTCGCCAAGCTCTACGGCTACTGGATCACGGTGAACTACCGTGAGGCCTATGGCATGTTCGCCAGCAACGGCATCCTGTTCAACCATGAGAGCCCGATCCGCGGCGAGACCTTCGTGACGCGCAAGATCACCCGCGCCGTTGCCCGAATCGAGGTCGGCCTCGAGAACAAGCTCTATCTCGGCAATCTCGACGCCAAGCGCGACTGGGGCCACGCCCGCGACTATGTCGAGGGCATGCACAGGATCCTGCAAGTCGACGAGCCCGGCGACTTCGTGCTCGCGACCGGCGAGACGCGGTCGGTCCGCGAGTTCGTCGAGCTGGCGTTTGCCGAGGTCGGCCGCAGCATCGAATGGCGCGGCAAGGGCGTCGAGGAGGTCGGTGTCGACAAGGCGTCCGGCAACACCCTGGTGCAGATCGATCCGACCTATTTCCGCCCGACCGAGGTCGATCTTCTGATCGGCGACGCCAGCAAGGCGCGCGCCAAGCTCGGCTGGACGCCGAAGACGCCGTTCGCGCAGCTGGTGAAGGAAATGGTCGCCAGCGATCTCGTCGAGGCCAGGCAGGACGCGGCCAATGGCAAGCACGGCGTTTGAGCTGAAGGGCAAGACGGTCTTCGTTGCCGGCCATCGCGGCATGGTCGGCTCGGCGCTGATGCGCCGGCTGGCGCGCGAGGAGGCCGATCTCCTGACGGTGTCGCGCAGCGAGGTCGATTTGCGCGACCAAGCCGCGGTCAACGCCTGGTTTGCCGCCAAGCGGCCGCAGGCCGTGTTCCTCGCTGCCGCCAAGGTCGGCGGCATCGTCGCCAACAACACGCTGCGGGCTGAATTTCTCTACGACAATCTGGCGATCTCGAGCAACGTGATCCAGGCGGCGCACGCCAATGGCTGCGAGAAGCTGATGTTCTTCGGCTCGTCCTGCATCTATCCGCGCCTGGCGCCGCAGCCGCTGCGCGAGGATTCGATGCTGACCGGCCCGCTGGAGCCGACCAACGAGCCCTATGCCATCGCCAAGATCGCCGGCATCAAGATGGCCGAGGCCTATCGCAGCCAGTACGGCGCCGATTTCATCAGCGTGATGCCGACCAATCTCTACGGCCCCGGCGACAATTATCACCCCGAATACAGCCACGTCGTCGCCGCGCTGATCCGCCGCTTCCACGAGGCCAAGGTTTCGGGCGCCGGCAACGTCGCGGTGTGGGGCACCGGCACGCCGCGCCGCGAATTCCTCTATGTCGACGATCTCGCCGACGCCTGCATCCATCTGATGAAGACCTATTCATCGCCCGAACTGGTCAATATCGGCACCGGCGAGGACATCACCATCGCCGAGTTCGCACTCATGGTCGCGGCCGCCGTCGGTTTTCGCGGTGAGATCAGCTTCGACACGTCGCGCCCGGACGGCACGCCGCGCAAGCTGCTCGACATCAGTCGTCTGGCCAGGCTCGGCTGGCATGCCCAGACCGCGCTGGAAGATGGCATTCAGCTAGCGTATCGGGCATATCTCGCCGACAGCAAATGGACGGCACTGCTTGTCCCCGACAAGTGGCGTAAGCAGGCCCATCCGAGGATCCGTACACGGGTATCACCTAGCTGGCCCCGTCGCTCGCGTAACGATTAACTTTGCCGCGCGTTGCCCAACGCTCTTCGTCAGCAGCGCTCGGTTGGACGTTCGATTCATCCAAGTGACACGCACATCCCAGCTACGGTTCAGCGAGCCAACTCGCAGGAACAGAGGAATGGTTGTGATCGAGAGTGCCGTTTTACTGCTATCAGGTTGAGATCTGATCGACTCTCAGCCTTGAACGCCGGCGCCGCAGCCGATCATTGGCTCGAAACGTGCCGGTGTCCTTTTCCTCTCGATCGGCGGCCTAGCGAGGTTCGGCCATAACCATCCGCGCCGACAGCGTGACGATGCACATGAGCGCGCCTAACATGCCGAACGCAAAAGGCAAGCCGGTCATGTGTGCGACGAGCCCGATGCTGGCGGGACCCATCAGTATACCGGCGTAGCCAGCTGTCGTGATGACCGCGATTGCAACGCCCACCGGCATCACCTTCTGTTTGCCGGCGCGGCGACACAGCACAGGTACAACATTTGAAATACCCAATCCAATAAGCAGGAACCCCGCCATGGCAATCACCGCAACCGGCGCGGCGACCACAGCCAGGAAGCCTATCATGATTGGTAGAGTTCCGAGCATCAATGTGGCACGGTCGCCGATTCGCTCCACTACGGCATCTCCGCCGAGACGTCCCGCAGTCATCGCGATGGCGAAGAGCATACAGCCAAGACCTCCATGCGCCTCAGCGAGAAGATCTTGCCCAACGAGAAGCAAAGCGCTCCAATCAAGCATTGCACCTTCGACAAGAAACGTAATAGCCGCGAGCGCAGCTATTAGCACCACACTGCGATGGGGCAAGACAAACACTGGCCCCTGCTGCCTTACACTCGTCGCGGTCAACCGCGGCCAGGCCGACACAATCGCGATCATCATAAACATCGAACAGACTAACGTTGAAAAAAGCGGACCAAGCTGAAGCGAAAGGAACAAAGTCACGGCAGCAGAGCCGGTGAATTCGCCGATGCTGTAATGGGCATGGAAGCCGGACATCAATGGACGGCCGGTGGCGCGCTCCAGTTCAATCGCATAGATGTTCATGGCTACATCGATCGCCCCCAGTGAAACGCCGAACGCAAACAGCGTGGCACCGAGCGCAAGAGGTGTTCCGGCGATAGCAAGCCACGGCAGGATAAGCGCGAGGCCGAGTCCACCGACGAAGATAATGGGCTTGCTGCCGTACCGCGCATTCGACACGCTGGTCAAAAGCATAGCGAGAACGGATCCCATTCCGAGACAGAGCAGCAGAAGACCGAGCATGCGGTCATCTACCGCGAGCCGCTCCTTGGCGAGCGGCACCAAAGGCGCCCACGCCGCGAGGCCAAATCCGGCAACAAAAAACGCAAGCCGCGTCCCAAGCAGGCCGGCTGCCCAATTGGCAGATGGTATCACAGGCACTCCTGAGAGAACGGGCTGGTGAGCGCGGCGCCCCTCATCCTGTGTGCGCCGCCTGCAAGCGGTCCGATGATGGCCTCACGTTGGCATTTTTCATCCCTGCAAATGCGATGCCATCGCAAAAGCTCGAGCCACTCCCGGAGTGGCAAGCGTCAACGCGGAATGATCGTCAAGCCCGGACACCGGTTTGGCCTATCTTTCTCGGATAGCTAGCCGTACGAAGGACACTAGTCTTTGCTTGTTCCGACGGTTAGAGGCGCAACAGCTCGAGTTGCCTTTGTCGCAAAGCGCACAAAGCCGACGGCACCCGGACCTTGCGTTTACTTCGAGAAGAACACCACAGCTCGCGTGAACACGGCCGTCAGCTCCCCGGCAGCATTTGCTGTCAATCTGGAAGCTCTCACAAAACGCAAAGGCGCTGCGCTACGCCTGAGCTCAATACAACGAACATTCATGGAGGACCGGAGCTGACCGCGGGGAACTTCTACGCTATACCGGGGCATCGGATCGCGGCAGATCATCCGAACGTGACGGAAAATCAGAGCTGCGATTCCAAATTCCCGGTGTCGGAGCGCTGGGTTGTGATGGAGCAATCAACCAAATCCTCCCTGCCATTTATGTTGGCGCCAGAAGGGCAGCATCGGCATCGCGTGCAGTCATCAATTACCTTTGCTATCTGGTTAGGTCCAGGAAGCGCGCGTTCGATAGCGAGCTGGTCGCCGGCATCCCTCAAGCGCTTATATCCGCGGAGCGCCGCGACTGTCGTTCTGACCAGGTCGGACTGTGCGTGGTAACGAATGAGTATAGCAAGCAAAAATCGATCAGTATTGTCGCCGTCATCACGCTGTAAGCCCAGCCGTTCTGCACGAGATCGAGCTCGATCAACACCCGTGACAGACCGAATCCCACGATCCAAGCATCAAAGCTCATGCAAATGCGTCGAAACATCTCCGGATCAAGCCGCCGAATGACGTAGGATCCCAGCGGGATGCCGAGCAAAACACTGGGTATAAAGGCATAAAGCAGGCTGCCGCTTTCGGAAATGAAAAGGCCGAGCTTGTAGTAGACAAAGGCAGTTGCGCTCGATTCCACTACGCGAACCAGGGCAAGACCGGCGCGAAATTCGTTTTTGACGAGGCCCTGGTTGTTAAACAGCATGGCCAAAGGCGGGCCGGAGATAGTCGTCACCGAATAGAGGATGCCCAGCATCGACCCGAATGGCAGACCGATCAGCCAGCTCGCTTCGATAGGGCGGCGCCAGCCCGCGGCTTGCAACAAGATCAGGGGCAAAATGATCGTGTACGTGGCGAATTTGATCCAGCCCGGCTGCAGTGAGGCCAACGCATAGCCCCCGAGCGCAATGCCTGGCAAGAGCCCAAGCAAGATGGGAAACACTCGTCTCCAAACCGCCGGCACACCCTTCAGATTGATGAAGAGGACGTAAACGTTGACGAAGACTTCGATGATAACAATGGCCGGGTTGAGAATGCGATTGGGGTAGAAAACCAGCGCAAGGGGTACAGTGAGCGACGAAAAACCGTAGCCAATGGCTCCATTTACAAAGGCCGCAAAACAAGTTGTTGCGGCCAAAAATAGCATAGCACCATCAAACTCAGGCATTTACTTAACCTTCCTAGTCCGGAGCGCGTCCGATCACACGTCAGCGAATCAGACGTGGACATTGGTCATCAGGATTGCGGCAGATTCCGCCCTCGCTTCGCAGCTCCGGCGACCTTCACATTGGTTTTTGGCCGTGGCCAAGCGCGCTAGTTTCTCTTATTATCGACTTCGGTTGTATGAAGCTGCGTTGTACTTCCCCTACCCGACCGCGATCACTCAGCTAATACGTGTCAGTCTATTTTTCGGCTTGTCGATCGCTGGTTTTCGTATCGAAGCCATGACTGCGGCGGTCGTAGATGCGAGGGGCTCCTGACGACCAGTTCCGAACGGTCCCCAGTGGACTTGAACTGTCGGCAACTAAACCCTAAGGTCGTTGCAACCCAGAGGTCGTCGTTTTCAACTAGCAATGCGAGGCGCTCAGACGGGAGTAAAGCAATTCGCTCCAGAGACGTTGGGATAATAGCAACATCACCTTTTCAGCGTTGACAAGTTCTTCGCCGGCCGCCTGACGCTCGCCAAGCTGGGCAGCATGTGGCGACGATCTCGTTACGCGAAAAGCATGAGGCCGTCCCAGGCTCTATCGCTGACCACACCGGCATCATGAAGCGGCCGCATTTTTGGCAGTGTGCAGCCCTTCTCCTCGGGCAAACGATGGGTCAAAACAGGCGCAGCAGTTGGACATCATCCTTGTACCCTCGTGAATTTCGAGTCGATAAAATCACCGCGGTCGGCGAACAACGCCCTATCCGGAGCAGCAATCGAGCGAACGCGGATTGATTAGTCGTTACTATTTGGCCAGCTGGACATCAGCAGCGCCGGTGAGTTCAACCTCTGTGCCGTTCTTCCCGTGACCGGCGCTCGCGTCGGCTCGGTGATCGGACGCGATTGCGACATAGACCGCCGGCAGCACGAAGAGAGTGAAGAGCGTGCCGATAGACATGCCAGCGACGAGCACCAGCCCGATCGAAAAGCGACTCGCGGCGCCAGCTCCCGTTGCGGTCAACAAGGGTATGAGGCCCGTGACCATCGCCGCCGTCGTCATCAAGATTGGACGCAACCGGACGCGCGCCGCCATCTCTATAGCCGAGCGACGGTCAAGTCGCTCCTTGAGCTGCAGTTCATTGGCGAACTCAACCATCAAGATGCCATGCTTGGAAATCAACCCGACCAGCGTTAGCAGTCCGACCTGGGTGTAGATGTTGATCGTCGCCCAGCCCAAAAATAGCGGTATCAGGGCGCCGACGATTGCCATCGGCACGCTGATCATAATAACGAGGGGATCGCGCAGACTTTCGAACTGCGCCGCAAGCACCAAGAATATGACGATAAGGGCAAACGCGAAGGTAATGGCCAGTTGGTTACCCTCGTGCACATATTGCCGGGCGTCGGCAAGGAAGTCGTGGCTGAAGCCTGCGGGCAGTTTCTTTGCCTGCGCTTCCAGGAAGTCCACGGCCTGACCGATCGTAACGCCGGGCATCGGCACGGCTTGAAAGGTCGCGCAGTTGAGCTGGTTGTAGTGCGTGAGTGCGTTCGGATCAGTCGCAGTCTCCACCGAGACTACGGTAGACAGCGGAAGCATCGAACCTTTCGCGGTCTTCACATAATAGTTTCCGATCGCTTCCGGGGCCAGGCGTTGCTCGCGGGGCACCTGCGGAATCACTTGGTACGAACGGCCTTGCAGATTGAAGTGATTGACGTAGTTTCCGCCAAGTAGGGTGGCGAGCGCATTACCAATATTCTGCATGGTGATGCCAAGATCGTTGGCCTTCGATCGATCGACCTTGATTCGTACCACGGGCTGATTGAACTCGAGGTCAGAATCGCTGACCATGAACAGACCGCTTTTGCGCGCGGCATCCTTCAGGTTCGACATCTGCTCATAGACGGATTGGAAACCTAGCGTCGAATTGATCACCATCTGCACTGGTAGCCCGTCCGTGCCTCCCGGAAGCGAAGGCAGGCTAAACGCAAATGCGTTAATACCTTCGATTTTGGACAGCTCGACCTGGACAAGGGACTTTAGCGCGATCGATGACCGCTTGCGCTCATCCCAAGGCTTGAGCAACATGCCGGCCATCCCTCCCCGCGAGCCGCTAGTGCCGTTGAGCACGAAGCTCAAATCGGTCTCGGGAAACTTCTGAAACGCCTTTTCGAGCTTGGCGCCGTAATAGTTGAGGTAGTCGATGTTGGCGTATTTCGGCGCTTTGGTTAGCGCGAATACAATCCCTTGATCTTCCTCCGGCGCGAGTTCCTTGGAAGTGTGCATATAGAGAAAACCGACGAGACCCAGCATGGTCAGGGCGAACAGCCCGGTAATCGGACGATAGTCGAGCGAGCGGTCGAGCTTGCGTCCGTACCAGCGTGTCGTGGCGCCAAACACGCGGTTCACAACTCTTGCAAACCGCTTCTCCTCAGCGCTCTTCAGGCAGACCGAGCACATCATCGGCGACAGCGTCAAAGCGATCACGCCCGACACGATCACCGCCCCCGCCAGCGTAAACGCGAACTCGCGGAACAGCGCGCCGGTGACGCCCCCGAGAAAACCGATGGGCGCGTATACGGCGGCCAACGTAATCGTCATGGAGACGACGGGGCCCACGATCTCGCGCGCGCCTCTCGCAGCAGCCTGGAGGGGCGGCGCACCTTCTTCCAGATGGCGATGAACGTTCTCCACCACGACGATCGCGTCGTCGACCACGAGACCGATCGCGAGTACCATCGCAAGGAGGGTAAGGAGATTGAATGAGAATCCCAGCGCCAGCATCATGCTGCAGACACCGATGAGCGACAACGGAATGGTAACGACGGGAATGATGACCGACCGCAGCGAGGCCAGGAATAGAAAGATGACCACCACCACTATCACGACGGCCTCAATGAGCGTCTTCTCCACTTCATCGATCGACGATTGAATGAATTTGGTGGAATCGTAGGCCACTTTCATCTTCAGTGCCGGCGGCAGGTTGCGTTCCATTTCTGGAAACAGCGCCCGAACACCTCGCACTATGTTTAGCGGATTGCCCTGCGGGCTCGCCTGGACACCGATGAAGACCGCGTGCTCGCCGTTCATGGAGACGCTGACGTCTGTGGTCTGCGCGGCAAGCTCGACTGCCGCAATGTCCTCCATGCGTACAAAGCCGCCGTCATTCGCTTTGACGACCATGCGCTTGAAGTCATCGACACTCCGCAGGTCGGTGTTTGTCGTGACGTCGGAGATAGTGAAATAGCCCTTGGTCTGACCGGACGCGGCCTGGAAGTTGTTGGCAGCGATTGCAGCCGAAACATCTGCCGGCGACACGCCGTGCCCCGCCATTTTCGCAGCATCGAGCCATAGCCGCATCGCAAAACTTTGGCTGCCCAGGATGTCAGCCGCCGCAACGCCGTCGACGGTCGACAAAACCGGTTGCACGACGCGCGAGAGATAGTCCGAGATCGCGCTGGCCGTCAGTTCCTCGCTGGAGAAGGCGATGTACATGACAGCGGTAGCCTGACCGCTTGACTTAGTGACGATCGGATCGTTCGATTCTTTCGGGATTAACGATTTGACTGAATTGACCTTAGACAGCACCTCGGTGAGTGCCTCGTTGGGATCGAAATTGAGCTTGATGTAGACTTGGATCGTCGACGCACCGAGCACAGATGAGGAAGTGACATAGTCGACGCCCTCTGCGGAAGCGACCGCCTGCTCCAGAGGAGTGGTGATGAACCCCTGGATCATGTCGGCGGAGGCGCCAGGATAGGAGGTCGTGATATTGACGACCGTGTTAGACAGTTTGGGATACTGCCGGATTGGCAGAACAGCGGCCGCGCGAAGGCCGATCAGCAAGATCAGTAGACTGACGACGATAGATAAAACCGGACGCTTGATGAAAAGCTCTGTAAATGTCATCTCGACTCGCATTCAAAGAGGGTGACGCAAACTCGCTAGCGAGTCGCGCGACAGCCATCGTTATTAAAGCGGCAACTGCGGCCAGGCCCCTGCTATAAGCGAAACTGAAGTGGCCGCTCTAAAGACTCGTATGTTCCCAAGCAGAGGCTCAGCCTTCCGCTTCTTCCATTCTCGCTGCTTATGATGAACGCCGACCCCGCTTGGCTGAGTGCGATCTCGAATAGGGAGCGCCTTCGCAAGATAAGACCCAAGTCCTTTTTGCGCGTAATCAGCCTGAGGTCCGCCTCAGGATGTGGAGGTGGGCTCACGTGCTTCCATTTACTCGTGCTCAAGTCTGAATGGAGCGCAAAACCGTCTAGGTGAATCGCGTCAGTTCAAGGCTTCGACCCGTTCGATCGAATGATTCAGCTTTGAAATCGAAAGTATGGACAACCTGGCAGATGCTCAACTCTACAAAGGTAAGCGGGTGATATCGCATGGGCTACAAAGCCTATACCAAGGTTTGTTCTCGGTCCGACTCAAACTTCCACAGTATTCCCCCAGGCGGGTCGGGCGACGGTCCCGTCTTGTACGCGGCCTCGTGCCACTCAAGCTTCTTCTTGGGCTTTCTCATCATCCTTAGGTCGGCTCGGAAGCGATCGACTGCGCCACTCGTTTTGCTCGAGGCGGGATGCAAATCTCATCTCGAAGGACCTAATCCGCCCACACGATCGGGTTGTAAAAGCCGACATGCACAGAATTGACTCAGAGAGTCCGCGTGCAGGCGATATGCTCACGCATCATTGAGAGCTTTGCGCTGGACGGCAATGAATGTGGCGACATTTATGTTGGCCAGCGTACGGGTGACGAGATGTTCTACGCCGGCAAGGTCGACCACGGCTTCGACAAGGCCTCGGCCACCGATCTCCACAAACTACTGACGCCGCTGATCCGCAAGACCCAGGCCCACACCAAACGCATCGAGCATGAGGCGATCTAGGTTGCGCCGAAGCTGTTCGTCGAAATCGAGTAATCTTGTCAACTGCCGAAGGTAAGGGGCGACATTCAGCTCTTTCATGGTGTCGGGGAGGATCCATCATTACCTCACCGCGCTGCAGCTTCTGCAATGATACCCGCTGGCTCCGGGAGGTGAATCCGGCTCAGCCATACAAAGACCACACGCCTGCATGCGCTTCGCACTGTCAGGATGCCGCGTCCGGTCTGTTGCAAACCCGACGATCACGGCTTTGTCCCGCCCTCGCCGCAAGAATTCAAGCCGGATCTGTATCGGCGCTAGGGCGCCTACTCATAATTCGCCGTGTTCGCTTTACCACTAAAACCAGTCATCGCCGGGCGACCAGGGCATGTCGGTGATGGGCGATGAGGCGACATCGCGAGCTATTTTTGATTTTGACGCGACGAACTTCTACGAATTTCTTTAAACATGCGTATTCAGATTGGTACGTTGCTTGCTTTGTTCAGGACCTCATCATCCACGATTATCTTCTGAGCGGACCTGCGTCGCTGCAAATGCAAAGTCAGCCCGGAGATCGCCGTGCGGCGAAACTATGGAACCGATGTAGACCGGGGTGTCGGTCTAAATAGCAGACTGCAGCGCAAAGGTGGCGATGCTGAACTGCCAGTCGAGGGGAGCCGTTGCAAAGGCCGTCGTGACTTCTGGTAAGTCCATCGTTGTACACGATAACGCCATTGACCCCGTCATTTCACGCGCACGACCTCATTAAACTTCACGTCTGATTCTGATCTAGAATGATGAGGTAGAACATGCAAAGGCGTGGCGCGGTGGTCGACCAGCCACTGAAATGAAATCAGGTCGTTCTTTAGTGCGTCAGAAGGGACCTGATTCGTTCTCACGATGAACCGTAGTTTGCTTCCGGAGCGTAGCTGAGGAGATTGGGGCGCAATGACGTGTATTGTTGGACTGGTTAATAAAGGCACTGTTTACATCGGTGGCGATAGCGCCGGTTTGGACTCGAACTACTCTCTCGTCGTCCGCAACGACAGGAAGGTATTCCGGAGCGGTGATTTCGTCATGGGCTTTACCAGCTCATTCCGGATGGGACAGCTTTTGGCGTTTGGCTTCCATCCTAACAGGCCGCGCGTGGGTGTCGATGTGATGACTTACATGGTCACCGACTTCATCGACGCCGTGAGAGCTCGAATGAAGTATGGCGGCTTTGCTAGGACGAGGGATTCTGCTGAATACGGCGGGACGTTCCTTGTCGGCTACGCCGCCCGGCTGTTCCATATCTCGGACGATTACCAGGTTGGAGAATCGGTCCATGGGTTCGATGCGTGCGGATGCGGTAATGCGATAGCGCTCGGCTCGCTGAGATCAACACGCGACTGGAATGACCCCAAAGCACGCCTCCTTGAAGCTTTGGGCGCCGCCGAGACGTTCAGCGCGGGTGTCCGCGGGCCGTTCTATTTAGAGCATACGGATTGCACAAATAATTGAACGATCCTTATCGTCCTCAGTCTATCCGACGACGTCATACGTGCCAGCCTGAACCTGTGTGCAGTTGAATTTGCTTGAGTGAAGGTGTTCCTGGGCAGTCATTCAGTTTAATTGCGGGTGATCTCCGCATTGTTGGACCGACCTGCATCTTAGCCAGAAAGTCCCTTGAGCATCGAAGTCCATGTGTTCGACTCAAAGTCGTGTCTTTGTCTCATCGTCCATGAGGGACAGTTACCGTCATCAGACCTTGTTCGGAGCAGGGCCCATTACGGCACCGGCTGGGGCTCGAAATGAGACGTTTTCACAAATCCGATATATGCCGTGATGACCACCATGAACAGCATCGCCGCGCGGCTGTGCGGTAAGCAGATCCGCGTAACCGCGGCGACCTTCGCTGTACCGGAGCCAAACCGGAAAACATAAGTGATAAGGAGAGCAGCCCGAACCAAGGCGACCTTACCTGGGTTTGCATATGGTTCCGTGTCCGTCTTTTATCGTTAATTCGCCGTAGCAAGCAATGTGATACTTGCGTCCCACAATAGGCATCTCGTCTGCTTGAGAGAATGAAGGCACGTTAATCGAGAGCTTCTTTACGAGAACTTCCTCGTATCCACCATCTCTCTCCAAGATCACGCGCCATTTCCACTCCCCGCCCGGGCTTTCGTCTGCCATTGTGTTGTAGCGGAGTCGGATCAAATTGCTCATCGAGAGTACCTGAAGACCATGTCCGATACGAGAGATAGAGAAAATCTATCGCCATCGCCGAATGAGAGGCGAGCGGCTTGCCCAACCGAGAACGCCTCGCCGATGCCAGCTTGCTCTTCCTTGAAGCAGTTCAAAACTTAACTGCTCAAAGATCTTTCTCCAAGACATACGAACGTTTGCGCGATAGATCGCTCAGGATCATGCAAGCTCGGCCCCACATCGTGATAGTTCCTTTTGTGAAGAGAAGGAACGCGGTCCGCGTCACTGCTCTTAGCGGCCCAAGCGGCCTAAACAGATCTCGGATTGTGAAACCGATTTGAGGGGTTATGGCGAAATCCTCAAAGCTTGTCGTTGCGAAGAACGGTCGTGCGCTTCTTGTCAGACGCCGTCGCGACGGGCTCTGGATGTTTCCGGGCGGCCGCAAGCGTGCCGGTGAGAGTGACAGGGCGTGCCTTCGTCGAGAGGTTGCGGAAGAACTTCCGAAAATCAAACTCGGACCGTTGAAGCTCTGGAAGGAAGTGAAGGGCACGAACCGCCGATCTGGGCGCAAGATGAGCGATGCTGTTTTCGTGGCTAAGAAAGCGTCCGGCCAATTGAAGATTGGTGACACAAAGGAGATCGACAAGGCGGTCTGGCGCAAGCCGCGACGGATCAGGCTAACGCCGACGTCCCGCTACATTCGGGACAAGCTGTTTCCCAAGTGAACAATAGCCGGTTACTTGCACGTTGATTTCCGCTCAAGGCAACAAACTTCGCCGCATCGCATATTGGCTCTTACCATCGGACGGTATAGCGCGACGATCTGGGTCGGAAGAGCGCGGCGATCAGGATGGCGAGTCAGTGTCGCGGCGCGATGATGATCGC
>NZ_JADFUD010000093.1:0-22917 GCF_054820065.1 Bradyrhizobium sp. UFLA06-06
GTTCGTCGGCAGCGTCAGATGTGTATAAGAGACAGGATCCCGGGCTGTCGGCGCATTGGTGAGTATCGCCTTGGTAAAAAAGGAAACAACGCCAGACCGACATCAATCCTTTTGTGATTAGAAATTTGCGGTGAATGCATCACCGCAAATAACCGTCGGCAGCCCTCCCTCTGTCGACGCGAGCTGGCGCGACGCTTAGCAGCCTCGTTCGCCCAGACTGACTTCCGCCCGGCCCTCGAATGAGGCCGGGCTTTTTTCCGATAAATGCGCAGCTTTGCTGTTCCAGCTAACCCCCGTCTGATGATTGCTAGAAGTTTAGGAGACAACAGTCCTGGTGGCCTTCGAAATGCTGCCCGCATGGCCTTTGTGACGCTTAACCGTAACCGGTATGAGCTCCCACGTCGGCGGTGATCAGCGTGCGCGTGCGTAGCGGATCGGCATCCAGTATTGGCGCATGGCCTCGACGGCTGCGGGAATATCGAGGTGGGCGTTGCGCAGAGAGTCTCGGGTCTCGCGGCCGGTCCGTGGCGGTCCGAGCAGCGGACCGGCCTGATCGTCGCGACAGTGAAGCAGGATGGGCAGAAGCAGGCGGTGATTGACGTTGCTGGCGTCCAGCAATGGCGCCCACGCCGACAGCCTGAGCCGCATCGCGGCGTAGAATCCCTGGCACCATGGTCGCGGATCGACGACGCCGTTGGGTTGACGCCGGTGCATCGGGGCGAACTGGTTAGGCGTGGTGGAAAGGATCTGGCTGATCTCGTTATGACGCAGCGCGACGGCGGAGATCGCAGCGAACTCCGGGGTGCCGCCGTGGTTGAAGGCATCGGCATCGATGGCAAGCAGTGGGCATATCCAATCGAGCGGGCTCATCGACACCGGTCCGGCCACGATCGCGGCGACGTAGCCGTCGAGCATGGGGAGACCGGTGGCGGCGGGATGCTGATCGACGCGGGCCTGGAGCCATTGCTCGAGCTCCGCAAGCGGCATGGCGGCGGCCGCCATCGACGATGAAGCTTTAGGGCGACGTGGGCTCATGCTGCAGCCTGTGCGATGCGCTCACGGGCCGCCTTCCAGTTCCAGACGAGCAGCTCGTGGAGCTGGTGGCTCTTGGTTCGCCCGGAGACAATCCGCTCCAGCACGTCCGTCAGATAGATCTGAGGATCGAGTTCATGGAGTTTTGCCGTGTTCACGATCGACGACAGGATCGCCCAGCTCTCGGCGCCGCCTTCGCTGCCGCTGAACAATGAGTTGCGTCTTCCCATGGCAATCGGGCGCATGGAACGCTCTACCGTGTTCGAATCGACCTCGACGCGGCCGTCGCGAAGAAACAGCGTCAACCCGTCCCAGTGATTGAGTACATAGTTGATCGCCTCCGCCAGCTTCGACTGCGAGAAGAGCTGGCCAACCATTGTGGTCAATCGTGCCTTGATCGCCTCCATCAACGGAGCGGTCCTGGCGCGACGGACGGCGAGCCGCTGCTCGGCGCTCGAGCCGCGGATCTCGGCTTCGATCGCATAGACCGCCTGCAGGCGTTCGATCACCTCGCGCGCGAACGGCGACTGCGTCGTCTTGAACACCTCGACGAACTTACGGCGGGCATGGGCGAGACAAAAGGCGAGCTGGATCTCGCCGCCATGATCGCGGGCGAGCGCCTTGTAGGCGGCATAGCCGTCCACCTGCAGAATGCCGGAAAAGTCCGTCAATTGTCCGGCGATCTGCTCCGTGCCGCGGCCGGCAGCGAACACGTAGGCAACCGCCGGCGGCGAGGGCCCGCCCCATGGTCGGTCATCCATGGCATGCGCCCAGAACTGGCAGATGCGGGTGCGATGTCGTCCGGGGTCGAGCACCGGCATCGGCGTCTCGTCGCAGAACACGCGCGCCGCGCTCTGGATCGTCCTCAGCTGAAGCTCATAGAGGCTTTTGAGCCACCAGGCGGCACGCCTCACCCAGCCGGCGAGCGTCGCGCGGTCGAGCTGGATGCCCTGGCCGGCCAAGATCTGCACCTGCCGGTACAGCGGCAGATACCAGGCGAACTTCGAGACCACCACGTGGCTCACGAGTGCGGTCGAGGCCATGCCGCTCTCGATCAGGCGCGGCAGCACCTTCGCTTGGACCACACCATCGGTGCAGCTGCGGCAGCCAAATTTGGGACGGATCGTGCGCAGCACCCGCAGGATCGCCGGGATGATGTCCAGCACCTCGCTGACGTCCTCGCCGATCTTGTGGAGCTGACCCTGGCAGCACGGGCAAGCCGTCGCCTCCGGCTCCAGCACCTGCTCGCAGCGCGGCAGGTGCTTTGGGAGTGCGCCGATGTTGCGGCGCGCCTTCTTCCGCGGCGGCTTGCCAAGCGGCTTCGCCGCTGCCGCATCGTCGTTGGCAGCGGCAGGTGGCGTGGCGTCGGTCTCGAGATCGCCCAGCTCAAGCGCGAGTTGCTCGTCCACGAGCACCGCAAGTCGCTCCGAGCGCTTCCCGAAGATCATCTCCTTGAGCGTCTGCATCGCCACGCGCAGCTTCTCGTTCTCGGCGTCAAGCGCGAGCACCATCTCGGTCAGAGCTGACGGATCGGTCGGGAGAGCGTCGGGGCGAATCGCCATGACCAGACGATACATCCGCGCGCGACACGCTCCAGCGAAATCCTCGCCTCTCAGCCGACAACGGCCGGCTGCTTCACAGGCTTGGGTGAGACACGCGTCCACTCGAGCCCGTCGACCAGCATCGCGAGCTGCGTCGCACTCAAACGCACCGCGCCGTCGCGGATCGGCGGCCAGGTGAAATGCCCTTCGTGCAACCACTTCGTTACAAGCACCATGCCGTTGCCGTCCCACGCCAGCAGCTTCACTCTGTCGGAACGTTTGGAACGGAAAACGAAGACGGTGCCGTCATAAGGACTCGTGTGTAACGCTTCGCTCACCAGCGCCGACAGCGTGTGCACCGACTTGCGAAAGTCGACCGGCTGGGATGCCAGCATCACCTTGAGGTCGGGCCGCAGCGCTATCATCGATCGCCTCTGAGCACCGACAGCACCGTGCAAAGCGTCGCAGTGTCCACTTCTCCCTCGACGCGAATGCGCGCCCCACTCACCTCGATCTCGACCACCCCACAGGCCATGGTCGGCGGCGCGGTCACCTTCAAGGGCCTCGCTTGCGCCGACGCTGCGAGCTGGCCGCTCTCGGCGCCAATCTGGATCGGCACGAAGCTCGGCGCCTTGCCGGCCATTGCCGTAATCTGGCGTCGCCACACCGTGAGCAGCCCGCGGGAAACGCCGTTGCGCCGCGCTACCTCGGAGATGTTCGTGCCTTCCTCAAAACTCTCCGCCACGATCCGGGCCTTCTCCTCGCCCGTCCATCGTCGCCGCCGGCGCTCCCCGGTGATCACCTCGACACGACGATAGGAGTCACCTTCCTGCCTGGCATCAAGCATGGCATTTACCATCGATCCACCTCCTCCGAGCAACTCATGCCAGGCTCTATCGCGCGTAAGCCCAGGGTGGGCTAGGTGGGGGCCTCATGCCGGTTACGCTGAATACGAGCACGTATTGTTCGAACAACCGCACGGCCATCCGGCCGCCGAGGCTGCGGGGAAGCCGCTGCACCGAGGCAGGATCGGTCGTTACGTCCAAGATCTGACGCGAGCCCAGATCGAGGAATTCGAGCAGATCGCCGAAAGTGAGCTGAGCCGACTTGGGTATCTGTCGGCTCCCCGCCTGTCTGGCGACGCGTGAGCCGCCCGCGCTGTTCCGCCGCGCCTCGTGGACTGCCACGAAGCTATCTTGCGCTGCTCGTCGGCCAGACCATTTCGCTGCTGGGCTCTAATGTAACCTTGCTGGCGCTGCCGCTAACCGCAATCACGTTGCTGGACGCGGGACCGGCGCAAACGGGGCTGCTGTTGGCCTGCGGTCGAGCGCCGTACCTGGTGGTGAGTCTGTTCGCCGGGGTCGTCGTGGACCGCCTCCCGCATCGGGGGATCCTTTTGACCGCCAATCTGGTGATGGCGGCGACGCTGGCCACAATTCCCTTGTTCGCCAACCTTGGACATCTTGGACTGGTTCAGTTGTACACGACGAGCATGCTGGTTGGGGTTGCCGCAGTGATCGCTGACGTGGCTTATCTGGCGTGCATACCCACCCTGCTAGATCGCTCACAGCTGGTTCGGGCACAGAGTTCATTGGAGCTCAGCCAAGCGGGCGCGATGGCAGCAGGTCCGTTCCTGGCCGGTTGGCTCGTCAACGAATTCTCTGCCCCGACCGCAATACTGGCGGACTCGATTTCATTTTTGCTTGCCGCCGCGTTGCTGTCTCTGGTGCCCCTGCGTAACGCTGGGTGCTCGGAGGCCGCGCCGAGAGCAGTGCTCGGCCAAGTCGCCGAGGGTTTGGTAAGCCTGTTCGGCAATCCGGTTTTGCGGGCAGTCACGTTGGCGAGCGGCACATTCATCTTTTGGCACAACGCGTATTCTGCGGCGTTTCTGCTGCATTTGACCAAGGATCTCGGGTTTGACAGCCGGCTCGTCGGCATGGCGCTCGGCATCGGTGCGCTTGGCGGTGTGGTCGGTGCGGCTAGCTCACCGCGGGTGGGCCGGGCGATCGGCCTCGGCCCAACTTTAATGATCGGTTTGGCGGTGAGCGCCGGCGGAATGAGCTTGGCGGCCCTGCTCACCCAGCCCTGGTGGGCCGCAGTGGCATGCGTGACCCTCTCTCAATTCATGCTGTGGATCGGCCAAGGGATCTACAACGTGCAGCAGGTTCCCATTCGATATGCGTTGGCCCCGCCGCACTTACAGGGCCGGATCAATGCGAGTATCCGCAGCGTGGTGTGGGGACTGGCCTCATTGGGGGCGCTCGCCGGCGGCGCGGTCGCTGCTGCGACGAGCCTGCGCACCACGTTGCTCGCGAGCAGCGTGCTTGGCATGGCCTCCATAGTGTGGATTTGGCCGCTGCGCCAGGCGCGCAGCTTGCGTCTATGACCGCGACGGACTGGCTCATGGACATCAAAGAATTTGGCGATCTTGATCGGCAGCCTGGGCGGCTAATGGTTTGGCGGATCAACGTCACCGAGCCGATCAGCTGGCGGGCTGACCCGCGCCGCCCGTCCTATGTGCAAGAGGAACATCTTCGCTCTGCGGACGATGGCCGACCGGGCTGGCTCGGCGCAGCATTCGAGTTGCCAGGCGAGCTCAATGCCGCTGCGCTGACCAAAGCGATCCTTGGCTGGGTCGATCGGCACGAGGTATTACGCAGCCGATTGGCCAAGGATGGATCGGCAATGCGTCGCGCCACGATTGATCCAGGCGCTGCAGCGCTTGAGCAAACCGTGGTGAGTGACTGCGCCGATAGCGGCGAAACTGCTCAGCTGCTCGAAAAACTGTTTGACGCGGAGACCAACCCGCTGCGCTGGCCGGCGTACGTCTTCGTGACGATCAGCCGGCCGACATCCACGAGCCTCCTGCTCGCCTCCGACCACTCTGTTAGCGATGCCTACTCGATGGCCTTGGTACCGTATGAGATCCACGAACTGTACACAGCCGCGATCCGTCGAGTGGAACCCCAGCTGGCGGCGGTGCACAGCTATCTGGATCACGCCGAGGCCGAACGAGAGCGATTGACCGATCTAACCGATGACCATCCTGCTATCTGCCATTGGCGCGAGCTGATCGCGGCGAACGGCGGTCAATTGCCGGACTTTCCGCTATCATTCGATACGCCGGAGAAATCCTTGCAGCGGAGCGGAAAAATGTGGCTGCTCGATGCGGCTGGCGCATGCGAATTCGATCGCGGCTGCAGGTCCCAGGGCGGAAACGCGGCGACGGGAATTTTCGCCTGTCTGGCGCTGGCAGGAAAGACACTGGCGAACCAACGACAATTCCACGCCGTTGCACCCTTTCACACCAGGTACGATCTGCGATCGATGCGTTCGGTTGGATGGTATGTCGGGATGAGCCCGGTGAGCTTCCGGGTGGCCGATACGTTGCCGGAAATCCTGAACGCCGCCCGGTTCGAACTCAAACGCGCCAAGAAAACGGCTCAGGTGCCATTTTCAAAGGCCATGGAGCTGCTCGGCACCACACTGCGCGACCGTTTCATGGTATCCTATATGGACAATCGGACGGTGCCCGGATCGGACCGCTGGCCCCATTGGCGGACGCGATTTCTGATTAGCCGTAGCTCCGATGCGTGCGAGACATACCTATGGATCAGTCGCTGGCAGGACGGAATTTCCGTGAACTTCCGCCACCCTGGTACAGCCACCGCGCGAAGTGCGATGGACAACTATCTTGCTGAGGTGGCCGCGCAGGCCCATCTGATCAGCGGCGCCCGTCCGCTACCGCGGCTCTCAATCGACTGACAGGATGGCCGAGAGGTTAGCGTTCTTGACCAAGAACCGCTCGCGTTACGATCACGATCATTCGGGTGACCGGAAGGGAGCTAAATTAAGGAGCCGAGAGCGCCATCTGCTCCGAGGCGGGCGCAAGCATAGGCCCTATCTGCTCTATCTTTTGGTTCGGGCGACTTTCTCGCGCGTGGCTTTGCGAGCGATCAAGATGATCCTCGCCAGAGGCCAAGTCGACACAATTCTTGCTCCGGACAGCAACGTGCGTAGTGCCGACCAGGATTTCGGGTCTACCACCAGCCAGATATTGCGATCAATTGCGAGTTAGCATCCTCACATCCATGCCTTTCTTGCATTGAGCTAGCGATGGCACGGTCATTGCAAGTCTTCGTTCAATGAATGGATTCGCCCCCACACGGCAGGCGTTGATTTTACGGGATCATGCGCTGATGCAGGCATATTCGTGCATGAAGGCGCAGAGGCTCATCGACGATGCTTTGTGCCAGCGACGTATCACGGAATACAAGCTGCAGCCGATGAGCGGCGACGAACTCGCTATCCAACGCCCCACTGGCGATTGACTTGGGCTGGAGACGAATGTTTCGGCATGACGGAACAATAGCGGTGGAAAGCGCGTAATTGAAGTGGCGCATCTTAAGGATCTACGAGAACTGATGCAGCTGCTTTGGCATTTGTTCGAAGCAGTGAACCGCCTTCCGAGGGGGCCAGAGCATACAGCAGCAGTTCGGACGATTAAGCGCTTTGAGCGTCGGCTGGCAGTATTGGTTCAGGCATCTGAGAAAGCTCGAGCTGCTCGCCCCGGAGTCGCGAGCCGTGCCGCCCCGCCAAACAAATGATCGTCAAACGATAATAGTATTTATCGAAGGTACCTAAGTGCGCTATCGCCAAGGCCTGCATAGCGACCGAGACGGGAACGTGAGGCTTGCAGCATCCATTCGCGCGGTGATCGGCCGTCCTGCGGCGCTGCGCCGCAGAGAATCCGAGGCAGGTCTTCCGGGGAATGACGACCAGGGCCGGATGTGATAGGCGCTAGAAGCGTGTATTCTTAAGCAATACATCACCTTCCACAGCGCGGGGATAATGAGCCGCCACTTCGAATGACGGCAATAGATCAAGAATAGCCTGCAGCGACAGCTGACCTTCGTAGAGCTCTCGGTCGCTATACTCCGTGTACACGAAGCGCGTATTGCTCAAGGTCTGCATGCCGCCTGCAATGACGTCGGCCTCCGCGCCTTGGACATCCATCCAAATGAAGTCAACCGTGTTCAGCTTAGCCTCGCTGCACCAATCGTCCAGCCGCCGGGTTTCAACCGAGAACGGGCGATCGAACCGAACCCAATCATACTCGGTAAGATGGTTTTTCGGTCGGCGTATCGAGCCGGAGAGATCCCATTCTTTTGCTTCTCCATCTGCATTGCTTGGATGGAAATCGATCGTCCCGTTTCTATCACTGATCGCGATTTCAAGCAGCTGCACCTTATCGAGGGAAAGGCCCAACTTCTTCTTGAAGCGCGCGATCGCCCGAGGGTCCGGCTCGAAGCAGTAAAGCTGAGCTTGTGGGCACAGGGTAAGAAACTGTTGCGTATCGGTTCCGTCATTGCAGCCGATATCCAAGATGACCGGATCGGGCTTCTGAAGAAGTGAAACGATATGCTGATGTACTTCTACAGACGACACAGGTTGTTTTCCTATTGGCGCGGAGATCGGTTGGATTCGCCATCAACTTCGCAATCACACGCCAGACGCTTCGGCACAACGTATATCAACGTATATAATCCATATGCCGGTCCCAATCGCCTTGATCCATCAGCGCTATGCAGCGCCGTCGACGCAAAACAGCCCGGCCGTATAGTTTTCCTTTAGCCAGTTCGTACGAGCAGCTTTGCTCGCAGGGCCGACAAGGAAGAGCCGTGAAAAAGATAGGGAAGGAGACTGTCGGCGCTTGATTGCTATCCCATTCGTGGGCCGTGATCGGCCTGATCTTGTTGCGCCGAGCGTGCACGACCTTGATCCATGCGCGTGACGGTAAACTCATATTTTGACGAGAAGCAATGTCAGGTTGGCAACAGCTTGGCGAGCTGTGTACACAAAAACGTTTGCTTCCCGACGAATGCACGAGCGGGCCAAGCGAGAGATTCAGCACGATTGCAGGCAGATCGCTCGGCTCATCTTTGGCCTGGCTCTTGCAACAATGAGGCTGCTCAAAAGGCGCCCATTGTCAACTCGTTCAAATGCTCAGGAGGCCTACATGAATTTCCGTCCGCTTCACGACCGCGTCGTGGTCAAGCGCATCGACGCTGAAGAGAAGACAGCTGGCGGCATCATCATTCCCGACACAGCCAAGGAAAAGCCCTCGCAGGGCGAAGTCGTCGCGGTTGGCCCAGGCGGCCGTGACGAGACCGGCAAGTTGATTCCGATCGACGTAGAGGTCGGCGATCGCGTGCTGTTCGGAAAGTGGTCAGGGACCGAGGTGAAGGTCGACGGTCAGGAGCTGTTGATCATGAAGGAGAGCGACATTATGGGCGTTCTCACCGATGTGTTTTCCAAGAAAAAAGCCGCCTAGTCCCAGCCCTCCACATCCACTCCGCCCTTGACAAACGCCTTGCCCGGGCGCGTCGAAGGATGAGAAACTGAACTGAGGAAATTCGATTATGTCAGCCAAGGAAGTCAAGTTCGGCGTAGAAGCGCGAGACCGCATGTTGCGCGGTGTCGACATTCTCGCCAACGCCGTGCAGGTCACCCTCGGTCCGAAGGGCCGCAACGTGGTGCTCGAGAAGTCGTTTGGCGCTCCCCGCATCACCAAGGACGGCGTCGCCGTCGCCAAGGAGGTGGAGCTCGAGGAGAAGTTCGAGAACATGGGTGCCCAGATGGTGCGCGAGGTCGCGGCCAAGGCAGCGGACGCCGCCGGTGACGGCACCACCACCGCGACCGTGCTTGCGGCTGCCATCGTGCGCGAGGGCGCCAAGTCGGTCGCCGCCGGCATGAACCCGATGGATCTGAAGCGCGGTATCGACCTCGCGGTCGAAGCCGTCGTTGCGGACCTCCAGAAGAACTCGAAGAAGGTCACCTCGAACGAGGAGATCGCCCAGGTCGGCACCATCTCCGCCAACGGCGACGCCGAGATCGGCAAGTTCCTCGCCGACGCCATGAAGAAGGTCGGCAACGAGGGCGTCATCACGGTCGAGGAAGCCAAGTCGCTCGAGACCGAGCTCGACGTCGTCGAGGGCATGCAGTTCGACCGCGGCTACATCTCGCCCTACTTCGTCACCAACGCCGACAAGATGCGCGTTGAGATGGAGGACGCCTACATCCTGATCAACGAGAAGAAGCTCTCCTCGCTGAACGAGCTGCTGCCGCTGCTCGAGGCCGTGGTGCAGACCGGCAAGCCGCTGGTCATCGTCGCCGAGGACGTCGAAGGCGAGGCCTTGGCCACGCTCGTCGTGAACCGCCTGCGTGGCGGCCTGAAGGTCGCGGCCGTCAAGGCTCCGGGCTTCGGCGATCGCCGCAAGGCCATGCTGCAGGACATCGCGATCCTGACCGGCGGCCAGGCCATCTCGGAAGACCTCGGCATCAAGCTCGAGAACGTCACGCTGCAGATGCTCGGTCGCGCCAAGAAGGTGATGATCGACAAGGAGAACACCACGATCGTCAACGGAAGTGGCAAGAAGGCCGACATCGACGCCCGCATAGCCCAGATCAAGGCGCAGATCGAGGAGACCACCTCGGACTACGACCGTGAGAAGCTGCAGGAGCGCCTCGCCAAGCTCGCAGGCGGCGTCGCGGTGATCCGCGTCGGCGGCGCGACCGAGGTCGAGGTGAAGGAGCGCAAGGATCGCGTTGATGACGCGATGCACGCGACCCGCGCGGCTGTCGAGGAAGGCATTCTCCCGGGCGGCGGCGTCGCCCTGCTCCGGGCCTCCGAGCAGCTCAAGGGCCTGCGCACCACGAACGACGACCAGAAGACCGGCGTCGAGATCGTGCGCAAGGCGCTGTCCTGGCCGGCCCGGCAGATCGCGATCAACGCCGGTGAAGATGGCTCGGTCGTGGTCGGTAAAGTCCTGGAGAAGGATCAATACCCTTACGGCTTCGACGCGCAGACTGGCGAGTACAGCAACCTTGTCTCCAAGGGCATCATTGACCCGACCAAGGTCGTGCGCATCGCGGTCCAGAACGCCTCCTCGGTGGCGGCGTTGCTGATCACGACGGAAGCGATGGTTGCCGAGCTGCCGAAGAAGATCGCGCCCGGTCCCGCGATGCCTCCGGGCGGAGGCATGGGCGGCATGGACTTCTGATCCCTCCTCTCAAAAGGATCGACAGGCAGAACCCTGGCAGCAATGCCAGGGTTTTCAACTTCGGGCAAACTTGCAACCACACCGCCATTGTCAGGCTGAGTTGGATCGGCAGTTGGCCCCGAGAAGCACAACGGCCGAAGCCATCCAGCCGTTTATATCAGCGACGCTCCGACCCAGCCCAAGATGGCTAGTCTGACTTTTCTCCCGGCGCCGCTCGGCTTGAAAATGAATCGGGCTCCCACATGGATTTCCGGGGCTGCTGAACCGGAATCCGCAACCGCTGTTCCCAAATTGGCTCCCTTCGCGGCATGGTTCCAAAGTAAGCGGCAAAGAGACCCCGTCTGGCGGAGTGGGTAAGCGATCGGCTATCGGCTGCTGAGTTTGTGAGCCGATGTGAGCTTCTATGTCTGCGCCTAGTTCTGGAACTAGAACCTTCCATATGATCGAAGCGGTTGCCGAGCGTCTTGAGGGAGCGCCGCGGCAGCTTCGCCGACGCTGGTCGGACGAGTTTAAGGCGCAAGTTGTGACAGAGGCGCTGGAGCCTGGCGCGAGTGTCTCGGCGATCGCCCGCCGGATTGGCATTCACCCGTCGCAGCTGTTCGCCTGGCGCCGTGATGCTCGGGCAGAGCGACATTGTCCCGCGCGGCACTCGAGTTGCGAGGGTGTGGTGGTGTCTGCGGCAGGCGCAGTGATCGAAATTGCCATTGGCGAGGTGATCGTGCGCGCCGGCGTGGACGTCGACGAGGCGCAGTTGCAGCGGGTGATCCGGGCGGTGCGTTCGGCATGATCCCCTCCGGCGTGAAGGTGTTCCTGGCTAGCCATCCAGTCGACTTCCGCAAGGGTATCGATGGCCTTGTTGCGCTGGTACGCGATGCCGGCTCAGATCCGTTCGATGGTTCGCTTTATGTGTTCCGCGCCAAAAGAGCCGACCGAATAAAGATCGTATGGTGGGATGGCTCTGGCGTGTGCCTTTATTTAAAACGGCTTGAGAAGGCGAGGTTCTGCTGGCCGCGGATCGGACATCATCGGGTGCAGCTGAATGCTGCGCAGTTGATGGCCCTGGTCGATGGGATGGACTGGAAGCGGGTCCGGACCGCGGCGGTCAAGCCGCCGGAGATTGTTGGGTAAAAGCACTGCGGCGAAGTGAATCAGTGAGCTGAAAGGGCAAGAGAACAGGGGCAAAATGTGCTCTGGTAGGCCCAATGATGCCGCCCGATCTCAACCTCCCAAATGACGTGGAGATGCTAAAGGCCATGGTGCTTGCCATGGCCGAGAAAGCGGCCCGCGCCGATGCTCTGGAGAGTGAGGTCGCCGATCTCAAGGCCTGCAACGCCGATGCCGATGCGCGCATCGAGCGACTGACACAGATCCTGAAGGCCTTCGACCGCGCCCGGTTCGGCCGACGATCGGAAAAGCTCGGCTCTGCGAATGGCGACGTCGAACAGCAAGCCTTTGTCTTCGAGGAGATCGAGACCGGCATCGCTGCGATCAAGGCCCAGGTCAGCAAGGGCCGTGCGCAAGCGGATAGCAAGCGTGCACCGCGTCGGCGCAAGGGCTTTGCGCCCCATCTGGAACGGATCGAAACTGTCATTGAGCCGGAAGAGCTGGCTGAGCATGCCGGCAAGCAGAAAGTGCTGATCGGCGAGGACGTGTCGGAGCGTCTGGATGTGGTGCCGGTAAAGTTCCGTGTGATCGTCACGCGCCGTCCCAAGTATGCGTTCAAGAACGCGGACGGCGTGATCCAGGCGCCGGCCCCGGCCCATATCATCGAAGGAGGCATTTGTCACTGGGCGGTGAATACTCCCCAAATGTGGGCATCGAAAATTCCCTAGCTGGCATCCCAGCCTGAAGGGGCCGCGGCGCGCAGGCCCCACATACCGGAGCGCTGCGGCCCTTTCAGGCTTTCCGCATCCGATCCTGTCGCCGAAGCGATTCGGGGGCGGAACGGATGATCCAGCTTGGAGATCTCATTGTGATTTTGGACCTTCATCGTCAGGGCTTGTCGATCAGCGCGATCGCCCGGCGCACGGGACGCGACCCGAAAACGATCCGCAAATACATTGCGCGTGGCCTCGAGCCACCCGCCTATGGCCCGCGGCAGGCTGGCCGGCCGAGCAAGCTGGCGCCCTATCTCGATTATCTGCGTGAACGTATCGCCGCGTTCCCGGACTTGAGTGCCGTCCGCTTAACACGCGAGCTTCGGGAGCACGGCTACACTGGCGCCTATACGGCCGTGAAACGCTTCGCGGCTGCGATCCGTCCTGACCACGTACCTAAACCCTTTGAAGTGCGATTTGAGACGCCTGCCGGGAAGCAGGCGCAGGTGGATTTTGCTCGCTTCGTGAGCATCTTTACCGACGAGCCCGGCGTGACGCGGATCATTTGGCTGTTCTCGATGGTGCTCGGCCATTCGCGCTTTATCTTCGCCCGCTTCGTCATGCATCAGGACCTACAAACGCTGCTGCGCTGCCACATGCAGGCTTTTGCGGCGATCGGCGGCGTCCCGATCGAGATCCTTTACGATCGTATGAAGACGGCCGTCACAGGCGAGGATCGCGATGGTCACATCGTCTATAATCGGTCGCTCCTGGCGCTTGCACAACATTACGGCTTCCATCCGAGGGCCTGCCGACCGTATCGCGCGAAGACCAAGGGCAAGGTCGAGCGTCCGTTCAGCTACATCCGGCAGGACTTCTTCCTTGCGCGCAGCTTCCGCAATCTCGACGATCTCAACGCTCAACTCGACGACTGGCTCGCGACTGTCGCCAACGCGCGCGTGCACGGCACCACGCAGAAAGTCGTCGCTGAGGCGTTTGCCGCCGAGAGGCCCGAGCTGCAGATGTTGCCGGCAGGGCCGTTCGACGCGTTGCTCAAGCTCGAACGGCGTGTCAGCCACGACGGGCTCGTGTCGATCGGCGGCAACTATTACAGCGTCCCCGACCGTACCCGCCGCATTGTCGAGGTGCAGCAATTGCCCGATGTAATCCGCATTCTCGATCAAGGCCAAATCGTCGCCGTCCATCCTGTTTTGGAAGGCCGCCGACGAACCCGTGTCGCACCCGAGCATCGCCAGGTGGTCAATCGGTCCAGGTCGCGACCTGGCGCCTCCGAAGCCCTCGTCGGTCGGACCGGCGATCACATCCCACGACGGTCGTTGGAGTTTTACCAAACTGTCGGCAAACGGCTCGCCCAATCGGGAGGCCGGCCATGACCATCCACACGCAGCCGGCAGCGATCGACAGCGTCAAGAAAAGCCTGGTCGCACTCAAGATGCCGCGCGCCCTGGAAATACTGGACACGACGCTCCGCCGCGTCGAGCAGGGTGAGGTCACATGGATCGAAGCGCTTGATCAGCTGCTGATCGAGGAGCTAACGCTGCGCGACAATCGCCGTGTCAGCACCGCGCTGAGAATGTCGCGCCTGACCACCGTCAAAACGCTCGCCGGCTTCGACTTCGCATTCCAGCCGTCCCTCGATCGCAATCGTATCCTGGCTCTTGCCGAATTGAAGTTCATCGACCGCGCAGAGGTGGTCCATCTGCTTGGGCCACCCGGCACCGGCAAGAGCCATCTCGCGACCGCGCTCGCGGTCGAGGCCGTGAAGGCTGGAAAGAGCGTCGCGTTCGCCACGCTCGCCGATATCGTCACCACCCTTGCAAAAGCCGAGCGCGAAGGCTCTTTGCGTGAGCGCCTACGGTTCCTTGCCCGCGCCTCCCTCCTTGTCGTCGACGAAATTGGTTACCTTCCAGTCGTGCCCGGCGGCGGCAACCTGTTCTTCCAGTTGGTCAATGCGCGCTATGAGAAAGGCGCGATGATCTTGACTTCGAACCGCGGATTCGCCGAATGGGGCGAAGTTTTTGGCGATCCTGTCGTTGCCACGGCATTGCTTGATCGCCTGCTTCACCACGCCGTTGTCATCCAAATCGAGGGATCGAGTTATCGGCTCCGGCAGCACGCCGCTCTGGTGCCGGAAAACGTCCGCTCGCGCCCACTCGCAAACCCGCCGCAGCCCAAGCGCCGCGGCCGCCCGCCTGGAAAGGCCAATGACGATCCCGATGCCGGCTGATCCCCGAAACCAAAGTCGTCGCCGTCACCTAGGGAAATTTGGAAGCCCATTCTCACGGAAAGTTCGCCGCCCGTTGACAGCATTCCGACGGAAGCGCTTTTGGCCCAGATCGCCGTCGCCAAATATGCCGACGGCCTGCCGCTCTACCGGCAGGAGGCGATCTACGCCCGCGACAAGGTCGAGCTAGACCGCCAGTTGATGGCGCAATGGATGGGCAAGCTCGGCTTCGAGCTGGAGATCCTGGCCGACTACATCTTCAGCGAGGTCAAGAAGGCCGAACGGGTCTTTGCCGACGAAACCACTTTGCCGACGCTCGCTCCGGGCTCCGGATCGACGAAAACGGCCTATTTGTGGGCCTATGCCAGGGATGACCGAACGTTTGGCCGCGACGGTCCCCCGATGGTGGCTTATCGCTTCGAAGACAGCCGCTCCGGCGAATGCGCGGTCCGGCACCTCAATGGTTATCGCGGCATCCTGCAGGTGGATGGCTATGCCGCCTATAACAAGCTCGCGCGATCCGATCGCGGCAATGATGGCATCACATTGGCTGGCTGCTGGTCACACTGCCGGCGCAAGTTCTACGAGTTACATGTTGCAGGGAGCTCAGAAGTGGCAACGGCGACGGTCGAGCGGATGGCGAAGCTTTGGCAGGTCGAGAAGACCGTGCGCGGTCAAAGCCCCGACGCACGCGTCGCCGCGCGCCAGCAAGCCTCCGCGGCGATCGTCGCAGATCTCTTCGACCTCTGGCAGCAGACCTTGCGGCGGATCTCCGGCAAATCAAAACTGGCTGAGGCGATCCGCTATGCCGTCTCGCGCCGCGCCATCTTCGAGCGCTTCCTGGCCGACGGCCGCATCGAGCTCGACTCCAACATCGTCGAACGCGCCATCAGGCCACAAACAATTACGAGAAAGAATAGTCTCTTCGCTGGCAGCGACGGCGGCGGACAAACCTGGGCGACTATCGCAACACTGCTGCAGACGGCGAAGATGAACAACATCGATCCGTTCGCCTGGCTCGCCGTAACGCTTCAGCGTATCGCCAACGGTTGGCCGAGCAGCGAACTCGACGCGCTTATGCCATGGAACCACGCCGCCTGACGGCCTCAGCTTGCCGCTTACGTTCCAAACACGGAGATACCGTGCGAACCACTGGGCGCAGAAGCCGCTCGGAATGAAGTCAAGTCCCGCGTGTGGTAGGCGGTCGCGTTCCGGCCCATAAAGAGGTTCAGTGCTCTCGGCGCGCCAATCGGTCCGAAAATCAAACGCCTAGAATTTACGACCGTTCGCATTTTACTTGCCGATCGCTCGTTGTTTGTAGATCAAGCTAACTTGTTCATCGAACGACTTAACGGCAACTTTCGCCGATGGTAGCCGTAGATCCGAACATCTTCGCGGATCTGCTCGCTGACCGAGCGCACGATACGTTTCTTCCGCCAGTTCCTGTTGAGATCGATCGGAATGGAATTGCCTCGAGGAACGACAAGAAGATCGTTCCGTTCGTTCAAGTAGACATCGTACATTGAAGTCCTCGCTCCAGGTCAACATAAGCCGAAGCCCCAGACCTTTGGTGACTTGGACGACACAGTCTCAAGAAAGCCGAACAGGGTGCTTTGCTCTCGGAACGCCTAGGCTGGCAGGGACGAATTCTGCTTCATCTAGGCAACAGGGACGAAGCTGAAAAACACTTCAGACTAGGCACCGTCTCGATCGGCGGGAGTCGGAGGCCTCGGCTTGGGTTGTTTTAAGCTCGTCGTTCCTAATGGTGCCGACCTATGCAACTAGCCGTGGCTTTCCGTGCTGCTTGCTTTCTAGTGATCCGGCTGGCGTCTATAACCTAATATCTGTTTCTGGGCTCAGTTGGCATTATCCTGCCCCTCATTTCGGGAGACCCCTTTTTGAAATGAAGGAAGTTACAGACATCATAACATTCTACGTCATTCAAGCGGAAGCCATACGACGATATGTGGTTCACCAGAAAGACCGGATCGAAAGCGAACGCCTTGAACCCGTTGGAACAATCTAATCGAACATAGTCATCCGTGCGCGCCACCCCCTTAACGGTGATGCCACAAAGGTCATAGTATTCATGGCGAGCCACCGTTGCCGTCTCGCTCGTCGAAAAGAGCGACAAAGCTAGATCAAAAGGCGCTTTACAGACCAGCGACAGAAATTCCATCGGCGCATCCATCGTGCCAATGAAATTAAATGGCAGTATGCAGAGCACCTTTCCATCATATCGGCGCATTATCTCGTCGATTAACCGCGTTCTTTCGAAGAATTTTCTGGCTTCGCAGCGGATAACCGCTCCTCTCCGATTTTTTAACCGACGCATACGAGGTGGATTTATTTCAATGCCAAGATAATCATTGTCATCGTTCTTAATGCCGATAAGGCGGTAGCCACTACAACCTACTTCTATGATCAGCTTGTAGTGGGTCTTGCACAGGAGATCGAGGTAAAATAGTCTCTCACGACGATGAAATTGCCGCACCTCGGCAGTGAAGTAGCTCGGACGCATGAGACGTACGCCTTCATCGCCTAGGTAGATCGCTCGATTGACTTGCTGGGATCGGAGCGCGGAGGAGTTCACCGGTGCCTCATATCATCTCTTGCGGATGAGACGTAAAGCCTACGGCATCGTCGTCCCATCGCCGTAGTCAATTCGTCGCTCAGCATTTTCGCGGCTGATGCCATATCCCCGACCGTCTGCTCGGGGCAGATGAGGTCCACCACTGTACCGGGCGGCGTCCAACTCTCGGGCAGGTCGGTTACGTCAATGGTAATAAGGTCCATCGAAACGAAGCCGACGATAGGCGCACGACGACCATATATGAAGACATGCCCTCGATTACCCAGAGTACGCGGAAATCCATCTGCATAACCAATCGCGGCGGTCGCGACCCGCATCCGCTTCTTTACTGTGTAGGACCTGAAGTATCCGATCGCTTCCCCATGCTCGACTTTACGGCATTGAATAATTTGCGTTCGCAGATGAACAACTTGCATTGGCTTGAAATCGGGATCCTCGGACGTCGAGAAGCCGAAAATTCCTCCACCCGATCTTACGAGGTCAAAATGAAACTCACGTCCGGCGAACAATCCGGCCGAATTCGATAGGGAAAGATGCGCATTCGGGAATAAGTGGGAAAGTCTGCGAAACCGATTCAGTTGTTGGAGACAAATCTCGTCTCGCCACTCTGCACAGGCGAGCTGACTCATGAACAGCACGACAGGCAATTCAGATAATCCGCTTCTATTTTCGGCGATTGCGCGCAACTCATCAATGGAAAACCCCAATCGAGACAGGCCAGTGTCGACATGAATTCCTGCGGGCAGCGCGCGATTGCGAAGTCGGCAATGCCGAAGCCAGGCCTCCAATTGTTCCCTGCTGTTGAGGATCGGCAGCAAATTGTGCTGCTCGGCCGCCAGCTCCATGCCCGGCAAAGCGCCGTAGAGCATATAGATCCTTGCCGATGATGGCAGCACATCGCGCAGGGCGACGCCCTCCTCCACATCAGCGACGAAAAAATGCGCGCAGCCGAGGGAAGCCAGGAAGGGCGCTATACGTGTCGCGCCAAGACCGTAGGCATCAGCCTTGAGGACGGCGCCGCAAGCGCTGCGAGGCGCAAGCCCCTGGCACTTCCGATAGTTGGCTTCAATGGCGCTGAGATCAACAATCATGGTCGATCTCGACGTCTCGCGAACGGACTCTACAGGTTTATGATAGGGATAGGCTTCGAGACCAATCGGCATATGTCATCTCATCACGCCACGCCGACGACAATCAATGGTGAGAATACAGTGATCGAATTGCCTCTTCCGCGCACGCGGGCCCAAAACGAAACCCGTTACCTCCACCGCCGCCAACGACATACAGGCCGGCGACATCTTGAGCTGGGCGAGAGAACGGGACACCATCGTCAGAATAGCAGTCGCAAAACACACGCGCTGATGCGATCGCGGGAATGTCAGGAGAAAACCATTTTGTCAGGATTGCGTTGGCGCGTGCGAGATCATCCGAACTGACGTGCAGCCCGCCGGTGTCAGGTCTCACATCCCATTCGTGCGAGGTGAAACTGAACAACCAATACCCCTCTTCGATCATAGGGATCAGGAACGCATAGTCATCGAACAAGCCGACCATTGGACAGTTCGTTGTAGGGCGCGCCGCCAAGTGAAGCGCGACGACCTTTTTAACTCGCAATCGCGGCCCCTCCGCTAAATGCGCGCGCAACGGTGACTCTGGCAGCCATGGACCGATTGCCAGAACGGCCCGCCTCGCCGAGAGTTCGCTATCATCAGATGTCTGAAGACTAATATGGCTCGGTCTTTGCCGTATCCGTGCAATCGATGTGCGCTCCCGTATCGAAGTTCCGACAGCCTTGAGCCGTTGGGCCAGATCCCGAACAATGGAATTGACTGGGCAGTAAGACCCCCGATCCAGCGCCACGACCATATCGCCGGGAATCAAAAATTGCGGCAGCGATAAAAGCCTCTCCCTCAGCGCAAAAGAAGTCGATGGGGCGGTGCCGACCACACAGCTCATTCGCGTGAGTTCTTCCGGATCGCGCGTCAACCACAATACGTCGCAGTCTCGACCGCTGGGCCACCCATGGGGATAGATCTCTCGCCAAATCTTTGAACCACGATTGAGGAGGCTTCTTTCCTTTTCATTACGACCGATGTTGATTTGGATTCCCGGGGCAAACCCACTGGCACCAGACCCAACGGTCTCTCGATCGAAGATCACGATTCTATCCCGGGGCCGGCTATTCGCTGCAATGAAGGCGGCACTCAGGCCCATGACGCCCGCGCCCATGACCGCCAGGTCGTAAATGCTGTCGGTCATCGAGCTCCCTCCCAGGCGATAGACAAAGCGCCCAGAATTTCGCTGCCGCGATTCTCCAAATAATGGGTTCGATGGGGCTGCAGAAACACCAGATCGCCGGCCTTGATGGCCAATTCTCCATCGTCAGTTATCACACGACCTTGGCCGCTCGTGATGCGCCAGATCTCGCAGGAAGAATGGGAATGAGGCGTCGACACAGCGAACGGATCTAGCCGAAATTCGATGAGCTCGACGGGACAAGGGGTCCGGGATTCGCCGATTTCTTCAACGTGCTGCAAGACGACACCGGGGCTATAGATCGTCATGTCGCCCAGGGCCATCAACCGTGCATTCTTCATGGCAAACTCCGAAAGATCCAGTTGTCGTGGCAGACTTGTTCGCCGGTCAGCAGGCCCTCTCGAAGCCAACGCTACTCCACTCGATGACGCCGGTTCCCGGCGCGCAATCGTAGGCGACGCGGCCGATGATTGAATTGAGGATTTGCGAAGCGCGCCAAGGAACCAGGCTTAGATTTGTATCGGCAATGCCACGTTGAAGGCGTGCGCCATTCTGGACGTACAAACGGCACTTTTCGGGACCGTCAAAACGAGCCGAGAACTCCTTGTCGACTACGATTTCTTGAGAGCCACCCGGAGCATTCAAGACCTTGAGCCGACCTGCGATCGGCTCAAGAAACGATGGGATTTCGGTGCGGTAGCCTGTGGCTAAGACGACAATGTCTGCGACATGTTGTGAAGAAGTGCCTGTCTTCCGCTGACGCAAATCCAAGCGAAAGGGAGACATGCCCCGCAAGTCTTCGGCCGTGGTGTCCACGTATACCTTTACGTGCGCGGGGTAGGACTGTCTATGAACCTCGCGGTCGTACAGCGTATTGTAGATAGCGCGCAGCGTCGAGCAGTTCACGCCATCGCTCGCCAACGATTGTCGCTCAAGAGTTTGCTTCCGGGCGGCTTCACTCTGGTCAAAGAACCAGTCACCATGTTGCGGAAAGAACCATTCATTGACGAAAGGACTGTCTTCGAGCGCAAATATGCTTGCGCGGCGCGTCACCCAGGTCAGGGTTCCCAATGGACCGCATGCACCACTGAGGAGATGAAGGAATATCTCAGCCCCGCTTTGGCCGCCGCCTACGACCACGACACGCTTGCCGGAAAGCTCACGTCGCCGCAGGAGAAGGGTACTCCCGTGAAACACCTCGTTTGGCGGCGCATTCCTGCCCCACTCAGGAACAGACGGTACCCTGCCCACGCCAAGCACAATCGTACCGGTTTGGTACTTGCGGCAATTCGTTATGATATTAAAGGCCTCGCCGCGCAGTTCGACTGCGCTCACGTGCTCGCCGAATTGGATGTTCGCCAGCTTCGCCGCTGCCCAGCGCAAATAGTCCTCAAATTCACTACGAGTAACAGACGCCAGCCCCCGAACAATAGCTTGATAAAGTCGCTTCTTATCATGCAAGTAGGCGAGGAAACTGTATGCACTCGTCGGATCAGCCGGTGTGACCAAGTCCTTTAGCGGGCTGGTTTGCATGACGGCACCTGCCAAAAGCAGACCGGGATGCCACTTTACCTTCTCTGAGCTCTCAAGGACGTTCAACGAAATGTCCAGAATCGGAGCCGCAAGCGCTGCCAGACTCAGATTAGCCGGCCCCGCACCGATCGCGATGACGTTATAGCTGTCGGCGTGCTTCAGCATCCCATGATCCCTACAAGGAGCCAGTCAATGTTCTCGGCTGCCCGAGAAAACTTGAGTTGCAAGAAGGACTGCATTCGCGACGATAAGCACCATCATGGTTATAAGCAGATTATCGAAGCCGCCGGCCTTCACGATTTGCCCTGCGATGCATGGAAATCCGAATAGGCCAATGAAGTAGGAGAGCGTGAAGACTTGAGAGGCAATAGCCAACGACGTGCCTTCCGTGTCAGCAATGTACACGACCATACTGTTCAGGGTCGAATAGCTGAGACCGTATCCCAGCGCGAACATCATTGTTCCGATGATGTAGTTCGCCGTACTGCCTACATTCACGAAGAGGATGAATAGCCCTCCGATAGTGCATATGCTGAGAACCGCGGCTACGCGCTCAAGGCGAAACTTTCCAATTATCGGCGCCACAGCGAACCGCATGAAGACGGCTGTCAGCGTGAAAACAAGAAAGAATGTGTCGGCAGACTGCGATCGCGATGCAGCATAGAGCGTTTGGAATGTGAAAAGACCGGCGAAGACGCATGCCCCAAGGCCGATCATGATGATCGGATATCGCGTGTTCGATTTGAGGGCTTTTAGCACGCCTTCCACGTTGAGACGTACAGTTGGCAGTTTGGTCTGAGGAGCGTGCGCCAGCCCCCTACCGGCGAACTCCAAGAACGTCGCGCCAACGAGACATGCAGCCGCAAATAGGGCGTACACCGCAATGTAGGATCCCGCAGTCACCGCGACGGTGCGCGCGAGAGGAGAAGCAAGCCCGATACCCAGCATTTGAGACCCGGAAAGCAAGGTCAAATACTTGATACGGGCTTCAGCCCGCACGTGACCCAGGACTTGAAGCGGCGCCAGCATATAGAAGCCAGACCACCCAATGCCGAGAAGAAGTCCTCCGACGTACGCGAAGAGCGTTAAAGTTGACGCTAATGCGAAAGATATCATCGCGGCCGCCATCATCACTGCGGCCACGGTGATAGTTCGCATTAAGCCAAGTGAATCTGCGATCCGGCCGACCATTAGCGAACACAGTATCGTTGCGATCGTACCGGTCGAGATAACGGCTCCGGCGGTCGTGGCGCTTTGCTGAATGGACCGCAGGGCGTCCACGAGAAAGAAGCTCGAGCCATAGGATGCGGCCAAGCTAATACTACCAAGCATGAAAGGAATGGAGACTTCTAACGGCATTGCACTGGGCAGCTTCTCGGCAGGAACGATGTTCGCGACTGTCACGCTGCAATCCTTCCGGGAAGGCATCGTTCAATATCTGAAACCGCCAACCTGCGCCCATCGATCTTCGGTGCCGCTCCATTTCGGTGAGGTGAAGGCGTCGAAGCGCGTGCGGCAACGGGATGGCCGCTATGACCGAGCCAACGCCATAAAGCTTCTGTTATCTTGGGCATCAGCGGCCAAGCCAGTATGCAGAGCCCCATAAGCCAGGCGTAGGCGGTCTTATGGTTCGGCGAGCCATCAAGATGATCAACCCATTCGATAAGCGGCCGCGACGATTGCGATACCCGTAGACGGTCGAGCGAAAGCGCGGCGCACTGCTTTTCGTAGAGTCGATCCAACGTAACCATCATCGCACCATCAACGTGACATCCAGCGAGAGAAGGCATCGAGTTTAGGGCTGTCTCTTATACACATCTGACGCTGCCGACGAACT
>NZ_JADFUD010000094.1:0-22964 GCF_054820065.1 Bradyrhizobium sp. UFLA06-06
CTCGAGCTCCGGCCCGTCGCTCGGCTCGACGCCGAAGGACGTGCTGTATTCGCGCGGCACCATGAACCTCTATCACTACCGGCCGCTGGCCGACGAAGTCTATCGCGTGCCCGTGCTGATCGTGATGGCGACCACCAACCGCGGCTACATCCTCGACCTGGTGCCGGGGCAGAGCTTCATCGAGTTCCTGCTCAAGCGCGGCTTCGACGTCTACATGCTGGACTGGAGTGCGCCGAAGCCCGAGGAAAAATCGCTGCGCATGGAGGATTACGTCCTCGACTTCATTCCGGAATCGGTCCGCCGCGTGCAGCAGGATTCCGGCGAAAAGGACGTCTCGGTGATCGGCTATTGCTTCGGCGGCGTGCTGTCGCTGCTCTACGGCTCGATCTTCAGCGACGGGCCGATGAAGAACCTGATCTGCTTCACCACGCCGATCGATTTCCGCGAGATGAAGCTGTTCTCGAACTTCGCCGACCGCCGCTATTTCGACGTCGACCGCCTGATCGACAGCACCGGCAACATGCCGCCCGAACTGATCCTGCAATCGTTCGACATGTTGCGGCCGGCCGCCCGTGTCGTCGGCCAGATCCAGCTCTGGGACAACATCTGGAACGACGAGTTCGTCAAGTCGTACCGGATGTTCGATCGCTGGGCGACCGACACGTTGCCGCTCGCGGGCGAATATTTCCGCGCCATCACCAAGGACCTGATGTGGGACAACAAGCTCTACAACGACACCATGACGGTCGGCGGCCGCGAGGCGAAGCTTGCCGACATCAAGGTGCCGATCCTGCATGCGGTTGCCGAGCACGACCACATCGTGCCGTATGATGCGGCAAAACATCTGATCACAAAGATCGGCTCCGAGGACAAGGAGGAGGTGATGCTGAAAGGCGGTCACGTCTCGCTGGTCGCCGGCGCCAACGCAATCAAGCGGCTGTGGCCGAAACTGGACTCCTGGCTGGGCAAGAGATCGACCTAAGAAGGGTCGACTTGAGAGAGATCGACATGACCGAACAACGTTCCTATCCGCGCCGCGTCAAGACCGAAGCGGGCGACATCGAGTTTCGCCTGATGATTCGGGACCACGAGGCTGCGGTGCTGGCTTTCGCGCAGAAGCTGCCGTCGCATGATCTCTTGTTCCTGCCGCGCAATATCAGCCAGCCGAAGGTGCTGTCGGCCTGGATCAACGAGATCGAGCGCGGCGACATCACGAGCCTGCTCGCGATCAGGGACGGCAAGGTGGTCGGTTGCGGCACCCTGGTGCGCGATCCGCACTCCTGGTCGCCGCATGTCGGCGAGATCCGGATGGTGGTGTCGCTCGACGTGCGCGGGCAGGGCGTCGGCCGGGCGCTGTCGCAGGAGACCTTCGCCATCGCGCTCGGTGCCGGGCTGGAGAAGTTCTCGGTGCAGATGACCGTCGACCAGCGCGCGGCGATCGCGCTGTTCGAGAGCCTAGGCTTCAAGGCTGAGGCCCTGCTGCGCGACCATGTCCGCGACGTCGAGGGCAAGACCCACGACATCGTCGTGCTCGGGCACAACGTGGCGCAGGTCCGGGCACAGATGGAGGCTTACGGGGTCTCTGACGCGGTCAGTGGTAATTAGGAACCGGTTCCTGCTGGTTCTCTAGGCAATCTGCCGGATCTTCGTGCTCTTCACAGGTTCGTGATATCGCGCTGCAACATAGATGTTGCGACGCACCATGAGGTGTGTCATAACACCGTTGCCCCGGGCCAAACCGGACGGGGTGAGCCCATAGCTCAAACCTGAGGATGGAGAGACCCCAATGACCACCGAAACCAATTCCGTGCTGAACAGCGTCAAGGAAGCCTTCGCGCCCGTCACCGAGGCGTTCACCAAGCTTCAGAACCTGGAAGTTCCGGAAGCTGCCCGTGAGTTCGTGAAGAAGCAGGCCGAGGCCGCCAAGACCCGCGCTGCCGATGCCTATGCCGGCTCGGAGAAGGTGACCAACGTGATCGAGTCCGCTGTTGCCGGTTCGGTGACCGAAGCCGCCAAGATCAGCCGCAACATCCAACAGGCGATCTACCAGGACGCCGAGGCGTTCTTCGCCGGCATCGACAAGCTCGCGTCCGCCAAGTCGCTGAGCGAAGCCGCCCAGATCCAGTCGGAGCTGGCCCGTGCGCGTGGCGAACTGTTCGTCTCGCGGGCGAAGGCCACTACCGAGTATCTCGGCAAGCTCGTCACCGATGGTGCGAAGACCGCGCAGGACAACTTCGCCAAGGTCTACGGCAAGACCGCCTGATCGCGCTTGCACTGACCGACTGCCCTTTTCGAAGGCCCGCCATTTGCGGGCCTTCTTTTTTGGCGGTGTCCTTCATAGCTCATGTGTCCACCGTCATTCCGGACGACGCGAAGCGGCGATCCGGAATCTCGAGATTCCGGGTTCGTGCTTCGCACGCCCCGGAATGACGGCGGTGGGGCCATGCTATGCTTCGTTCGTCACCCCTGCGAAACCCCATGACCCTTCCCGCCACCCTCATCGCAACGCCAGTCGACGTCGAACGCGCGGCCGAGCTGCGGCGCGTCAAGTGGCTGGCGACCGGCGTGCTGGCGGCAACCTTCATCATCTTCATCGCAGCGAAAGCGCTGCTGCCGGTGCATCCGGTGTTCGGCTTCATCGCGGCATTTGCCGAGGCCGCGACCATCGGCGGGCTAGCCGACTGGTATGCCGTCGTCGCTTTGTTCAAGCGTCCGCTCGGGCTGCCGATCCCGCACACCGCGATCATCCAGAGCAATCAGGCGCGCATCGCCGAGAAGCTCGGCGAGTTCATCGAGAACAATTTCCTGGAATCCGGGCCGGTCGAGGCCAAGCTGCGCGAGATCGATTTCGGTTCGTTCATCGCCGACTGGTTGCGTGACCGCAAACGTTCGGAGGATCTTGCCCGCTTCGTGCTGCGGATGCTGCCCGAGGCATTCGCGGCGACCGAGAGCTCGGGGCTGATGCAGTTCATCAGCCGCCGCGTCACGACGCAGGTGCTCTCGATCGACCTCGCGCCGCTTGCGGCCGGCGCGCTGCGCGGTTTCGTGCAGGAGGGCAAGCATGGCGGCCTGCTCGACGACATCCTGCGCGTGCTGCACCAGACGCTGACGCAGCAGGAGACCATGGCCGTGATCCGCGACAAGGTCCGCGCCGAAATGCCGACGCTGCTCAGGCTCTATCGCGCCGACAAGTTCGTGGTGAACCGGATCATCGCTTCCGCCACGAAATTCTTCGAGGAAGTGCGCAACGATCCGCAGCACCCGTTCCGCGGCGAGTTCGACCGCATGCTGCTGTCCTTTGTCGACCGGCTCGGCAGCGACAAGGCATTCGCCGATCGCATCGACGGTCTCAAGCGCGATCTGATGGCGCGGCCGGAGCTGGCCAATCTCGGGCGCACCATCTGGGCCAACGTCAAGGACTTCATCGAACGCAGCGCCTCGGGCGAGTCGCAGGTGCTGCAGCATCAGCTGGCGCGAATGCTGGTCGAGGCCGGCGACGCGCTCGACGGCGACGCCGACCTGCGCGGCGAGATCAATCAGGGCCTGGTGGCCATCCTGCGCACCGTCGTCGCCGAGCAGAAGAGCGGCGTCTCGGGCTTCATCGCCGACCAGATGAAGAGCTGGGACATGGAGCAGCTGATCTCCCTGATCGAGGTCAATGTCGGCAAGGACCTGCAATACATCCGCTTCAACGGTGCGCTGATCGGCGGGCTTGCCGGCCTCGCGCTTTACACCCTGGAGTACACGCTGCGGCTGCTGTGACCGATTGGGCACGAACGTCACTTTAGTTGTGGCAAGTGTGACCTGGACCGCTTGCACGAAAGTATCCGGTTCCCTAGCTTTTCAGGACAGATTGTTGCGTTGCGGAACGATTCCGCCGGGTTTGCGTCAATTCCGTTGACCCATTCTCGTTGGTCCCATTGCCGGCGGCCCTGCCGGAAGAGGAGCTGAAATGTCCGTTGCTGCGCAGACGCTACGCCCACCGTCCAGGACGCTGATGTTTCTGGAAGGCCGCGCCATTCACGAGCTCGGCGCCTTTCTTGGTGCATTGCCGCTGCTCAGCCTCGCGCCGCGCGGCGATGGGCATCCGGTGCTGGTACTGCCGGGGCTGATTGCCTCCGATATGTCGACCCGGCCGCTGCGCGACTTTCTCAGGAGCAAGGGTTACGCCGTCAGCGGCTGGCGCCAGGGCCGCAATCTCGGGCTTCGCGCCGGCGTGCAGGACGGGATGGTCGAGCTGCTGCAGGAGATGAATGAAACGACCGGCCGCAAGGTCTCGGTGGTCGGCTGGAGCCTCGGCGGCCTCTACGCGCGCCAGCTCGCCAAGATGATGCCGGAGCGCGTGCGCCAGGTGATCACGCTCGGCAGCCCGTTTGCCGCCGGCCCGAAGTCGACCAACGCCTGGCGCGTCTATGAGATGGCCAGCGGCCGGCGCGCCGACGAGGAGGACCAGCGTTTCGGCGGCTCGCTCGCCAGCGCGCCGCCGGTGCCGACCACCGCGATCTTCAGCCGCACCGACGGCGTCTGCGCCTGGCAGGGCTGCCGCGAGCAGTCCTCGTCGATGACCGACAGCATCGAGGTCGAGAGCAGCCATTGCGGGATGGGTCATCACCCGGCCGTGGTCTACGCGGTCGCCGATCGCCTTGCGCAGAAGGAAGGCGAGTGGGCGCCGTTCGATCGCAGCGGCTGGCGCAGCATCGTTTATCCCGATCCGAATCGCTGAGATCGCCTCCACGTCCATGGTTCGAGACGCGCGGCGTTGCCGCGCTCCTCACCATGAGGACCAAAGCCAGACCTCATCCTGAGGAGCGGCCTTTTGGCCGCGTCCCGAAGGATGCAGCCCGGCTGCTGGCTCGAACATTGTCGTGAATCGACAAAACGCGCTATGCGTTGCGCATGCCCCAGCCGCTTGCCCGCATCGTCGATCAGCTGAAGCGCGAGCCGTCACGCACGGGCTCGATCATCATCACCGTGTTCGGCGATTCCATCGTGCCGCGCGGCGGCTCGGTGTGGCTCGGAACGCTGCTCGAATTCTTCAAGTCGCTCGACATCGACGGCAATGTGGTGCGCACCGCGATGTCGCGGCTCGCCGCCGACGGCTGGCTCGAACGCAACAAGGTCGGCCGCAACAGCTTCTATCGGCTCAACGCCAGGGGCCGGCAGACCTTCGACACCGCAACGCGGCACATCTACGATCCGCCGCCGTCGGACTGGACCGGCCGCTTCGAGCTGCTGCTGATCGGCAATGCCGAGGATCGCGACGCCGCGCGCGAGGCATTGAAGAATGCCGGCTTCGGCAGCCCGCTGCCCGGCGTGTGGGTCGCGCCGTCGGGCGCGCCGATCCCAGATGAAGCGTCGCGTGCGATCCGGCTCGAAGTCTCCGCGGAGGATGACAGCGGGCGCCGGCTGCTCAGCGAAAGCTGGCCGCTCGACCGCACCGCGGATGCCTATCTGAAGTTCATGAAGACGTTCGAGCCGCTGCACGGCTCGATCATCCGCGGCGAGACGCTGAGCGACGCCGACGCCTTCACCGCGCGCATTCTCTTGATCCACCATTACCGCCGGGTCGTGCTGCGCGATCCGCTGCTGCCGTATCAGCTGCTGCCAAAGGATTGGCCGGGCAGGGCCGCGCGCAAACTCTGCGGCGAGATCTATCGCGGGCTGCTTTCGCCGTCGGAACAATGGCTTGACGACCATGCGACCAACGAGGACGGGCCGCTGCCGAAGCCCAACGGGGCGGTGGCGCGCCGTTTCGAGGGCGTCTGAACGTATTACAAAAACTTCTTGCATTTGAAAATTTATGTTATATATTCCTGCCTAACAACACATTGGGAGGTCGGCCATGTATACGCAGGCGCTCAACTCATCCGACGGCGATGATCGCGGCGTCGAGGATGCCGCCCGCGCCAGTCAGTTCCAGGCCCGCATCGATGCCGACGAACGCATCGAGCCGAACGACTGGATGCCCGCTGCCTACCGCAAGACGCTGACCCGGCAGATTTCCCAGCACGCCCATTCCGAAATCGTCGGCATGCTCCCCGAGGGCAACTGGATCACCCGCGCACCGTCGCTGCGCCGCAAGGCCGCGTTGCTCGCCAAGGTGCAGGACGAATGCGGCCACGGTCTCTATCTCTACGCCGCCGCCGAGACGCTCGGCACTTCGCGCGAAGAGCTGGTCGACGCGATGCTCTCGGGCAAGGCGAAATATTCCTCGATCTTCAACTATCCGACGCTGACCTGGGCCGACATCGGCACCATCGGCTGGCTGGTCGACGGCGCCGCGATCATGAACCAGATCCCGCTGTGCCGCTGTTCCTACGGTCCCTATGCGCGCGCGATGATCCGCGTCTGCAAGGAAGAGTCGTTCCACCAGCGCCAGGGCTTTGAGATCATGGTGACGCTGTGCCGCGGCACCGCGGAGCAGAAGGCGATGGCGCAGAACGCGCTCGATCGCTGGTGGTGGCCGGTGCTGATGATGTTCGGCCCGCCGGACCAGGTCAGCCAGCACAGCGACACCTCGACCAAATGGAAGATCAAGCGCTTCTCCAACGACGAGCTGCGTCAGAAATTCATCGACGCCACCGTGCCGCAGGCCGAGTTCCTTGGGCTCACGATCCCCGATCCCGGCATGAAGCAGAACGCGAACGGCAATTGGGAACACAGCCCGATCGACTGGGACGAGTTCAAGCAGGTGCTGGCCGGCAACGGCCCCTGCAACCGCGATCGCCTCGCCGCGCGCCGCAAGGCGCATGCGGAAGGCGCCTGGGTGCGCGAGGCCGCGATGGCCTATGCCGAGAAGCGCAAGAGCCGCCAGCTCGCGCAAGCCGCAGAATAAGGGAGCGCTAGAGATGGCCACGCCGAACGTTCCGCTCTGGGAAGTCTTCATCCGCAGCCGCAATGGCCTCGCGCACAAGCATGTCGGCTCGCTGCATGCGGCGGACTCGACGCTCGCCCTGCAGGCGGCGCGCGACATCTACACCCGCCGCGGCGAGGGGTTGTCGATCTGGGTGGTGCCCTCGAACGCGATCACCGCGTCCGATCCGTCCGAGAAGGGCATGATGTTCGAGCCGGCGGAATCCAAGATCTACCGCCACCCGACCTTTTACGACGTCCCCGACGAAGTCGGGCACATGTGAACTTCACTCCCCCTCATGGTGAGGAGCGCGCAGCGCGTCTCTGGACGATGCTTCGCACCGCCAGGCGAACCATGAGGCCCGTGCAGTGACCGCGGTCCATCCTTCGAGACGCGCCTTCGGCGCTCCTCAGGATGAGGCTCGAATGTGTCGATACAGGATATGAGAACATGGCAACCGCCAACATCGAAGTTTCCGAAACGCCGCTGGTGCTCTACGCGCTGCGCCGCGCCGACGATGCGCTGATCCTCGGCCATCGGCTGTCCGAATGGTGCGGCCACGCGCCCGCGATGGAAGAGGATATGGCGCTCGCCAATATGGGGCTCGACCTGCTCGGTCAGGCCCGTGAGCTCTACAGCTACGCGGCCAAGGTCGAGGGCCGAGGCAACGACGAGGACAAGTTCGCCTATCTGCGCGACGTCAGGCAGTACCGCAACCTGCTGCTGGTCGAGCAGCCGAACGGCGACTTTGCCCGCACCATGGTGCGGCAGTTCTTCTACGCGGCATTCGCCGATCTCTACTGGCGCGCGATGATGGCCTCGTCCGATCCGACATTTGCCGCGATCGCGGCAAAATCGGAGAAGGAGAGCGCCTATCATGTCAGGCATTCGTCGGAATGGATCGTCCGGCTCGGCGACGGCACCGAGGAGAGCCACCGCCGCGCGCAGGGCGCGATCGACGATCTCTGGGCCTATACCGGCGAGATGTTCGCGGTCGACGATAGCGAGCGCGGCCTGATCGACGCCGGCATCGCGATCGATCCCGCGGCACTAAAGCCACACTGGCTGAAGACGGTTACGGGCATCGTCAACGAGGCGACACTGTCGCTGCCATCGGGCAACTGGATGCAGCAGGGCGGCCGCAGTGGCAGCCACAGCGAACATCTCGGCCATCTCCTCAGCGAGCTGCAATCGATGCAGCGGACCTTTCCGGGTGCGACATGGTGATCGTTGCGCTCAGCGATGCCGATCTGCGCCGGCGCGCCTGGAGCGCGGCCGCGCAGGTGGTCGATCCCGAGATTCCGGTGCTGACCATCGCCGATCTCGGCGTGCTGCGCGACGTCGCGGTCCACGACGGTCATGTCGAGGTCGCGATCACGCCGACCTATTCCGGCTGTCCCGCCATGAACATGATCGCGCTCGAGATCGAGCTCGCGCTGGAGCGTGAAGGCATTCATCGCCCGAAGGTCCGCACCGTGCTGTCGCCGGCCTGGACCACCGACTGGATGAGCGAGGACGGCCGCCGCAAGCTCAAGGAATACGGCATCGCGCCGCCGCTGCCGGGCTCCTCGCGCCGCGCGCTGTTCGGCGAGCAGGCGGTCGCGTGCCCGCAATGCGGGTCAGGCGATACCGAACTGCTCTCCGAGTTCGGCTCGACCTCCTGCAAGGCACTGTGGCGTTGCAGGAGTTGCCGTGAACCCTTCGACTACTTCAAGTGCCATTGACCATGTCGACACCACGATTCCACCGCCTGTCCGTCAGCGATCTGCGCCGCGAGGCGTCGGACGCGATCTCGATGACTTTTGCGATCCCCGACGATTTGCAAGGCGACTACCGCTTCACGCCGGGCCAGTATCTGACGCTGCGCACCACGATGGACGGCGAGGAAGTTCGCCGTTCCTATTCGATCTGTTCCGGTCCCGATGACGGTGAATTGCGCATCGCGGTGAAGAAGGTCGACGGCGGCGCATTCTCGAACTGGGCCGCCGACGAGCTGAAGGCCGGCGACGAGCTCGACGTGATGACACCGACCGGCCGCTTCGGTGTCGCCCACGCGCCAGGCGAGGCGCGGACCTATGTCGGCTTCGCCGCCGGCAGCGGCATCACGCCGATCCTCTCGATCATCAAGGGCGTGCTGGCGCGCGAGCCGGACAGTCGCTTCTTCCTGTTCTACGGCAACCGCTCGACCGAAGGCGTCATGTTCCGCGAGGCGCTGGAGGAGCTGAAGGACCGCTTCATGCAGCGGCTCTCGGTATTCCACGTCATCTCGGGCGAGGAGCAGGACATTCCGATCCTGCACGGTCGGCTCGACGGCGAGAAGGTGCGGGTGCTGCTACGCTCGCTGGTGCCGGCTGAAACGGTCGATCACGTCTTCGTCTGCGGCCCGGCCGCGATGAGCGAGACCATCGAGGCGACTTGCCGCGAGATCGGCATCGCCGACGAGCGTATCCATGTCGAACGCTTCGTCTCGGAGTTCGGCGGCAAGCCGCGTCCGAAGGTCGTCGTTCCCGCCGGCGCGCCGCCGAAGGCAATTGCCGGGCTGATCATCGACGGCAAGCGCCGCGAGGTCCCGGTAGCCGACGGCGAGTCGATTCTCGACGCTGCGCTGCGCGCCGGCATGGACCTGCCGTTCGCCTGCAAGGGCGGCATGTGCTCGACCTGCCGCGCCAAGCTGGTCGAAGGCGAGGCACCGATGGATCTGAATTATTCGCTGGAGCCGTGGGAGCTGAAGGCGGGGTTCATCCTCACCTGCCAGGCCAAGCCGTGCTCCGAGAAGGTCGTGGTCGACTACGACCACGTCTGATTGTTGATTGTCATTCCGGGGCGCGAAGCGAACCCGGAATCTCGAGATTCCGGGTTCGATGCTGACGCATCGCCCCGGAATGACGGAAGTAGTGTTGACGTTGCACACACAGCACTCGAAATTTGACACCAAGAGGCCCTCCACAACGGGCCCGCGCACAGGGAGTTCGATGTGAACGTGAAGGCCACGCTATCGCCCGAGGATGTCGCCCGCGCTTGCGCCGACGCGATGTGGAAGGAAGACGACGCCAGCAAGGGTCTCGGCATGGAGCTCGTCGAGATCAGGCCGGGGCAGGCGGTGATGGCGATGACGGTACAGCCGCACATGGTCAACGGCCAGCGCATCTGTCATGGCGGCTACATCTTCACGCTGGCCGATTCAGCCTTCGCTTTTGCCTGCAACAGCCGCAACGATCGCGCGGTGGCGGCGCAGGGCAACGTCACTTTCATCCGGCCCGGCAAGCTCGGGGATCGTCTGGTGGCGACCGCGCGCGAGATCTCGCGCAGTGGCCGCTCGGGAATCTACGACGTGAGCGTGACCTCCGGCGACAGCGTGATCGCCGAATTCCGCGGGCATTCGCGCGTGATACCGGGCACCTGGCTGCCCGACACGGACATCAAGGGATAAAGGCTTCAGGGGAAACGTCGATGGCAACGGCAAAGCTCAAGGTTAGGGATAGCGGTTATCACGCCGAGCTCGATGCGGCGGAACGCGCCTCGCGCGACGAGATCATGGCGCTGCAGACCAGGCGGCTGGCCTGGTCGCTCAAGCATGCCTATGACAATGTCGCGCACTACAGGAAGGCGTTCGATGCCGCCGGCGTGCATCCGTCCGATTTCAGGCAGCTTCCCGATCTCGCCAAATTCCCGTTCACGGTGAAGACGGATCTGCGCGACAATTATCCCTTCAACATGTTCGCGGTGCCGCGCGAGCAATTGGTGCGGGTCCATGCGTCCTCGGGCACGACCGGCAAGCCGATCGTGGTCGGCTACACCAGGGCCGACATCGACACCTGGGCGGATGTGATGGCGCGCTCGATCCGCGCCGCCGGCGGCCGCACCGGCATGCTGATGCACAATGCCTATGGCTACGGCCTGTTCACCGGCGGCCTCGGCGCGCATTACGGCGCGGAGCGGCTCGGCTGCACGGTGATCCCGATCTCGGGCGGCATGACCGAGCGGCAGGTGCAGCTCATCAACGACTTCCGGCCCGACATCATCACGGTGACGCCGAGCTACATGCTGGCGATCCTCGACGAGTTCAAGCGGCAGGGCCTCGACCCGCGCAAATCGTCGCTCAAGTTCGGGATCTTCGGCGCCGAGCCCTGGACCAACGCGATGCGCGTCGAGATCGAGCATGCCTTCGACATGGACGCCACTGACATCTATGGTCTGTCTGAAGTGATCGGTCCCGGCGTCGCGCAGGAATGCGTGGAGACCAAGGACGGTCTGCATATCTGGGAGGATCACTTCTACCCCGAGGTGATCGATCCCCTGACCGGCAAGGTGCTGCCCGATGGCGAGAAAGGCGAGCTGGTGTTCACCTCGCTGACCAAGGAAGCTTTTCCGATCATCCGCTATCGCACCCGCGATTTGACGCGGCTGTTGCCCGGCACGGCGCGGCCCGGCATGCGGCGGATGGAGAAGGTGACCGGCCGCTCCGACGACATGATCATCCTGCGCGGCGTCAACGTGTTCCCGACCCAGATCGAGGAAGCGCTGCTGGCGACCGACTGGTGCGGCGGTCACTTTGTCATCGAGCTGACCCGCGAGGGCCGCATGGACGAGATGACGGTGCTTGCCGAAGCCCGGCCCGAGAGCTGGGACGGCGAAGGGCTGACCGCGCACGCCGAGAAGGTCTCCGCCTTCATCAAGAACACGATCGGCATCTCGACCCGCGTCCGCGTCGTTGCGCCCGAGACGCTGGAGCGTTCGCTCGGCAAGGCGAAACGTGTTTACGACAAGCGGCCGAAATCCTAACTTTATCCCCTCATGGTGAGGAGGCGCAAAGCGCCGTCTCGAACCATGAGGCCACGCCGGTGGCTCCATCCTTCGAGACGCCGCTTCGCGGCTCCTCAGGATGAGGGCGAGAGGCGAAGACGCGGTGGGAAGGATGGCGGAAGGAGCGTTCCTTTATATACTCCGATGCGCGGATGGCAGCTTTTACATTGGAATAACGCGTACGGCATTGGAAATCAGAATTGCTCAGCACAATGCCGGAACACTCGGCGGCTACACGGCGACGCGTCGCCCGGTGACGCTGGTTTTCTCTCAATGGTTCGATCGCATAACGGACGCGATCGAGAATGAACGCAAGCTCAAGAAGTGGAGCCGGGCGAAAAAGGAGGCCTTTGTGCGTGGCGACTTCGTCGCCTTACGGGAGCTTTCTGCGCGTCGATCGCCGCATTCCTAAACTCCACCTTCCGGGGTAGACTAAGCGCTCTCTCGTGCTTGCCGGATCAGCCCTCTTAGTCTAATCGACAAGTTCGTTAGTTGCGGGCACAGCCACCATGGAGCCGATCCATAAGGGCTTCAATTCGGCACCATGCCCTTCGGCCGGAGACACGGATGCAATCCGCTTCCAACCCAGACAGTCGCGCGGTCGACGCCCGCTGCGTGCGCCTGCTGACGAAGGCGGAGAACGCGGCGGCGGTGGCGCCGGTGGTCGAGACTCATGCACTTTCGCGCGGCGACAACGACGTCTTGATCGAGGTGAGGGCGGCGGCGGTCAATCCGTCCGATGTGAAAGCCGCGACCGGGCTGATGCCCTATGCCGTCTTCCCGCGCACCAGTGGTCGCGACTACGCCGGTGTCGTGATCGATGGCCCGGCTGAATTCATCGGGCGTGAGGTGTTCGGCTCGTCCGGCGACCTCGGCATCCGCCGCGACGGCACCCATGCCACGCATCTGGCGGTCGAACGCGATGCCGTGGTGGAAAAGCCCGCCGGCATTTCCTGGGACGAAGCCGCCGGGATCGGCGTGCCCTTCGTCACCGCGATGGAGGGCCTGCGCCGCGCCGGCCTGCCGAAGACGGGCGAGAGCGTGCTGGTGATGGGCGTCAACGGCAAGGTCGGGCAGGCCGCGGTGCAGATCGCGAGCTGGCACGGCGCGCGCGTGATCGGCGTGGTGCGCAAGAGCGAGCCCTATGAGGGCCACAGCAATTCGCCGGTCGAGGTGATCGACGCCTCGACCACCGACGTCGCCGCTCGCGTGCGCGAGCTGACCGGCGGCAAGGGCGCCGACATCGTCTACAACACGGTCGGCGATCCCTATTTCCAGGCCGCGCACAAGTCGCTGGCGCTGCGCGGCCGCCAGATCCTGATCGCGGCGGTCGATCGCATCGTGCAGTTCAACATCCTCGAATTCTACCGCGGCCAGCACACCTATGTCGGCATCGACACGCTTGCGCTGTCGTCGGTTGCGACCGGCGAGGTGTTGCGCGAGCTCGCGCCGGGCTTTGCCGGCGGACATCTGAAGCCATTCCCGATCAAGCCGAGCGCGATCTATCCGCTGGAACAGGCCAAGGCGGCGTTTGTTGCCGTGGCAGGCTCGTCGCGTGACCGCGTGATTTTGCGGCCCTAATTCCACCCGTCATTGCGAGGAGCGAAGCGACGAAGCAATCCACTCTCTCCCGCTCGCGGTGATATGGATTGCTTCGCTTCGCTCGCAATGACGAAGGCAATTGAAGGACTTCCATGGACCCCGCCACGATCGTCATCCTCGCCGCCCTGATCATCGGCCTGATCTATGGCTCGGTCGGGCTGCTCAGCGGCTTCTGCATGATGAGCGGCCTGCGCGGCTGGTGGGCGGAGGGCGACGGCCGCTTGGCGCGCACCTATGCGCTGGCGATGGGGGTTGCGATCGCCGCCTCGCAGCTTTTGGCGGCGGCAGGCCTCGTCGATCTCGGCAAGTCGATCTATCTGCAACCGTCCTTCTCGGCGCCGGTGATGTTCCTCGGCGGGCTGCTGTTCGGTTACGGCATGGTGCTGTCGAACGGCTGCGGCTCGCGGGCGCTGGTGCTGCTCGGGCGCGGCAATCTGCGTTCCTTCGTGGTCGTGATCGTGCTCGGCATTTTCGCCGAGATGACGCTGAAGGGCCTGATCGCCCCGGTGCGGATCGCGATGGTGCAGGCCTCGCAGGCCACAGTCGCCGCCAATTCGGTGCCGTCGCTGCTGGCAAGCATCGGCCTCGGCGCGGTGCCGGCGCGGATGATCGCGGCGTCAGCGCTATCAGCCGTCCTGATCATCTTCGCCTTCGCCCATGCGCCATTCCGGAAATCATTCGGACAGATCGCGGCCGGCCTGATCGTGGGCCTGCTGGTGGCGGGCGGCTGGTACGCGACCGGCTATCTCGGCGCCGACGATTTCAATCCGGTGCCGGTAACCTCGCTGACCTTCATCGCGCCGATCGCCGACGCCTTGCAATATGTGATGCTGTCGACCGGCTCGACGCTGAATTTTGGCATCGTCACCGTGTTCGGCGTGTTCGCCGGCAGCCTGATCACGGCCATCGCCACCGGGCGCTTTCAGCTCGAAGGCTATCGGTCGCCGCAGCACATGTTGCGCTCGGCGAGCGGCGCCGCTCTGATGGGCGCCGGCGGCGTGATGGCGTTCGGCTGCTCGGTCGGGCAGGGGCTGACGGGACTGTCGACGCTCTCGCTGTCGTCCCTCATCGCGATCGCCGGCATCATGCTCGGCACCGGCGCCGGCCTGCGCGGCGCGCTGCGAGTGAGGCCGCTCGCGACGGCCTAGGGCGTTCACTCATAACCGTCGGCTTCCAGTCATAAAGCGGAAGTTGCCCAGTTCGGTAGTTATCGGCGGCTTATGACCCGAACCTGATCCATTGGTAGATTCTGGCAAACCACCTGCGCTCGTGGTCGGCACTGTCACCATGTTCAGCTACGAGACGGCGCCAATTACGGCTGCGGTCCCGACAGATTCATCTCACGCTCCGCCCGAAACACGTTACCATAGAGAGTTGCTATCCATTGACGGCCGCGAGAAGTGACATTGAGGTAGCGTATCGCCGTTTGAATTTGGGGAGCAGCGGTCTTCCAGTAAAATTGGGGATACTTATAAACGATGTCTGCCGGCGTCGCGTAGCCCAGCGCTTTGTTGAGCCCGACCTCTTCAAATTCGTAGAACAGCGCGTTCGACTTCCTCAGATAGTGGGGATCGCCGAGCTGCCCGATAAGATCGGCGGCCCGCAGCAGCAACCCCTCTTCTTCTATCAGACTGTCGTTCGAGGATAGCGTATAAGGAAAGCGGGTATATTCGATTGCCCGGGCCACACGGTTCGCATCCAACTCTTCTGAGTCCAGGCGCTCGAGGACGAACAATTTCGAACGGTCCACGTGATACGGTGCAAGCGCGGCATCGGACGATCCGCGAGGCAGACGAATGGTGCCGCCATTTACATCTGCGATAAAGGACTCGTCTTCATCTCCTTGAACAACGCCGCGAACGTACCCGATGTCATGGGTGAGGCACGCCAGAATGAAATTCGCATAATCGTTTGCTGTCGTCGGCCGCAACAGCGCACGTCCGGTTAAGATGTCGTGTCCGGCAAGGGTAACGAGCAATGTATGCTCAATGTTGTGGTACAGGGCGTCGCTGTTACCGATGCACTCCAACGTGAGCTTCGCCGCAAACGGAAGCAGCTCAGTCAAACCGGCATGTGAAGCGCCAAACCGGTCCTTCGTTTCCGCCGTTAGAAACGACCCCAAGGCTTGCGATACCAGTTCCGGAACTGTGATCATTTCAATATCCCTTCAGCTTGCGCAGCAATGATACGTCGAGCACTCGATGTCGGGCAGGGTTGGGAGTATCTAACGATCTCAGCGGAGCAACTCTATAGTAGCCGGCCCCCGCCCGTTGATCTGGATCGATGTAGGCGCCCGGGTCACTGCCCTTTTCGGAAGTGCCGCGCAGGCTATCGAAAGCGTCGGAGGTGAAGCGGAAGTTACGGTTGCGCGTTCCGACTTCCGAGTTGACCCTCAGCAGACATTCCCACGCCAAAGCGCCCTTGTTATTCAATCGTCGCGCCTCATCGCGCAGTGGCGAGCGGATCGCACTCGAGAATGACGGTCGTAGTCTAGCGTCGGCCGCCCATCAGGCGCAGCATCATCATGAACAGGTTGATGAAGTTGAGGTAGAGTGACAGCGCACCCAACACTGCCTTGCGGCCGGCCGAAGTGGTGTCATCGCCGCCGTCGTACATCCCCTTGATCCGCTGGGTATCGTAGGCCGTGAGCCCCGCGAAGACGCCGACTCCGATAATGGAAATCATCCAATCGAGCCCGCTCGATCTCAGAAACAGATTGACCAGGCTAGCGATAATGATGCCGATCAAGCCCATAAGCAGGAACGTTCCAAATCCAGACAAGCTTCGCTGGGTACTGTAGCCCCAGATACTGAGCGCGCCGAAGGCCGCCGCTGAGATGAAGAACACTCTGGTGATCGAGGACTGTGTGTAAATGTGGAAGATGGTCGACAATGAAATCCCGACCAGGGCCGCATAGAGGAAAAACAATCCTCGCGCAGCTTCCACCGACAGCGTGTTGATTCGTGCACTGATAAAGAACACTAGTCCCAGTGGCGCCAGCATTAGCACCCACATCAGCGGACTTTGAAGCAATTCAGGGCCGGTGAACTGATAGGTCAAAAACGCTGCAGCGCCGGTCAAGCCAACGCCGGCGGCCATGTAATTATATACGCGCAGCATAAAAGCGCGAAGGCCGACGTCTATCGCTATGGCGCCGTTTGCGGGGAAGCCCGGCGCAGCTGCATTTCGATCATAGTTCGACATGAGTTGTGTCCTTCTTGAAAGGCTCCTGTGGGAAGTAGCCGACTGTACTCGTGATGTGCGGCTTCATTACCGGGGAGACGGTGCACTCATGATCGCTCCCACGTTTCGGTAACGCCCGGCGAGGTCGCCTCCGCCTTGGTACCGAAGATTGCGCTCATGAACTTGAACAAAAATGCTCATCCCTGAGTCCAACATCCTTCGGTACGTGTTGGGCGGCGCTTCCTGGCCGACAGCGTAGTGGCCGGCCGGTGGCAGCGGTCTTGATCTGGATCAATACTAATTGCTCAATCGCGCCCATTGCCGTTTCGCGATGTCGTTGCCCGCGCGCCGACGAGGCGATCGATTGAGCTGGCCATGTCCGCATTTGGCCCAAGGCCGACATGCAGTGACGTCGGTTTCGACATCAGCTTCCGAGACCGAAGCAGACGTGGCGAATTTATGAGTACAGGCCCTGACTAGGCCCGCGACGGCGCGTCCGCGAGCGAGCTCAGCGCGATCCCGCCGACGATCAGAGCCGCGGCAATCGCCAGCGAGAGATCGATCGGCTCGCCGAGCAAGAGTGCCGCGGTCACGATGCCGACGATCGGCGTCGCTGTCGTGCCGAGCGAGGTCGTCAGCGCCGGCAGGCTCTTATTGACAACAGACATCGCCCAATAGGCCAGCGCCGTACCGATGAAGCCGGAATAGAGGAACAGCAGCAGGAGGTGCGGCGACCATGTCACCGTGGGCACGCCTTCGGTGACCAGCGCCGACGTCGTCAGCACCAGCGTCGCGACCAGCACCTGCCACAGCAGGAGCTGCAGCGGCGTCGCGATCCAGCGGTGCGAGCGGATATAGATGATGTTCGCGGCCCAGCAGATCGCGGCGATGATGATCATGCCGGCGCCGGCGAGGACGTGCAGATTGCTCCAGTCCAGCGACGCCGGGTTGAGGATCACGCAGAGCCCGGCGAGTCCGAGCGCGACGCCGACAAGCTTGAGCGCGCCGAGCCGTTCGGTACGCGCGGCGGCCGCGGCCAGCGCGACCCACAGCGGCGTGGTGTAGCCGAGCACGACGCCCTTGCTGGCCGGGAGATAGCGCAGGCCGGCGGCGACCAGCGTCGAGAAGAACGTCATGTGCAGCAGCGCCACGCTGAGCACGACCGGGACATCGGCGATCCGCGGAATGATCAAATTGCCGCTGGCGCGCAGGATCACCAGCAGCGCGATCAGGGCGACCCAGCTGCGGATCGAGGCGGTCCACAGCGGCGGCACCGCTTCGACCAGCGATTTCGTGACCGACCAGTTGATGCCCCAGGCCAGCACCACGACGACGAACAGGGCGGCGGCCTTGGCGGGGGAGAGTGACTGGTCCACGGCAGAATCCTTGCGGGCGATACCGCTTGTGAATAGGATCAGGCTGGCTCTCTCGAAAGAGCCAGATGTTGTAGAACGAGGGAGCCAGATTGATCTTCGCCGAATTGCTCGCGCTGAAGCGATCGGACGATGCCGGGCTGGCCGCGCAGCTGACCCAGCAGCTGCGCGCGCTGATGGCGAGCGGCCGGATCCGGAGCGGCGCCATGCTGCCGTCGAGCCGCGGCCTTGCGGCCGAGCTCGACGTGGCGCGCAACACCGTGACGCATGCCTATGAGCAGCTGGCGGCCGAAGGATATCTGCGGGTCGCGGCGCGGCGGCGGCCGGTTGTGACCGACGATATCGAAGCGCGCTTCGCCAAACCTGCGCTGGCGCCAAAGCGCGAGGCCGCCCGCAAACCATTGCTGTCGCCCTGGGCCTTGCAGCTCTCCGACACCGATTGGCCGCTGTCCTACCAGGCGGATTTCCGGCCGCTCCGCCCCGGGCTTGCGGATGCGCGCGAGTTTCCGCACGAGATCTGGGCGCGCTGCCTGCGCCGCAGTGCGCTGCGCCGCCGCTTCAACGACCAAACCGTAGTCAACCGGCCAAGTCTGCGCGAATCCTTATGCGACTACCTTGAAGTCAACAGAGGCGTGCGTGCCGAGGTCGATCAGATCCTGATCCTGCCGACGGCGCAGGCGGCGCTGACGCTGATTGCCGCGACCACCATCGCCGCCGGTGATGCGGTGTGGACCGAGGATCCCGGCTATCCCGGCGCCGCGGCGGCGTTTCGCGCCGCCGGTGCCGACGTCGTCGGTGTCAGGCTCGATCAATGGGGCATGATGCGGATGCGCGCGACGCGCGCGCCGAAGCTCATCTTCGCGACGCCGTCGCATCAGCACCCGACCGGACGGGTGATGCCGGTCGCGCGCCGCACCGAACTGTTGGCTTCCGCCGAGCCCGGCAAGGCCTGGATCGTCGAGGACGATTACGACGGCGAGTTTCACTATGACAGCCGCCCGATGCCGGCGCTGCAGGGCCTCGATCGCGAGGGACGCGTGCTCTATCTCGGCACCTTCGCCAAGGCGATGACGGCCGATATCCGCATCGGCTATCTGGTGGTGCCGCCACAGCTGGCACGGACGATGGAGATCGCGCAGCGCCATCTCGGGCTGATCGCCTCCGTGCATGTCCAGGAAGCGTTGGCCGGCTTCATGGCCGACGGGCATTTCCTGGCCCATGTCAGGCGGATGCGGCGCATCTATCGCGCGCGCCGCGACCACCTCGCTACGGCGCTGGCGCGGCAGCTCGGCGAGGTGCTCACGGCCGAGGTCCCGCCTGGCGGCATGCAGCTGATTGCCCGTTTCAGGGACGGCGCCGCCGACCAGAGCGCAGTCGCGCGGCTGGTGGCCGCAGGGGTCGAGGTGCGCGCGCTGTCGAGCCTCGCGCTGGAGCGGCCGCGCGACCACGGCCTGTTGCTCGGCTTCGCCGCCTGGCGCGAGAACGAGATCGGCGCCGCGGTGCGGATCATGGCGAACTGCCTGACCGGGAAGCGCGCGGCGCGTGGGTAGAGGGGTGCTCGCACGATTTCGGAATAATGGAAGAATATCCCTGAGTTGCCCGACGTGTCAAGTTGCCTTGTAGAGCGCCGGCGGCCGCCGGCACCTTTGCATGGGGTTGTTTTCGATATTTTTCAGCGCGCCCCTGCGACGGCCGCAGGCGGGAGGGGGACGCAGCCGACATGCTGCTACGGCTCGGCCCATCCCGCTGCGTCGCAGGCTTATTCCGCGGCCTTGGTGACGATCCGCACCTCCGACGTCAGCGTCTTGTGCACCGGGCATTTGTCGGCGATCTCCATCAGCCGCTTGCGCTGGTCGGCGTCGAGTTCGCCCTCGATCCTGATGACGCGGTCGATCTGGTCGAGCATGCCCTCGCGCGTCTCGCACTCCTCGCAATCCTTGGCGTAGATCTTGCTGTGCGTAAGCGTCACCGTGACGCGATCGAGCGGCAGCGACTTGCGGTCGGCATACATCCGCATCGTCATCGAGGTGCAGGCACCTAGCCCGGCCAGCACGAAGTCGTAGGGGCCGGGACCGGAGTCCTGGCCGCCGACCGCGACCGGCTCGTCGGCCAGCATGCGATGCGGGCCTGTCGTGACGATCTGCTGAAACTTGCCGGCCCGGGTCTCCTGCACTACGACGTTGCGCGGCGCTGTGCCGGTATCTGCCGCCGGCTGCGGCGCGAGTTCGATGTAGCGTTCGGCCCAGGCGCCGATCACGTCGGCGACATAGGCGGCATCCTGCTTGCCGCTCAGAAGATGATCGGCGCCGGCAAGCGAGACGAAGCTCTTGGGGTGCCTGGCGGCGCTGAAGATATGCGTGGCGTTGTCGATGCCGACGGTGTCGTCGGTCGGCGAATGCATGATCAGCAGCGCCTTGTGGAGCTGCTTCACCTGCGCTATCAGATTCTGCTCGGCGACATCGTCGAGGAATTCTCGCTTGATGCGGAACGGGCGGCCGGCGAGCGAGACTTCGCCTTCGCCCTGCGCGCGGATGTCCTCGATCCGGTCCTTGAAGAAATGCGTGACATGGACGGGATCGGAGGGGGCGGCGATGGTCGCGACCGCCTTCGCCTCGGGGATTTGACCCGCGGCGGCGAGGATCGCGGCGCCGCCGAGGCTGTGGCCGATCAGGATCGCGGGTGCCTTGCGCGTCTCGCGCAAATGGTCGGCGGCGCGGACCAGATCGGCGACGTTCGACGTGAAGGTCGAGTTGGCGAACTCGCCCTCGCTGGAGCCGAGGCCGGTGAAGTCGAACCGCAGCGTGGCGATGCCTTTCGCCGCAAGCGCAACCGCGATGCGCTTTGCGGCCAGCACGTCCTTGCCGCAGGTGAAGCAGTGCGCGAACAGCGCGTAGGCCTTGATCGGCCCGTCGGGCGTGTCAAGCGCGGCGGCCAGCTGATGGCCGCCCACACCGGTGAATTGAAAGCGTTCGTGCGGCACGGGCAGGCTCCATCATCTTGTTGGTTTGTCAGTCGCCAGAATAGCGCTGTTCGGCCCAGGGATCACCGCGATTGTGATAGCCACGGACCTCCCAGAAGCCCGGTGCATCCTCGGTGAGGAATTCGATGCGCTGCAGCCACTTCGCGCTCTTCCAGAAATACAGATGCGGCACCACGAGCCGCACCGGACCGCCATGCTCCTGCTCCAGCGGCTTGCCCGACCAGCTATGTGCGAGCAGCGCGTCCTCGGCGGCAAAGTCCTCGAGCGGCAGATTCGTCGTATAGCCGTCATACGAATGCAGTGCGACGAACCGCGCATCCTCGCGCGGCTGGCAGGCGGCGAGCAGGTCGCGGGTGGCGAGCCCCTCCCATTGATTGTCGTAGCGCGACCAGGTCGTGACGCAGTGGATGTCCGAGACGAATTGCGTCTGCGGCTGCGCCATGAACTGCTGCCAGGTCCAGTAGATGGTCTGCTCGACCGCGCCGTAGACGTCGAGCCGCCAGCGCTCCTGGGAGATGTTCGGCATCAGCCCGAGATCGAGCACCGGCCAGTCCGCCGTCAGATGCTGGCCCGGCGGCAGGCGCTGCTCCTCCGGGCGGGTGACCTTGCCGGTGAGGAATTTGCCTTCGCGTGCCCAGCGCTGCTTGCTGCGCGTCAGCTTGCTCTCGGACGGTTCGTTATCGTCGGTCATGAGCGTTGCGCCGTCACTCGTGGCGATGCATCGCGGAGTCGCGCTTGGTGTCGCGCATCGTCGAATAGATCAGCAGCGACAGGAAGATCATGCCGCTGAGATAGTAATAGAACCAGTCCTCGTGCCCGATGCTCTTGAAATAGAGCGCGACCGCGGGCGCGGTGCCGCCGAAGATCGACACCGTGATGGCGTAGGGCAGGCCGACGCCGAGCGCGCGGACATTGGTCGGAAACAGCTCGGCCTTCACGATCGCGTTGATCGAGGTGTAGCCGGCGACGAAGATCCAGGCGCCGCAGATCAGAAGGATGGCCATGAACGGCGACTTGGTGTCTTTCAGCGCGGTCAGGATCGGGATCGTGCCGAGCGTGCCGGCGATGCCGAAGAAGATCAGCAGCGGCTTGCGGCCGATTTTGTCGGAGAGCCCGCCATAGATCGGCTGCAGGATGGTCGCGAAGATCAGCGAGCCGAAGATCACGAAGGTGCTCTGGTCCTCGGTGAGACCGACCGACAGCTTCACGAATGTCTGCATGTAGGTGGTGAAGGTATAGAACGCCGCGGTGCCGCCGGCGGTGAGGCCGACCACCAGCAGCAATTCGCGCGGATAGTTCAACAGGCCGACGATCGAGCCGGTCGGCTTGGAGACTTTCTTGGCCTCCTCGAAGGCCTCGGTCTCATGCAGGTTGCGCCGCATCACCGCGGCAACGATCGCGAGCATGGCGCCGATCACGAACGGAATCCGCCAGCCCCAGGCCTTCAGCTCGTCCGGCGTCAAAAACACCTTCTGCAGCAACAGCAGCACGATGATCGCGGTGAGCTGGCCGCCGATCAGCGTGACGTACTGAAAGCTGGAGTAGAAGCCGCGGTGCTTGGGATCGGCGACCTCGCTGAGATAGGTGGCGCTGGCGCCATATTCGCCGCCGAGACTCAGGCCCTCGATCACGCGGGCGAGCGCCAGGATCGCCGGTGCGGCAATGCCGATGGTGGCATAGGTCGGCGTCACCGCGATGATCAGCGAGCCGAAGCACATGCAGACAACGGACAGTGTCAGCGACAGCCGCCGGCCATAGCGATCGGCGATGTAGCCGAACAGCCAGCCGCCGAGCGGGCGCATCAGGAAGGTCGCGGCAAACAGCACGGCGGCATTGAGCTGCTGCACCACCGGGTCGCTGTGCGGGAAGAATGCCGGAGCGAAATACAGCGCAAACGCGGTGTAGGCGTAGAAATCGTACCACTCGACGAGATTGCCGACCGAGCCGATGAAGATCGCCTTCACCCGCCGCTCGACGTCGTGGATGTCGAGATGATCGCTCGCGGGCTGAGCGGTTTGTTCGGACATTGCATTGCTCCCGGACTCATCGGTTCGATTCCGGGGCAAGCTACCTCATTGGGTGACGTGATGTAACCGCTGTCCGGTTCCTCAGGCGTTGTTGCCGAACAGAACAGGCAGTTGACGCGGGCCGCGCACCGTGCCTTCCGACC
>NZ_JADFUD010000095.1:0-22513 GCF_054820065.1 Bradyrhizobium sp. UFLA06-06
AAGCTGCTCACGGTCCTCAATGCCATGATGCGAGACCGAAAGCCGTACCTGCAGACCAAACCAACATAACAGTTGCCTGCTTTCGCAGGGACGACAGTCTTGATGTGGGTAGTTCTGCTTTCAACAACCCCTCAATCATTGCCGATCGTGTCGCCGAACAGCTGCCAGGTCTCGCCGCTGAACTTCTGCAGCCGCATCGCCTCCACCGGGAAATAGTCGGTCGGCGAGGTCTTCACCTTGATGCCGGGCAGGAACATCGGCAGCGCGATGTCGAGACTGGCGGCCTGCTTCATGATGTTCTCATGGGTGAGGTCGTCGCCGCACTGCTTGAGCACCTGCACCGTCGCCTCTGCCACCACATAGCCGTAGACGATCAGCTGGTCCTGCAGATTGCCGTCCGGAAAATACTTCTTCATGAAGTCCTGCCAGGCGATCACGTCCTTATCGTCCTTCCACTGCGGATCGTTCGGATCCTTCAGCGAGTAGGACGAGATGATGTCCCTGGAGTATTCGAAGCCGGCGGGCTTCAGCACCGAGGACACCGAGGTCGAGGTCGCCGCGAGGAAGAACAGGTCCGGCTTCCAGCCGATCTCGCCGATCTTCTTGATCGCCTGCGCCGCCTGCTTGGGGATCGCGTGCATGAACAGCACGTTGGCGCCGGAGGATTTCAGTTTCACGATCTGGCTGTCGACCGTCGGGTCGGTGGATTCATAGGTCGTTTCCGCTACCACCATCTTGGCGGTGTTCTCCGGCCCCAACCCCTTCTTGAAGCCGTTGCCGTAATCCTTGCCGGCGTCGTCGTTCTGGTAGAACAGCGCGATCTTCGCATCCGGCTTGTTGGTCAGCACATATTTGGCGTAGACAGCGGTCTCGGCCTGGTAGGACGGCTGGAAGCCGATCGTCCACGGATAATGCTGATAGTCGCCCCACAGCGTGGCGCCGGCGCCGACGAACAGCTGCGGCACCTTCTTGTCGTTGAGATATTTGCGGACGGCCAAGCCCGTCGGCGTGCCCAGCGGATTGAGGATCGCGGCGACCTCCTCCTGCTCCACCAGCTTGCGGGTCTGCTCCACCGTCTTCGGCGGCGAGTAGCCGTCGTCGAGCGTGATCAGGTTGATCTTGCGCCCGTTCACGCCGCCCTGGTCGTTGATCATCTTGAAATAGGCGGCCTGCGTCTTCGCGATCACGCTGTAGGCCGACGCCGCGCCGGAGAATGGCGAGGTCTGTCCGAGCTTGATCTCGGTGTCGCTGGCGCCCGTGCCATATTTCTTCTCGGCGGCGTGCGCCTGTGTCGCGAGCGCAAGCGCGACGGCTGCCGTGACGGCCTTCCAGATCATTGTGAGCCTCCCTGTGGCTTTTTTGTTTTGTTCGCGAGGGAGAGCTTACGCAGGTCAGGGGAGGCAGGCTTGTGGCGAGACGCCAGGGCAGGGATGCGAAAATGCGACGGGCGTGGCCAAACTGGCCTATGTGCGGTGGCCTGCCGTGGAGCGGAATGCCGCTTCCTTAACCTCGCCCCGCTTGCGGGGAGAGGTCGGATCGCATGTAGCGTAGCGCAATGCGATCCGGGTGAGGGGGTACAGGTCTAACGGCGACCTAACGTGTGGAGAGAAGCCCCTCACCCTAACCCTCTCCCCGCAAGAGCGGGGCGAGGGAATAACTTTAGCGCACCCGCACGCTGCCGGTCGTCACCGGATCGGTCGGCAGCACGGTGGCGCCGGCGCGGCTGGCGGCGGCGGACGTGATCATGCCGGGCTCGGCCGCGGCCTGCACATTGCGCGGCGGGTTGAATTCGAGGATGACGAGGGCGGCCGTGGCGAGCACCGCCACAGCGGCGGTTGCAATCGCAGGCACCAGTCTTCCGCGCGGATCGGCTGCGCGAACTTGCATCGAGCAATTCCTTTATCGGGGTCGTTCTTTGGACGTGACATAAGAACGGCCAGGCTTCTTCCCAAGAGTGCGGCGCACCTGCCTCACAATCAGTTGTGCTGGCCGTGATGTCCCTCACGGTCTTCGAGACGATGCGGCGTACCGCGTCGAATCGCATGCGTGTCGGACGGCTTGTTTGCACACTAATATCTGGAAGAGATCGTGGCGTTTTGCATGCGCCTCATGCGCTCGTGATGATGCGCAGCGATGTTGTGATTAACGTCCGCCTTCGCCAAGGCTGCGGCGCGACAAGTCCACGCGAGAAGCCGCTTTTGCCTTTATTTATAGGCTTTCTTTGTGGGTCGGGGCGCCTGCGTTAAGCATTTCTTCACGCACTCTCGATGCATCAAGCAGAAGACTCGTGTGATGTGCGCGTGATGGAAGAGATGATACCGCTGTCATTGGCGGCAGCTGTCAGCGGACTGTCGTAGTCATTGGCGACGCCGTCATTGCGAGGAGCGAAGCGACGACTTGTCCGCCGAAGCCTTGGCGAAGGCGGAAGCAATCCATCTCTCTTGGCGCTGTACGATGGATTGTTTTGCTCCGTGCGCAATCACGAAAAGAACAATCCACTCGCTACTCACGCGCGCGTGCGCGCGTCGGTCGGATCGATTCACCTGTCAGACAGCAGGAGAGGCTGCGCGCGCGTAGTCTCGCGGCGCGATCGGCCTGAGCTTTGCGGCAGCTTCGCTTGTCGGCAGAGGGCGAAGGGAACGCCGGGTGCCAGCACGCACGCACCCATGGGTCCCGAGCTCAGGGTGAACTCAGACGCGATTGCTGCGATGTATCGGCTCCCTGCGATTGCCTCGACAACCTGTCCAAGCACTGCACTATCGCAAATTGAAATGCTCGCTCTCGGATGATTCCGCGAGGGATGCGCCTGAGAGGTGAACGAGACGATCTTCCCAAAACAAAAACGGCCGGGTCATCGACCCGGCCGTTCAAAACTCTCTCCGCGAGCTCCGCGTTCGCCGCTAGCTCAGCTCGCCTTCTTCACCGGCGCCGGCTTGCCGACCTTCTTCTCGATCGCGCGCTTGAGATCCAAAGCGCGGGGCGAGAGCACGTCGGCCTTGGCCTTGAGCAGGTAGGCATCGAGGCCGCCATTGTGGTCGACGCTCTTCAGCGCGTTGGTCGAGACGCGCAGGCGCACGTTGCGGCCGAGCGCTTCGGAGATGAAGGTGATGTTGGCCAGGTTCGGCAGGAAGCGCCGCTTGGTCTTGATGTTCGAGTGGCTCACCTTGTGGCCCGTCTGGGGGCCCTTGGCCGTCAGTTCGCAGCGCCGGGACATCTTACAAAATCCTTATTGCATCCCCGCCGCTCGAAGGGCGTGCAATCACACGGCCCGCGCGGGGGTTTTGAATTCGCGTCCATTTTCCAGGAACCGCGGGTGTATAGGGGGAGAATACCCGAGCGTCAAGATTATATCGCCGCATGCGGGGCACCGGAATTGCCGGTTCATAAGGTCTTCCAGCCACTTAACGGCGGATATGGCAACCATATAAAGGGCGTATTCGGCTGCAAGTCTAGGTTCCATACAAGATGCGCCTTGTTGTCCGGCCGAATTGAACGCCGAAATGGACAACGGATAGAGCGCCGATAGCAGGACCGTCAGGTAGGTTAAGTGACCACCGCCATTGCCATTTTGCCCCCGCTCGGCCGGCTGCTCGGCCTGTGCGCGGGCGCATTGCTGCTGTTCTGCGCCGAGCGCGCCAGCGCGCAGGGTCGGCTCGACGCCCAGTATGAGGCGACCCTGGCCGGTATCCCGGTCGGCAAGGGCAGCTGGACCATCGAAATCGGCGACGACACCTTCTCGGCCTCGGCCCAGGGCGGCACCGCGGGCCTGCTGAAGGCGTTTTCCGGCGGCTCCGGCGCGGGCGCCTCGCAGGGCCGCGTCGTCAACGGCGCGCTGGCCGCCTCCTCCTACACCGCGACCACCACCACCTCGAAGAAGTCGGAGACGATCCGGATGGTGCTGGCCAATGGCGGCATCAAGGAATCCGCGATCGAGCCGGAGCCGCCGGTCGATGCCGACCGCCTGCCGGTGACCGACGCGCAGAAGAAGAACGTGTTCGATCCGATGACCGGCTCGTTCCTGCGCGCCCCCGGCAATGCCGAATTGATGAGCCCGGATATCTGCCGCAGCGGCGCCGGCATCTTCGACGGCCGCATGCGCTACGACCTCAAGCTCGATTTCAAGCGGGTCGAGATCGTCAAGGCCGAGCGCGGCTATCACGGCCCGGCGCTGGTCTGTGCGCTCTATTTCGTGCCGATCTCGGGCTACATCCCGGATCGCCCCGTGATCAAATACCTCGCCGCCCAGCGCAACATCGAGATCGCCTTCGTGCCGATCGCCGGCACCCGCCTGCTGGTGCCGTTCCGCATGACGATCCCGACCCCGCTCGGCCAGGCCATGCTGGAAGCCACCTCGTTCGTGACGACAGCCGCGCCGCCGCGCGTGGCGAAGACGCAGTAACCCCTGTCGTAGCCCGGATAAGCGAAGCGCTATCCGGGGACAGTCGTCCCGCATATCGCTTCGCTCATGCGGGCTACGCGGTAGCCAGACCGTCACCCTGAGGAGGCCGCGAAGCGGCCGTCTCGAAGGGCGACGCCACCAGCCGGGCCGTGCATCCTTCGAGACGCGCTACGCGCTCCTCAGGATGACGGGATTGAGAGGGTGATTGCCCTGCGCCATGCAACGAACGTCACCGGAATCCAGTTGACTCTTGCCCGCTTCTGATTCGACTCGGTTACCCCTGGAACTTAAGGAATTCAGTCCGCATATCCTGTGCTTGTGGAGCCCTCTCAAACTTGATCTAGTGCCGCCGCCGTCAGCCTACCCGAGATGTTGCGGTGAACGTTTCAGGTCCCAAATCGAGTCAGCGATTCGGCCGCGATTCGTTCTAGACTCGTTCCAGAGCTTAAGCCGGGCGCGGAAAGCGTCGCATTGTGAGACAGATTTTGCGAAAGGACGCGTGAAGGAGTGAAGACCAGAGCGTCAATCCCTCACCGTCACCCTGAGGAGGCCGCGCAGCGGCCGTCTCGAAGGGCGACGGCCCTGCTGTCTCATCAAGATCGCCGCAAACGGGTCGATCTCGGCCATGCATCCTTCGAGACGCGCTGACGCGCTCCTCGCAGGTACAACGGCGAATTCGCCGTTGTACCGGGGATGACGGATCAGAGAGCGCCCCAACAAATTCAAGAAACACCTGCAAAATATGGCTTTCTCAAATTCGTTCGGAAATGACCGCGTGCCCGGTGCAGGCGTCACCGCGGTGCTCGGGCCGACCAACACCGGCAAGACGCATCTGGCCATCGAGCGCATGCTGGCGCATTCGTCCGGCCTGATCGGGCTGCCGCTGCGGCTCTTGGCGCGCGAGGTCTACAACAAGATCGCGGATCGCGCCGGTGTCGACAACGTCGCGCTGGTCACGGGCGAGGAGAAGATCAAGCCGAAGGCGCCGCGCTTCTGGGTCTCGACCGTCGAGGCGATGCCGCGGGATCTCGATGTATCCTTTCTCGCGGTCGACGAGATCCAGATCGCCGCCGATCTCGAGCGCGGGCATGTGTTCACCGATCGCATCCTCAATCGCCGCGGCCGCGACGAGACGCTGCTGCTGGGCGCGGCAACAATGCGGCCGATGATCGAGCGGCTGCTGCCGGGTGCCTCGATCATCACGCGGCCGCGGCTGTCGCAGCTCGAATTCGCCGGCGACCGCAAGATCACGCGGCAGCCGCGTAGAACAGCAATTGTCGCGTTCTCGGCGGACGAGGTCTACGCGGTCGCCGAATTGATCCGTCGCCAGCATGGCGGCGCTGCCGTGGTGCTTGGCTCCCTGTCGCCCCGCACGCGCAATGCGCAGGTCGCGATGTTCCAGAACGGCGACGTCGATTATCTCGTCGCCACCGACGCGGTCGGCATGGGGCTCAATCTCGACGTCGATCACGTCGCCTTTGCCTCCGACCGCAAGTATGACGGCTACCAGTTCCGCCGCCTGACGCCGGCCGAATTCGCGCAGATCGCCGGTCGCGCCGGCCGCGCGACGCGCAACGGCACCTTCGGCACCACCGGGCGCTGCGCGCCGTTCGAGCCGGAGCTCGTCAACGCGCTGCAGAACCACACCTTCGATGCCGTCAAGGTGCTGCAATGGCGCAACGCCAAGCTCGATTTCGCCTCGCTCGGCGCGTTGCAGGTGTCGCTGGCGCTGACGCCCAATCATGAGGCACTGACGCGGGCCCCGGTGGCCGAGGACCTGCGGGTGCTCGAGCATGTCGCGCGCGACGCCGAGGTGCGCGAATTGGCGCATGGGGCTAAAGCGGTGGAGCGGCTGTGGGAGGCCTGCCAGGTTCCGGACTATCGAAAGCTGTCGCCGGCCGCCCATGCCGAACTCGTGACCACGCTGTATGGCTTCCTGATGCAAAAGGGGCGTATCCCTGACGCATGGTTTGCCGCCCAGGTCGACCAGGCCAACCGGACCGATGGCGATATCGACACGCTATCGGGCCGGATCGCGCAGATCAGGACCTGGACCTTTGTTGCCAACCGGCCGGACTGGCTTTACGACCCGGACCACTGGCAGGGGATCACGCGCGAGCTCGAAAATAAATTATCCGATGCGCTGCATGAACGGCTCACGGAGCGTTTCGTTGACAGGCGGACCAGTGTATTGATGCGCCGCCTGCGGGAGAACTCAGTTTTGAATACGGAAATTGGCAAGACCGGTGAAGTGATCGTGGAAGGCCACGTGATCGGCCGGCTCGATGGTTTCACCTTCGCACCTGATGCGGCCGAGGCCGGCAGCGACGCCAAGGCGCTGCAAGCCGCCGCCCAGCAGGTGCTGGCGCGCGAGATCGATGCGCGTGCCGAGAAACTGGGCGCCGCCCCCGACGAGCAGTTCGTGCTGACCTCCGACGGCACCATCCGCTGGACCGGCGATGCGGTCGCCAAGCTGGTCGCCGCCGACGACGCGCTGCATCCGCGGCTGCGGATCATCTCCGACGAGCGGCTGACCGGCGCCTCGCGCGAAGCGGTGCAGACCCGGCTCGATCTCTGGCTCAAGACGCATATCGAGAAGCTGCTCGGGCCGCTGTTCGAGCTGTCCAAAGCCGAGGACCTGCAGGGCATCGCCCGCGGCATCGCCTTCCAGCTGGTCGAGGCGCTCGGCGTGCTCGAGCGCGCCAAGATCGCGGCCGAGATGAAGGATCTCGACCAGCCCTCGCGCGCGGCCTTGCGCAAATACGGCGTGCGGTTCGGCGCCTACCACATCTATTTCCCGCAGCTGCTGAAGCCCGCGGCGCGCTCGCTGGCCTCGCTGCTGTGGGCCGAAAAGCAGAGCAATGTCGACATGGCGGCGCTGTCGAATGTGCAGCATCTGGCGAGTAGCGGCCGCACCTCGTTCCCGGTCGACAAGCAGCTCGCCCGCGATGCCTATCGCGTGCTCGGCTATCGCCAGTGCGGCGAGCGCGCGGTGCGCGTCGACATCCTGGAGCGGCTCGCCGATCTGATCCGCCCCGCTTTGGCCTGGCGCGAAACCTCGCCGGGCGAGAAGCCTGCGGGCGCGTTCGACGGCCGCGGCTTTGTCGTGACGCAGGCGATGACCTCGCTGACCGGCTCCGCCGGCGAGGACTTTGCCTCGATCCTGCGCGCGCTCGGCTACCGCATGGACCGCCGTCCGCCGCTGCCGCCGAAGCCCGTTGAGGCCACACCGGCAGAGACCACGGAGGCCGTCGCCGAGACCACGGAGACCGTGGCCGAGACCACCGAGACGGTTGCCGCCGAGACGCCGCCGGTCGAGGCGACCTCTGACGCTGCCGTGGATGCGCCGGTCGGTGCCACTGCCGAAGTTGTGGCCGATGCGCCGGAAGCTGCCACGGATCAGCCGGTGTCCGGCGATCCCGCACCATCGGCCGCGCTGCTGCCCGATGTCGGCTTTGCCGAGGTGGTGTCCAGCGAGGCGACGCCGGTCGTCGTCGAGACCAAGCCAGAGCCCGTGGCGGAAGTTGCCGCGGAGCCCGCCGCTGTCGCCGAAGAGCCCGCTGCTGAGGCGCCCGCTGCGGAAACGGCATCCGAGCCCGCGCCTGCCGCGGAAGCCACTGCAGAGACGCCGTCCGAGACCGCCACTGAGGCGGCCGCGGAGACCGCGGGTGCCGAGGCAGCACCGGCTGAAGCCGCTCCCGCCACCGCGGAGACGCCGGCCGAGCCGCAGCTGGTCGAAGTCTGGCGTCCCGGTGGCCGTTCCGACGAGCGCCGTCCGCACCATCGCGGCCATGATCGCAACCGCGGCCGTCATCAGGGCAAGCCTGCCGAGGGCGCGCAGGCCGCTGAAGGCGGCGGTGAGGGCGACAACAAGCGCGAACATCATCGCCGTCCGCGCCGTCATCAGGATTTCCGCACGCCGCGTCCGGGTGCGCCCGCGGATCCGGCTGCGGCGCCCGCCGAGGGCGCGCAGGCCCGCGACAACCGGGACGACAAGGGCCAGCGCCGCGAGCGCTTCGAAGGCAAAGGTCGCGATCGCGACAATGAGCGTCGCCGCGACAACAAGTTCGGTGGCGACCGCAAGGGCGAGCGCGGCGATCGTGACCGCGGCGGCCGCGATTTCGGCAAGGGCGGCCGCGACAAGCGCGAGGGCGGCCCGTCGCATCGGCCCTACGCCTCGAGTGCGCCGCGCGAGCGCGACCGGCCGATCGATCCGAATTCGCCATTCGCCAAGCTCGCTGCCCTGAAAGAGCAGCTCGCGGGCCGGAAGGAATAGTCCAACCCTTGGTTTTAACGCTTGGTCTAGTTTGGATCGACAGCGCCTCGACAAATGGCTGTGGCATGCGCGCCTGGTGAAGGCCCGCACCAGCGCGGCTGAACTCGTCGCGTCAGGTCATGTCCGCATCAATGGCACGCGCGAGAAATCGCCGGGCCATGCGGTGAAGGCCGGTGATGTCGTCACCGTCGCGCTCGACAACAGCGTCCGCGTGCTGAAGGTGACAGGCTTTGCCGAGCGGCGCGGCGATGCCAGCTCGGCGCGCGTGCTGTACGAGGATTTGCAGGCCGGTAAGGAGTAGTTATCTAGCGCTTGCTATCTCAATTTGGGTGGCAGGAGCGTGAGAATACTGGCGTTTTTCGAGGGCCGCTTCCCTTGCGGCCCCGGTATTCCTGCGCTACGCAACCCCAGAAAAATCGATCGTTCCGGAGTTTTGGATGACCTACGTCGTCACTGAAGCCTGCATCAAGTGCAAATATACCGACTGCGTCGAGGTCTGCCCCGTCGATTGCTTCTACGAGGGCGAGAACATGCTGGTCATCCATCCTGACGAATGCATCGATTGCGGCGTGTGCGAGCCGGAATGCCCGGCGGACGCCATCAAGCCGGACACCGAGCCGGGGCTGGAGAAGTGGCTCGAGGTCAACCGCGACTACGCCAAGAGCTGGCCGAACATCACCCAGAAGAAGGACTCGCCCGAAGACGCCAAGGAGTGGGAAGGCAAGGAAGGCAAGTTCGAGAAATATTTTTCTCCGAATCCGGGCAGCGGCGACTGATTCGCCAGAGATTACCACGGTAAGGGTGGACGTCGGTCCGCCGCGGCCCTCCGTTAAGCCGCCGATTTAACCCTAATGACGGACATATGACCTGAACGGCCCCTGTTATGCCCGGAATCGGGCGTAAACCATTGATTTTTGCGGAAAATGTGCTATATCTGACACATTACAGGCCAAGAACCCCCTGCCATGCGTACCTTGTGGCTTCGAGGTTCCCGCAAACTCGAACAGGGGCGTGGCAGTTTCCGCGCGCAGGCTGTGTCACAGAAAACGCGTAAAAAGAGTGCTTCAAAGACGACGAAAAAAGCCGCTGTCGTTGCTCGCAGCGCAACCAAGGGCCGTGCCAAGGCGTCTGTGAAGGGCGCCAAGAAGGCGGCGGCTGCAAAGTCCTCAAAGAACAAAAGAAGCGTGATGCCAGAAAAGACTGCCAAGACTGCCGCGAAAGCGGCAGCTGCGAAGCCCGCTGCTGCCAAGGTCGCCCCCAAGCCTGCCGCGACCAAGACGGCTGCTGCGCCGAAGCCGGCCGCCCCGAAGGCTGCCGTCCCCGCCGCTGCTCCGAAGGCCGCCGCCAAGCCGGCCGCCGCGCCGCGCGTCGAGGAGCCGAAGAAGGTCGTGACCCAGCGCCAGGGCTTCAAGGCCAACGAATTCGTGGTCTATCCCGCTCACGGCGTCGGCCAGATCCTGGCGATCGAGGAGCAGGAGATCGCGGGCGCCAAGCTCGAGCTGTTCGTGATCAATTTCATGAAGGACAAGATGACGCTGCGCGTCCCGACGGCGAAGGTCGCCAATGTCGGCATGCGCAAGCTGTCGGAGCCGGCGCTGGTCAAGAAGGCGCTGGAGACGCTGAAGGGCCGCGCCCGCGTCAAGCGCACCATGTGGTCGCGCCGCGCCCAGGAATATGAAGCGAAGATCAACTCGGGCGACATCGTCGCGATCGCCGAGGTGGTCCGCGACCTCTATCGTTCGGAATCGCAGCCCGAGCAGTCCTACAGCGAACGCCAGCTCTATGAAGCGGCGCTCGACCGTCTGTCGCGCGAGATCGCGGTCGTGCAGCACTCGACCGAGACCGAGGCGATCAAGGAGATCGAAGGCCAACTCGCCAAGAGCCCGCGCCGCGGCGCCAAGGCCGAGTCCGCTGAAGGCGACGCCGAGGGCGAGGCCGACGGTGAGGATCTCGACAACGATGGCGACGATACCGCCGTCGAGGACGAAGCCGCCTGAAAGGGTTCGACGGATTGAAAACAAAAGCCCGGTCGCAAGACCGGGCTTTTTGCCTTGGCGGCGTGTCCGTGGGGCACGCTTACCTCGGCAAATGCAATCCGGGTGAGGGTGCAGGCTCTCCGCAAGTTGCAGTCCCACGACTGCGACCTTCGCCCGGGCAGATCGCTACTCCAAACTGTCCGCGCCGCTGGACTCTTGGACCAGCGGCACTCGTTGCCGAGTTATCCCGAAACGGAACGCCGGTAACTTTCGCGCGTTCGCTCGCCAATGAGGAGAGCGGACCATGACATCAAAGGCAGGCATTTTTTTCGCAGGCGTTGGAACAACTTTTATTATCCTAGGCGCTGGGTTCGGTGGTGGACTGTTCATGGCGAATTCGGCGCTTAAGGATTCTGCCGGCGCCCCCGCGCGCGTCTCTTCGCCAGCGCCTGCGGAACCAGCGCGCGTTATCCTGCCATCCACGGCAGAAGCCGCGCAGCCACCGCAGCCTGCCACCCAACGAGAGCCCGCCACGCCAGACGCAGCCTCACCACCGGAGCCAGTCAAGGACGTACAAGCGCCTGTCGAGAAGCAGGCAGACGTGGTCGACACGAGAAAATCTGACATTGCAGAAAAGGAGCGGCGTAAGCGCTACGCCGAACGCAAGGCGAAGCGCGTCGCGACCGAGCAGGCGAAGCGTCAACAGCGGCGCATCGAGCAAGGCGAGCAACGCCGCGAAGCTCCGGTGCTCTTGGAGCAGGCACAACGCCGCGAAGCGCCGATCATGGCGTCCGAAAGCGACGACTCCCCGCCTCGTCCGTTCGCGAATTTCTTCGGGAATGACTGAGCGCATCGCTTACTGAAGGAGTCGAGGAACAGTCCGCAATCGAGGGACGTTAGCGTTGATACAGAAGGCCCGTTCGTCCGATGGCTAACGAAAACCCCATTGCTTCCGCTGCCAGCCCTGAACAACGCATAGAACAGGCGTCAGAGGCGATCCGTCAGATGGCTGAGCGCGGCGTATTCGAACCTTTGCCGCAGCAAGATCGGTGGCTGCATCACTTGAGTGAGGCGGCCAGGGCGGCTCCGCTTCAATCACTTGCCGTTGCATTCTTGCTGGGGGCCTTCCTGGCTCGGCGGTAGCCCGTCGGCGACGCCGTTGATGCTGCCGCGCCGCGTGCTCAATTCGAGCGCTGCTTGATGCCCCAGCGGCGGTTCTCGGAGGTCACAATCCATAGATTGCGGTGCCGAGTGATGATCGATCCATCGGCGCGGTCGCGGCTGTATTCGACCAGGAGGTGAACCTTGCGCGGACTGACCAGCACCGGCTCCTTGCGCTGATAGGTGCTCTTCGCCCATCCCGTGGTGCGCGCCAGATTGTCGAAGAACGACGGCGGCAGCTGGCCCGGGCCTTCCCAGATCACGAGCTGCTCGCCGGACAGAATGACGTGCGGGAAGTGCAGCAGCGCGTCCGTGCCGGCGAGATCGCGAGCATTGAAGCGGTCGGTGAAATCGTCGGTGCAGCGGATCGCCGCCGCGATCATGGCCGCATCGTCGGCATTGTCAGGGCCGGGTTGGAAGACCTTGTCGGCATTACTCATGCCGTCGCTATACACTGGCAGCGAAGCGAGCCGCAACGACGCTCGAAGCTACGTAAACGATCCTGACCAGTATCGTCCTGTCTTGCTTCATGGATGACGACGGCAACCGGAGCGCGGCGTGCTATGCTGACCGCCCTGCCGTTATTTGATCGACATTAAATTGACCCCATCAATTTGCAGCGAGGAGAAATCCGATGACATCCAATGTTGAGGCAACCAGGAAGGGTTATGAGGCCTTTCAACGTGGTGACATTCCGGCGCTCATGAGGGATCTGATCGATGACGACTGCACGTGGATAACCCCGGGTCCCCAGGACAAACTGCCTTGGGCCGGGACCTTCAAGGGAAAGCAGCAGATTGCAAACTTCTTCGTCCAGGTTGGCGAGAATCTGGAATTCAGCGAGTTCGCACCGCGTGAGATGATTGAGCAGGGCGACACCGTCGTGGTCCTGGGTACACTCACGGCGCGGGCAAAGAAAACAGGCAAGACTGTAACGAACGAATGGGCCCACGTTTTCAAGTACCGTGACGGGAAGGCGGTCCGCTTTCAGGAGTACATTGACACTGCGGCGGATGTTGCCGCGATGTCGTGACAAAGCAAGAGGCAGGCGCGCATTCGCGGATGTCGTCGGCGTCATCCGGCTCTATCGCCTACTTCACCCGCTGCTTCTCGAGCTTGCGTGCCAATGTCCGGCGGTGCATGCCGAGCCGGCGGGCGGCTTCGGAGATATTGAAATCGGTCTCGATCAGGGTCTGGTGGATGCGCTCCCATTCCAGCGTCTTGATCGAGGTCGGCCGCGCGCCGACCTCGATGGCGGCGTTGCCTTGCGCTTTAAGGAACGCGGCCTCGATGTCGTCGGTGTTCGACGGCTTGGCCAGATAGTGGCAGGCACCGAGCTTGATCGCCTCGACCGCGGTCGCGATGCTGGCGAACCCGGTCAGCACGACGATCAGCATCTCGGGGTCGTGCGCGTGCAGCGCCTCGACGCAGGCAAGCCCCGATGCACCGCCGGCGAGCTTCAGGTCGACCACTGCATAACCAGGTGACTGCTGCTCCAGCAGCTGGCGGACCTCGTCGAGCGAGGCCGACACCGCCACATCATAGCCGCGGCGCTCGAACGAGCGTTTCAGCGTGCGAGCAAAGCCGGCGTCGTCCTCGACGATCAGGAGCTGGCGTTCATCCGTCAAGATGGTCTCCGATCGCGAGCGTCGAGAGCGGCAGCTCGAGCTTGACCGCGGCGCCGATGTCCGGCCGGTTGCGCGCCGTCACCACGCCGCCCAGCTTGCGCACGACGTTGACCACCAGGAACAGGCCGAGGCCGCTGCCGGGGCTGCCCTTGGTCGATTGATACGGCTTGCCGATATGCGCCAGCATCTCGCGCGAGAAACCCGGGCCGCGATCGGTCACCGACAGCACCAGGCGGTCGGCATTGCGCTCGGCGGTCAGCTCGATCCAGTCGCGCGAGACCTCGGCGGCGTTGTCGAGCACGTTGAAGATCGCCTGCTTGAGCGCGATGTCGGATACGATCGCGAGATCGGCGCCGAAGGCGTTGCGGAAATACAGCGTGGCCGACGGCCGCGTCGTCCGCCATTCCTCCACCAATGCGGTCAGGAACGCCGCGACCGTGGTCGGCGAGGAGCCTTCGCCGCGGGCTTCGCCGGCCGAGAGCAGGATGCCCGTGACGATCGACTTGCAGCGCTGCACCGAGATCTCCATCTCGCCGAGGTCCTGCGACATTTCAGGATCGGAGGCGAGTGCGGGCATCCGGCGCCAGTCGCCCAGGATGACCGAGAGCGAGGCGAGCGGCGTGCCGAGCTCATGCGCGGCGCCGGAGGCCAGGAGGCCGATCCGGACGATGTGATCCTGCTCGGCGGCGTGCTGGCGCAGCGCCGCGAGGCGCAGGTCGCGGTCGCGCAGATTGCGGTTGATCCGGGTCATGAACACCACGAGCAGCACGGCGTCGAGCACGAGGCCGATGAAGGTGCCGGCGATATAGAGGTTGAAGGCATCGGCGAAGCCTTGCTGCGGCAGCTCCAGCGGCCGGTAATAGCTGGTCAGCCAGGCGAAGTTCATGCAGACCAGCGCCACCAGCGACCAGGTCGAGGGCGCATCCAGCAGCACCGCGCCAAGCGTCACCTGCAGCAGATAGAGCGAGGTGAACGGGTTGGTGGCGCCGCCGCTGAGATAGAGCAGGGCGGTCAGCGCCGCGACGTCGAGCGCCAGCGCGACCAGCAGCTCGCGGTTGTTGATGTCGGCGCGGTAGCGCAGCCACAGCAGGCTGACGATATTGAGTGCCACCAGCCCTGAGATCACCGCAGCCAAGGGCAGCAGCGGCAGCGCGACGCCCATCCAGAACTGCACGAAGCCGATGGTGGCGATCTGGCCGATCACGGCGATCCAGCGCAGCTGGACCAGGAGGGCCATGTTCTTGCGATTGGTCGCGATGTCGGCGGGCGCGGCGAGATCGAACGGCATGCCGGCAGCCGCGCCCGCGGCGGACGCCATCACCGCCGTGCCGGTCGCGGCCTTGTCGTCATGCAGATCCGATGTGCGCTCGAGCATCTGGGCCTGTGTCGCGAGACAGATTGCGGGCTGCGCCGATCAAGCGGCGCACGGCGGCGCGCCGTGAGCCCCACCTTGGATCGGAGGCGCCGGCGCGGCTCCTGCCGCTGATGACGCGCAGGAGCGCGCCCGCCAGCATAAAGGCCAGTGCGAACCATGTCAGCGCGTAAATCAGATGGTTGTTCGGAAACCGCACGATCGTGAGTCCGCCGACCGGGGCGCCGCCCGGATTTGGCGTCGCATCGGCGTCGATGAAGAAGGGAGCTACATGCGACAACCCGTGCGCGGCAGCGATCGCGGCGACGTCGCGGGAATACCAGCGGCCGGCCGAAGCGTCGTTGCTGCGCAGGAATCCGCCCTTCGGCTCCGACATCCGCAACAGCCCGGTGACGCTGACAGGGCCTTGCGGCTCGCCATCGCGCCGTGTCGCGGGATCGCGTTTATCAGCGGGAACAAAGCCGCGGTTGACCAGCACAGTGGTTCCGTCAGCGGCTTGCAGCGGGGTCAGCACCCAGAAGCCGGGGCCCTCGGCCGTGACGGCCTGCACCAGCGTTTCATCGCCGTTGAGGAACGTGCCGCGTACGGTGACCCGGCGGTATTCATCGCTCGCGGCCGTGACGGCCGGCCATGACGATGGGGGCGGCGGCGCGACCGGCGCCGCATGCATGCGCTGCTCGACCCGTTCGATCAGCGCCAGCTTCCAGCTCCTGCGTTCGACCTGCCAGACGCCGAGCGCGCCCAGCAGCACCACGCCCAGCATGCCGAGCGTGAGCAGTGTGCAACGACGGAGAGCTGAGGCGCCGCCTCGTCGGGACTGCGCCCCCGCTCCCGCTTGCGGGGGAGGGTTGGGGTGGGGGTGTCGCCGCGAGTCGGAAGGGTCATTATGTGGAGAGAGCCCCCACCCGCCACGCGCTGTGCGCGTCATAGCCGAAGCTTTGCTTCGGCGTCCTTCAAGGACGGCCGCCAAAGGCGGCCTATGCTCCCCCGCAAGCGGGAGAGGTGAAGAGGGGCCTACGGCGCTCCGCATCGTCACGGCATCTGGCTCATGTCGTGCAGCGGCATCATGTTGATGTTGAGGTGATGCATGACCCACAGCGAGCCGGTCAGCGCGATCACCACCATGACCACGGTGAAGATCATCGCCATCATGGTCCAGCCGTTCTCGGACCGCGTGTTCATGTGCAGGAAGTACACCATGTGCACGACGATCTGCACCGCGGCGAGCACCAGCACGATCAGCGCGGTGACCTGCTTGTCGGCGATGGCACCCGTCATCACCAGCCAGAACGGCACCGCGGTGAGGATGACCGACAGGCCGAAGCCGATCAGATAACTCTGCAGCGAGCCATGGGATGCCCCGCCGTGAGCGTCGTGGCCGTGCCCGCCGGCGTTGGCTTCGAGAGCGTGAGCTTCTTTTGTCATCGCAGCATTCCCAGGAGATAGACGAAGGTGAAGACGCCGATCCAGACCACGTCGAGGAAGTGCCAGAACATCGAGAGGCACATCAGCCGGCGCCGGTTGGCTTCGGTGAGGCCGAAGCGCGCGGTCTGCACCATCAGCGTCACCAGCCAGACCAGGCCGAAGGTGACGTGCAGGCCGTGGGTGCCGACCAGCGTGAAGAACGACGACAGGAAGGCGCTGCGCTGCGGCGTCGCGCCCTCGTGGATCATGTGCGCGAACTCGGTGAGCTCGATGCCGAGGAAGGCGAGGCCGAACAGCCCGGTGATGGCGAGCCAGGCTTGCGTCGCGCCGATCCTCGATTTCTCCATCGTCAGCATGGCGAAGCCATAGGTGATCGAGGAGAGCAGCAGCATCGTGGTGTTGAGCGCGACCAGCTTGAGGTCGAACAGATCCTTCGGCGCCGGGCCAGCGGCATAGTTTCCGCCGAGCACGCCATAGGTCGCAAACAGCATCGCGAAGATGAGGCAATCGCTCATCAGGTAGATCCAGAAGCCCAGCATGGTGCTGGCGCCTTCCGGATGATCATGCTCGTCGATGACGTGGAAGACCGGCTCGGAGTCCTGTGTGGTTATGATTGCAACGCTCATGTCTGGGCTCCCGCGGCGAGCACGCGTGTCCGCGCCTCTTCGGCCCGCACCACCTCATCCGCCGGGATGTGGAAGTCGCGGTGATAGTTGAAGGTGTGGCCGATCGCGACCGCGAGCAGCGCAACGAAGCTGACGGCGGCGAGCCACCAGATGTACCAGATCAGGCCGAACCCCATCACCGTCGCAAGTCCCGCGAGGATGATGCCGGTGCCGGTGTTGGACGGCATGTGGATCGGCCTGAAGCCGGTCAGCGGGCGCCTGTAGCCGCGGCGCTTCATGTCCCACCAGGCGTCGTTGTCGTACACCACGGGCGTGAAGGCGAAGTTGTAGTCCGGCGGCGGCGAGGAGGTCGCCCATTCCAGCGTCCGCGCGTTCCAGGGATCGCCGGTAGTGTCCTTCAGCTGCTCGCGGCGCAGAATGCTGACCGCGAACTGCACCAGCATCGCCACGATGCCGAGCAGGATCAGGAACGCGCCGAAGCCCGCGATGATGAACCAGATCTGCAAGGACGGATCGTCGAACACGCGGAGCCTTCGGGTCACGCCCATCAGGCCGAGCACGTAGAGCGGCATGAAGGCGAAGTAGAAGCCCGAGACCCAGAACCAGAACGACAGCTTGCCCCAGAACGGATCGAGCTTGAAGCCGAACGCCTTCGGGAACCAGTAGTTGATGCCGGCGAACAGGCCGAACAGCACGCCGCCGATGATCACGTTGTGGAAATGCGCGATCAGGAACAGGCTGTTATGCAGCACGAAGTCGGCCGGCGGCACCGCCAGCAGCACGCCGGTCATGCCGCCGATCACGAAGGTCAGCATGAACGCCATCGTCCACATCATCGGCAGCTCGAAGCGGATGCGGCCGCGATACATCGTGAACAGCCAGTTGAACATCTTCGCGCCCGTCGGGATCGAGATAATCATGGTGGTGATGCCGAAGAACGAGTTCACGCTGGCGCCGGAGCCCATCGTGAAGAAGTGGTGCAGCCAGACCAGGTAGGACAGGATGGTGATGACGACGGTGGCGTAGACCATCGAGGTGTAGCCGAACAGCCGCTTGCCGGAGAACGTCGCGGTCACCTCGGAGAAGATGCCGAACGCCGGCAGCACCAGGATGTAGACCTCGGGGTGGCCCCAGATCCAGATCAGGTTCACGTACATCATCGGGTTGCCGCCGAAGTCGTTCGTGAAGAAGTTGGTGCCGACGTAACGGTCGAGCGACAGCAGCGCCAGCACCGCCGTCAGCACCGGGAAGGAGGCGACGATCAGGACGTTGGTGCAGAGTGAGGTCCAGGTGAACACCGGCATCTTCATCATCGTCATGCCCGGCGCGCGCAGCTTGACGATGGTGCAGATCAGGTTGATGCCCGATAGCGTCGTACCGACGCCGGCGACCTGCAGTCCCCATATGTAATAGTCGACGCCGACGTCGGGACTGTAGCCGATGTTCGACAGCGGCGGGTAGGCGAGCCAGCCGGTGCGGGCGAATTCGCCGACGAACAGCGACATCATCACCAGCACGGCGCCGCCGACCGTCATCCAGAAGCTGAAATTGTTGAGGAACGGGAAGGAGACGTCGCGAGCACCGATCTGCAGCGGCACCACATAGTTCATCAGGCCGGTGACCAGCGGCATCGCCACGAAGAAGATCATGATCACGCCGTGCGCGGTGAAGATCTGGTCGTAGTGATGGGCCGGGAGGTAGCCGTCGGAGCCGTTGAATGCGATCGCCTGCTGCAGGCGCATCATCAGCGCGTCCGCGAAGCCGCGTAGCAGCATCACGATGCCGAGGATCATGTACATGATGCCGATGCGCTTGTGATCCACGGTGGTGAACCACTCGCGCCACAGATAGGTCCAGAGCCGGAAATAGGTGACGATCGCAAACAGCGCGAGGCCGCCGGTCGCCACCACGGCGAAGGTGCCGACCAGGATCGGCTCATGGAACGGCAGCGCTTCCAGATTGAGGCGGCCGAAGACCATCTTGACGAGATCGGGATTCATGCGGTCCTCCTCAGGACTCTGATTTCGGACGCTGGCCGAGCAGCAAGGATGTCGACGACGGATGCGCGGGCGAGAACGGCGGCCGCTTCAGCCCGAAGCCGCGTAGCGGCGTCAGGTCGAGCGGCGCGGTGACCTCGCGCGACGGCGCGTCCTTGATCTCGTCCATCGAGCAGATGCCGGCGACGAAGGTCGGCTCAGAGCCGAGCGGCGCGCCGCGGCGGGCGTATTTGTCGTAGGTCAGCGGCAGCGTGTTGTTGAGGCCTTCGCGGCCGAGGCCGCCCTTGGCGTCGATCGCCATCATCTCGCTCATGCACATCTTGCCGGGCTCGACGCACATGTTGAGGATCGCCTTGTAGAGATCGCGATCGACCGAGCGGTAGAGCCGGACCGGATCGTTCTGGCTCGGACGCTCGAGCTGCAGATAGTCGGTGCGGCCGAGCATGTTGGCACTGGCCTTGGCGCTGTCGACCCACTTGTCGAAATCCGTTGCCGACAGGCTCTTGAACTCGAAGTGCATGCCGGAGAAGCCGGCGCCGCTGTAATTGGCGGAGAAGCCGCGATAGGTGCCTTCCTTGTTGGCGACCGCGTGCAGCTTGGTCTCCATGCCGGGCATGGCGTAGATCTGGCCGGCAAGCGCGGGGATGTAGAACGAGTTCATCACGGAGGACGCCGTGATGCGGAAGCGGATTGGGCGGTCGACCGGAGCTGCGAGCTCGTTGACGGCGGCGACGCCGTAGTCCGGGTAGATGAACAGCCATTTCCAGTCGAGCGCGACCACCTCGACATTGAGCGGGGCGTCCTTGCTCTCGATCGGCTTGTCGGCGGCGATGCGGCCGAGCGAGCGGTAGGGATCGAGCAGGTGCGTGCCCATCCAGGTCAGCGCGCCGAGGCAGATGATGATCAGCAGCGGCGCCGACCAGATCACGAGCTCGAGCTGGGTGGAGTGATCCCACTCCGGCTCATACGGGGCCGCGGCGTTGGACTGGCGGTAGCGCCAGGCGAAGAAGACGGTCAGCGCCATCACCGGAAGCACGATGATGAGCATCAGGACGGTCGAGATGACGACGAGGTCGCGCTGCTGGGCGGCAATGTCGCCGGCAGGGGCCAGGACGACGAAATCGCACCCGCCAAGGAGCGCCGCGAACGGCAATAAGGCCAATAATTTCAAGGCGCGCACGGCTCACCCCACTTGAATTTTATGAGTTCGGCCAAGGGGTAGCTGCGATGCAGCAAAGTTCACATTGGACAATTTGTCCAATGTTGCACTGCGAGATGGAGGGTCAGAAGGTGAGGTGGACCGCGTGGCAAATTCCGCCCGTGGCCTCATCTCTTGCTTGAGCATGATCTCCGCGCAAACGCATCCCGCGTTTGTCGCGAGGGAAAACCGGTTTCCGCTTTCCCGGATCATGCTCCAAAGGACGGTTCTCCGGCGATGGCACAAGCCCCAGCAATGGCTCACGGCACCCCGACCGCATCAGGTCACGCGCAGGCGAAACCCGGCGATATCGCCATCGGCGTCATCATCGGACGCACGTCGGAATTCTTCGACTTCTTCGTCTATGCGATCGCCTCGGTCATCGTGTTTCCGAAGCTGGTGTTTCCGTTCGTCAATGAACTGACCGGCACGCTCTATTCGTTCGGCATCTTCGCGCTGGCCTTCGCCGCGCGACCGCTCGGCACCGTGATCTTCATGGCGGTCGACCGCCGCCACGGCAAGGGCGCCAAGCTCGTCATCGCGCTGTTCCTGCTCGGCACCGCCACGGTCGCGCTCGCCTTCCTGCCCGGCTACGACACGATCGGCGTCGCTGCGATCTGGCTGCTGGCCGCCGCGCGCGTGCTGCAGGGCATCGCCTGGGGCGGCGCCTGGGACGGCCTTGCCTCGCTGCTCGCGATGAATTCGCCGGCGCATCGCCGCGGCTGGTACGCGATGGTGCCGCAGCTCGGCGCGCCGCTCGGGCTGATCGTGGCCAGCGCGCTGTTCGCCTTCTTCGCCGGCAACCTCTCGGCGGATGATTTCTTCGACTGGGGCTGGCGCTATCCGTTCTTCGTCGCCTTCGCCATCAACGTGGTGGCGCTGTTCGCGCGGCTGCGCATGGTGGCGACGGATGAATATTCCGAGCTGTTCGAAAGCCGCGATCTCGAGCCGGCGCGGGTCGGCGAGACCGTCGCGCAGGAGGGCCGCAACATCCTGCTCGGCGCCTTCGCGCCGCTGGCGAGCTTTGCGCTGTTCCACATGGTCACGGTGTTTCCGCTATCCTGGGTGTTCCTGTTCACCAAGGAAAGCCCGGTGCGCTTCCTCATCATCGAGATGATCGGCGCCATGGTCGGCGTCGTCGCGATCGTCGCCTCCGGCATGATCGCCGACCGCGTCGGGCGCAAGCCGCTGCTGCTCGGGTCTGCGGTCGCGATCGCGGTCTACAGCGGCTTTGCCCCGCAGCTGCTCGATGCCGGCGCGTTCGGTGAAACTGTGTACATGGTGCTCGGCTTCGTGCTGCTCGGCCTGTCGTTCGGCCAGTCGTCGGGCGCGATCGCCTCGAGCTTCGCGCGCAACTATCGCTACACGGCCTCGGCGCTGACCTCGGATTTCGCCTGGCTGTTCGGTGCCGGCTTTGCGCCGCTCGCGGCGCTCTTGCTGGCGACGCATTTCGGCCTGATCTCGGCCGGTGCGTATCTGTTGTCGGGCGCGGTGTGGACGCTGCTGGCGCTGTGGCTGAGCGGCCTGCGCGAAGCGGAGGCTTGAGCTCTTCTCCTTCCCCTGAAAGGGGGAAGGTCGGGATGGGGGTCAGCCACAGGCTCCGCTGCAAGCGGAGAGAGCAGATCCCCACCCGCTTTGCTCTGGCGAGCAAAGCGACCTCCCCTTTTCAAGGGGAGGTGGGCTAGCGGAACAATCCGTCGACCCGGAACGAATAGCCCAGGCCGACGATGTAGTTCGGCGAGTTGCGGTTGAGCCCGAACGCGACATGGAAGTCGACCTGCTGGGTCGGCGTGATCTGGTACAGGCCGCCGGAGTTGATGAGCTGGATCGGCCGCGCGCCGTCCGGATAGTCGCCGACATATTCGGTGAACACGCTGATCCGCTCGGTCAACTTTTTCTCGATCACGAAGGTCGCTTCCGACATGTGCCGGCCGGTCGGCTCGGCGGGGCGGAAGAATTCCGTGAACATGCCGCTGACGCCCCAGCCGTCATGCAGCTCCCATGACCACGGCAATTGGATATAGGGCTGCGCGCCGCGCCCGGCGATTTCGGCCGCGCCGGTCGGCAGCGCGGCGCCGGCCGTGATCGAGAGATCGATTTTCCCCGGCACCGGGCTGATCTGCCATTTGATCCCCGGCGCGACGTCGGAAAAGCCCGACGCGCCGGGCGATTTCACGGTGCCGACATAGCTCGGCAGGTCGACCAGCACTTCGAGGCAGGGCGCGATTCCGAGCCGCCAGCGGCTGTTGCTGCCGTCGATGCTGCGGCCACTGCTGCGGCCGGTCAGGTTGATGCCGTTCTCGTTCTGCAGGCTCCCGACCGGCACGACGATACTCGAATTGGTGACGTCGGGCCGGTCGGTCGCGATTTCGTCGCTCGGCTTGGGACAGCCGTCCGCGCGCGCGGCGGTGGCTGCTGCGAGTGTGAGCGCAGCAAGCGCGCACCCGAGTTCGGC